>CADBCZ010000039.1 GCA_902793335.1 uncultured Lachnospiraceae bacterium
TAAGATTATTATGAAAGATTTTGAAATAAGAATCAACCCCTAATCCCCTCAAGATTGAGGGGCAGGGGAGTTGATGTGTCGAAGACACTTTTTTATTGTGATATTGACTGATAATTTGGGGGATGATATAGATTTTTTAGAAAATATGGAGTATAATTAGTGACTATAAAGATAAATGTTGACGGATGATGCGTATGGGTTCTGCATATGGGATATTGTATGGTGTGTAAACTAATAATATAATGCTATAAATATTATAATATTATTATGTGCCTTATATGATTGATTTGATGAGATGGATTTACTAGGTGATGCATAAAATTTGTTAGAAAAGCATGTATAATAAGGGGTGGAGTTAAACTGTGAAAGAGGAAAGAAAATAAAGAAGAGCCCAAGACACAAAAGAAATCAGAGAAAGATAGAAATGGAATAATTGGTGGATTCCTTGTTGGAATCGTTTTTACATATATAGACTATAGTATATATGGATTGATTATATTGCTATAAAGATAATTACTTTAAATATAGGAGCTGTACAGGAGGGTGTATATGTTGAAGGATATTGTGGGAATAAGACTTAGAGGTGCTAATTATGAATCTTTGACGGATGTGTTATTCTTTAATCCATGTGAAGGAAATAAGATTAAAAGCGTAAAATGAGCGTTGATATATGGGCGTAACGGTGCGGGAAAGAGTACATTAGCTAAAGCAGTTAGAAGTGTTAAGGGAGAAACTATAGAAACGATTTATCAATCTGATTTTATAGATGTTAAGGGTGATACGATTGTGTTAAATGAAGAGGAGAAATCACATATTTTTGTATTTGATGAAGATTATGTGGATAAGAATATTAAATTTCGTGATTCGGGATTAGAAACGATTATTATGTTAGGTCAGCAAGCTGAAATAGAAGGACAGTTGGAGGAGGCACAAAGAATTCTTCGTGAAGCAAAGGAATTATGTGATGTCCAAAGTTCTATTGTTAATGAGTATGAAAATATAGATGATAAAAAATCGCCTAAGCATTATATAAGGGAAATGCGACTTGCCTTGCAAGGTGATGATTGTTGGTCTGGCAGAGACAAAATGATAAAAGGAAATCGTCAAAATACTGGTGTTAGAGATGATACTTATAAAAAGTTTATTTCCGTTACAACAACAAAGACACGGGATCAACTAATAATTGATTTCAATGAAAAAATAAAGGAATTGAGAATTGCACAGCATGGAGATGCCACTATTCTGGATAAGGCACCGGTAATATCTGTAGAATATAATGAAGAGAAAATTCGAGATTTATTAAAAGTTAAAATTGAAAAACCGGAATTGTCAGAGAGAGAGCAGTATTTGCTTGGTCTTGTGCAGTCTGGTGATGTTACACATTTGAATAATATTGTAAAGTCGTTTTCTGATGATATGGTTGGAACTTGTCCTATGTGCTTACAAAAAGTATCAGAAGAATATAAGCAAGACTTGATTAAGAGTGTTAAAAAAGTTCTTAGTAAGGCTGTAGAAGAACACCAAGAAGCACTTGGGAAATTCCTTTTGTGCGAAATTGACATAGATTTTACGCCGTTTATTAAACTTTCTAAGAATAGTCAGTTGTGTATTAATTTGGTAAAAAAGATAAATGAAATGATTGTAAATAACAATTCAATTATTCAAAGTAAAATTGATAATCCTTATACTCCTTGTGAGCAGGAGATTCGAGGGATTTCTAATTTGATAATACAATTAAAAGATGCTCTTGAGAATTTGGAGATTGAGCGATTAGATTACAATAAAAAAATTACTGCAACGAAACCGATAATGGACAAGTTGATGAATTAGAGGCAAAACAAAGAAGCGTTGAAGTTGCAATTTCGATTATTAATAACAATCTAAAATACATTTTTTTTTCGAATGAAAGGCTTGTAATTGATTACCGTAATGAAAATTATGTTTTGCTTTCTAATGGTAAAACTGTAAAACCATCACAGATATCGCAAGGTGAGAGAAACATTATAGGCTTATGTTATTTCTTTGCAAGTATACTTCAGAATCAGGAAGAGAAAAATGCATATAATAGAGAATACTTTTTAGTAATTGATGATCCAGTCTCTAGTTTTGATATTGAGAATAAGGCTGGAATTATGTCTTTTTTAAGATACCAAATGGGAAAATATATGTTGGGAAATATATTTACCAAGATAGTTGTTATGACACATGACTTACTGACATTTTATGATTCGGGAAAGATTTTTGAGGAGCTTATTGATGCTAGTAAAGAAAAGTTTAGAGATAAAAAAATAATATATAGACCATACGAACTAAAACAGAATTCTTTGATGTATTTTTCATATGATAAGCGTCAAGAGTACACAGAGTTGATGAAAATAATATATAACTTTGCAAGAGGAAATGCTGAAGAATATGAAATGATAATAGGAAATATTATGAGGCAGATGCTTGAGGCATTCTCGACCTTCCAATATAAAAAGGGAATAGATAAAGTATCAACAGATTATACTATATTAGAGTGTTTGTCTGGAACGGAGTATAAGGATTACTTTGAGAATCTAATGTATAGATTGATTTTGAACAATGGAAGTCACAGACTTGATCAAACTAAGGCAATGTATGATCTTAATTTTTTTACGGTAATATCAAAAGAAGAGAAGCAACGTACCGCTAAAGAAATACTGTGTTTTATATATTTGTTGAACAGACGGCATTTACTGGCACATTTGGAAGGGTGTGATAATGTAGAGGGTAACTTGTTGCTTTGGTGCAACAAAATAAAAAATACATTAAGTAATTAAATTATGATGATTGTATATATATAATATACTATACCATAAGTGATGTTTGCCGAAATTTCGTGTTCGGGATTAGAAAGTTGTTTTGGATTATTATTTATTTGGGTGTGACAAAAAATTGGCTGTTGGTCATATATATATGAAAACACAAATGTAGGCGTACGTTGACTTATATTTCTTGTGGTGATATAGTTAATAGACTAGTATATAAAAATGTCAAATTATAAGTTGGAGATAGTTGGAATGCAGCATATTATTATAAAAAATAATGGTCCTGTAAAGGATTTTGAAATGGATGTAAACAAATTTAATGTTTTAATAGGTGAACAAGCCACAGGAAAAAGTACTATTGCAAAAAGTATATATTATTCTAGATATTTTAAGACTATAATATCAAATTTTTTGATACAAGTGATGGAAAGTGGAACATATTATGGTGAACTAGTAAAAAAAACAACATGGTTTTATAAGTATATTACACATGATATAAAGGATACATTTGTTCAACTATTTGGATATAGTTGGGAGCTTGACTCGAGTTTCAATATTCACTATTCATTTACAGATGGTGTTTGGGTTGAATGTAAACTTTCTAATCGATATAATGGAAAGAAATATATAACGGAAGATTATTCACCGAAATTAAAGAAAAAAATAAAGTTACTTCAGGAAGAAGCATTACTTATGTATGAAGAATCAGAAAAAATTCAGCTCTCATTAGAGTTGGGGAGAGAAAATAAATCACGAAATAGAGCATATTTATTGAATAAGGTGAATGAAATATTTGAGGATGATCTGACAACTTATTATATCCCTGCTGGAAGGAGTATGATTACTCTTCTTTCAGCTAGTAGAGCAACTATGAATTCGCTTCAGAACATTGATTTTGTTATGAATCGATTTTTGGAACTAATAGATGGTGTAAGAAGTGTTTATCAAGACGGTGTTGATAATGCGTTCAAATATTTCCCGAGAGGTAATCGAACTTTTGATGTTCATGATATTTCAACTCAAATAATAAAGATGCAGAAAGGGGAGTACAGAAGTGAGCGGTCACAAGAAGTTCTTAGGGTGAATATAGGAGAGAATGATTATCAGGATATTGCAATTAATTTTGCATCTTCTGGTCAACAGGAGATTATGTGGCTTTTGAACTTTCTTTATGTATTGATGCTTAGAGATGAGAAGAGTTTTGTAATAATTGAAGAACCTGAAGCCCATATATACCCATCGCTGCAAAAGGATATCATTGATTTTATTATTCAGTTTGTTAATATTTGTAATGGTAATGTTTTTGTTACAACGCATAGTCCGTATGTGCTTATGACCATGAATAATGCTTATTACGCTGGTTGTATTGCTGATAAGAACAAACAGGTTGATGTTTCAAAAGTCAAAAAACCTGTTTATAGAATTAAGAAGAATGATCTTACGGCGATTAAATTAGTAAGTGCTCTGGATGAAAAATTAATTGATCTTTTAGATGGTGATGATGGTGAGATTAGTTCACACATGATTGATGATGTTTCGGAAATAATTAATGAAGAGTATACAAGTCTATTTATGATAAATGAAAGGGGTATTAATGAATAAACAAAATGGATTGGAAAAAAGATTGAAGGGTGGACAAAGATATATTATTAAAGATGAAGAAAGTGGTAGTAAAGCAATTATGCCAATTATGGTTGATAATGGATATGAAGTAGAGGTGATTAAGGTCGATGGCGGTATTTTAAAAAATACAAAAGAAAATGAGAGAGCGTGTGATTATATGCTTGTTTCAAAGAAGGAAGAGAAGAATGCTAAGGTTGTTTCGGAGAGGAATCTTAGTAAAGTTGTTTGTATGATTGAATTGAAAGGAACTAATAGAGAGAAGGAAATATCACATGCGTATGATCAGATTAGTCAAACGATTGATAGGTTACCTGAGAAATACATAAATAATCAAGAATATCTTGTTGCAACAATTGCGGGGGCACAGGACAAAACACTTCCGAGTATGATAACAAAAGAGAAAAGGGAACTATGTAAAAAACTATCTGTTAAATGTAAAAACAAAGTAAAAAATATTGAAAAGTTGGTTTTTTACATTCAACCTAATATTAGAACAAAAAAAGCATGTGTAAATAAGAAAAAGAAACCATTTGTTATAGAATGTCATTCGAAAAATGGTGCATATATCCCTGTTCCTGAATTGTTACTGGAAATGATAGAACTATAAATTGTTTGAATCATATATATTATAGTGAATATTTGATGGATAAGATGAATACAGCTGTTTGTAGGATTAAGAAAGCTTATATAGTTAAGAACAATTGGATATATTTTAGTTTATAACTTGGACTGAACTCTGGTGTCTTTCGGCTCCGGAGACTTTTTTAATAGTTTAGTGCCATAATACCGCCCCACCACCCTTGCCAGCACACAAATCAACTACTACCGTAATAACCCACTTCTCTATATAATATCCACAATAAACCATACATAAATATTACATCTTCGGTAATTATTTACTATTGCAATAATTTCCTTGTTAATGTAGAATGTTTAAGGTATAGGCTAGTATGTAAAGGTATAAATAGACGAATTATGAGTACATTCGCCCAACAGTATATGCTGTGGGCGAATAATTTCATGTTATATGGTTTTGTCGGGTCGGGATGGAGATGTTGCGGTCATGGCGAAGCTGTGTCTATAAATAAGAAAGACAGGCGTATAGATTAACCTGTTTGCAAAGGAATAATAATTATGGATGAGTCAAGAAAAGGAACAGTTGTAATAAATGAAATAAAAACCAAAGGATTGTTCAAGAAGTATAACCAGTACGGAGGCGGATTAAAAGGCGCGCCCGGTATATACGGATATTCACATAAACAGGATTTGAATAAAGAATACCACAGAGGAGATGAAGTGTGTGTCAGATATTGGATATACATGGGTGGTAAGAAAGATGATTACGATGAAGTGATGGAGTTTGAGATTGTGGAGTGAGTAAATGATCCGGTAAGTGGAGAATGGATTAAATAATACAAGAATTTGCTTAGAAGCGAAAAAATTACTTTCAGTTAGTCGTTATTGAGGAAGATTTATACTTGAGCAAACCTACATGTACATACAGGAAGTATGCAATATTTATGAGAAGGTAAGTGTAGCTGGAACCTGGATTACTACAAGTCAATTCTATAAATGATTATATGTTATATATTAATTACTAGGATTTATAAATAACCACACTGAAAAGAGGAGAAATATTTAACACTATGTTAATGGTGACAGGCACCAACAGTGAGTAGAGTGATTAGACATTATAAGCTGGATGTGGTATATTGTCATAGTTCAAAGGCTGGTGTTATTGGCAGAATTGCTGAAATTGGGATAAAGAACCGTAATAGTATGCGGTGTCTGATTCTGTAACAATTTTGTAAAGGTGACAGGCACCAGTATTCCGGGTGGATGGGGTAGAAAAGCCCATAAGAACAAAAAAACAACCAAACCAAACACCCTAACCAACCATAAAACCTACACAAGAGAACAAAACATCTACACCAGATGGCGTGGGAGAAAAGAAGAAAAGTAGAGAAAAGCCCGAGAGGGTGGAGAGGATATGAAAGAAATGGATTTAACATTGTTAATCATGGCAGCTGGGATTGGTAGTCGCTTTGGTGGCGGCATAAAACAGTTAGAGCCTGTAGATGCCAGAGGACATATCATTATGGATTATTCCATCTATGATGCGATGGAAGCTGGATTCAACAAGGTTGTGTTTGTAATTAGAAAAGATCTCCTTGCGGATTTCGATGCGGTTATTGGTCAGAGAATGAAGAACAAGGGAATTCAGATAGAATACGCATTTCAGGAAATAGATGATGTGCCTGAGAAGCACAAAGAAAAAACAATAAATAGAACTAAGCCTTGGGGTACTGGACAGGCCATTCTTGCAGCGAAGGATAAGATTCATGAGCCGTTTGTGGTTATCAATGCTGACGATTACTACGGTAAAGAAGGATTTGTGAAGCTGGCTGAATACTTGAAGAACGGTGGAGACTGCTGCATGGCAGGATTTGTTCTTAAGAATACATTATCCGATAACGGTACTGTTACCAGAGGCATCTGTGTTGAGGAAGATGGCCGGCTCAAGGAAGTTGTTGAAACAAAGGGAATCGGCAAGGACACAGAACTGGATATGGAAAGTTTAGTTTCCATGAATATGTGGGGGTTGAGACCAGAGTTCATGGATTTGCTTGAGAAAGGCTTTGTAGAGTTCTTTGAGAATGGTGGTCAGGGAGAATTCCTGATTCCGACTTATATTGGAGAATTGCTTGAGAAGAAGGCAATAGATGTGAAGGTGCTTAAGAGCAATGATACCTGGTACGGCATGACCTATAAGGAAGATGGTCCGGCTGTTAGGGAGAACATTGAGAGATTGGTTAAAGAAGAATTATATCCGGAAGAGTTTTGATAAGAAAAAAACCACTCAAGCACAACACCTATCACCTACCAAACCTCTAATTTATAAAACCGCTCCGAAGGGAGCTGGAGAAGTATTAAAGGATAGATGGATTGAAGTGGATTAGATGTGTAAGTGATGAGGTTGATGGGTTTTGAAGTAGAGAAGAGCAAAAGAAGAAAAGAGGAAAAAAGATGGAGACAGTTTTACTTGCTGGAGGAGCTGGTTATATAGGTTCTCACACTGCGGTTGAACTTTTAAATAGTGGGTATGAAGTGGTTGTGGTTGATAATTACTACAACTCTTGCCCTGAAAGTATAAAAAGAGTTGAGCAGATTACGGGAAAGACTGTAAAGCTCTATGAAGGCGATGTTAAAGACCACTCCATAATCAGAACAATTTTTAAGGAAAACAAGATAGATTGTGTAATTCATTTTGCAGGACTGAAAGCTGTTGGTGAGTCAGTAGCAAAGCCTATTCTTTACTACAGAAATAACATTGATACAACGCTGACACTTCTCGAGTGCATGGAAGAAGCCGGAGTGGAAAATATCATTTTCAGCAGTAGCGCAACTGTGTACGGTGAAGAAAATCCAGTTCCTTATAACGAGGACATGAAGAAAGGTAGCTGCACCAATCCATATGGTTGGACCAAATCTATGATGGAGCAGATTCTCACTGATGCTACTGTGGCAAATAAGAACCTTTCTCTTGTTCTGCTTCGTTACTTTAATCCGATTGGTGCTCACGAGAGTGGAATGATTGGAGAAGATCCTCAGGGCATTCCAAATAACCTGATGCCATATGTAGCTCAGGTAGCTGTTGGCAGAAGAGAACAGTTAACCATATTTGGAAATGATTATCCAACACCTGATGGTACATGCCGCAGAGATTATATCCATGTTGTTGATCTGGCAAAAGGTCATGTCAAAGCAGTGGAATATGCATTAGCTCATAAGGGTGTTGAGATCATTAATCTAGGAACTGGTACTCCATACTCTGTAACAGAAATTGTTGAGAGTTTTGAGAAGAGTACAGGCGTTGAGATTAAACATGTGTATGGCGATAGAAGACCTGGTGACTTACCGGAGTCTTATGCAGATGCCGATAAAGCCTGGAAGCTGTTAGGTTGGAAAGCTGAAAAGAGCCTTGAAGATATGTGCAGAGATACATGGAATTGGCAGAGTAAAAACCCGAATGGGTATGAGAAATAAAAGAGTGGAAAAAACCACTCAAGCACAATACCTATCAACAAATCCACTACACAGGATTTTGTGTAGGTGATGAGGCTGATGGGTTTTGAAGTAGAGAAGAAAAAGGAAGAAAGGGAAAACGCTGTGAAGATCGCAATGATAGGACATAAACACATCCCTTCTCGTGAAGGCGGGATTGAAGTTGTGGTTGAAGAGTTAGCTACTAGAATGGTGAAGCTTGGCCACAGTGTTACCTGCTTCAATAGAAAAGGCAGACACGTAAGTGGTGGAGAAATAGAGAAGTTAAAAGAATACAAGGGTGTAAAGATTAAGGAAGTCTTTACTATAGAGCGTAAAGGTCTTGCAGCTATGACCTCATCTCTCTTTGCAACCCTCTCAGCCTCTTTCTCCAATTACGAAGTAATCCATATCCACGCAGAAGGCCCAGCCTTTTTTTCGTTTATCCCATACCTTCTTCATAAGAAGGTCGTAGTCACCATCCATGGTCTGGATTGGGATAGAGCAAAATGGAGTGGCTTTGCTAAGTGGTACATAAAGCAGGGTGAGAAAAATGCTGTGAAGTATGCGGATGAGATTATAGTCCTCAGCCAAGGAGTGAAGGAATACTTCTTGAAAGAGTATGGCCGGGAGACGAAGTTCATCCCAAATGGTGTGAATAAACCAGAAATAAGAGAAGCAGATGAGATTAAAAAGTGGGGTCTAGAAAAGGATAACTATGTCCTGTATTTAGGCCGGATTGTCCCTGAAAAGGGTGAGCACTATTTAGTAGAAGCGTGGAAGAAAATAGAAAGCGATAAGAAGTTGGTCATCGCCGGAGGCATATCCGATACAGCTGGATATGGGAAAGAGCTGAAGGAGTTAGCTGCTGGGGATGATAGGATCATCTTTACTGGATTTGTTCAGGGTCGGTTGCTGGAGGAACTTTACTCCAATGCATATATATACTGCCTTCCTTCTGACCTGGAAGGTATGCCTCTGAGTTTGTTAGAGGCGATGAGTTATGGGAATTGTTGTTTGGTTAGTGATATAGCTGAGTGTGTTGAGGTTGTTGAGGATAAGGGCGTTACATTCCAGAGAGGGAATGTAGAAAGTTTAAGAGAAAAGTTGGAATGGCTTCTTGGGGATAAAGAAGCGGTTGAAAAGTATAAAAGAGAAGCAAGTCCTTTTATAACACAAAAATACAACTGGGACGATGTGGTTGAGAAGACGATGAGGGTGTATAGATGATTAGAGTGTTGCAATGTGTAAATGATATGCATAGGGCTGGGTTAGAAACCATGCTAATGAATTATTATCGAAATATTGATAGAACTCGGATTCAGTTTGATTTTCTAACGCATAGGCCAAATCAAAGTGACTATGATGATGAAATTTTGAGTTTAGGTGGAAAGGTTTATTACGCTCCTCGTTTATATCCTCAGAATTACCCTGCGTATTTTAAGTGGATGGCTGACTTTTTCAAAGAACATCCAGAATATAAAATTGTACATTCGCACATAGATTCAATGAGCTATTTACCATTATTGGCTGCAAAAAAAGCAGGAGTTCCGGTACGCATTGCGCATAGTCATAATACCGCAATTGATAAAGATTTTAAGTATCCATTGAAGCAGTATTTCAGATTTAAAATAAATTCTGTTTGCAATGAACGCCTTGCATGTGGTCAGGAAGCAGGAAAGTTTTTGTTTGGCAAAAAGGATTTTAAAGTCATTCCAAATGCCATTGATGCTGAAAAGTTTTATTTCAATGAGGAGATAAGATACAAGAAAAGAGCAGAACTTGGAATAACCGATGAGTTTGTTATTGGCCATGTTGGAAGAATTTCATACCAAAAGAACCATAAGTTCTTGATTGAGATTTTTAATGAACTTTTGAGAATTGAATCAAACTCAATCCTATTGCTGGTTGGAGTTGGTGAAAAGGAAGAAGAGGTCCGAAAGCAAATTCTTAAATTTGGAATTGATGAAAAAGTTAGGTTCTTAGGCAATAGGTCTGATGTGAACGAACTGTACCAAGCCATGGATGTGTTTGTAATGCCGTCGTTCTTTGAGGGAATTCCAGTAGTTGGTGTAGAAGCACAGTTTGCTGATTTGCCTTGTGTGTTTTCTAATAAGGTTCCTAAAGAAGTTGCATTTTCAAAGAGATGCAAGTTTATATCACTAAAAAACAACGCAAGTAATTGGGCTAAAGAGGTGGCGTGTTTTTCGGATATTAAAAGAATGCTTATATCATACAATAACGAATACATGATAGATAATTCTGTAAAACTGTTATTTGATAACTATTGTGATGTTTATTCTAGAATAAGTAAAGGGTGATAATATGAAACAGAACATTGTAATGCTTGATAATGATTTACAAGAGGCTAGTGAATATTTGAAAGCTTTGATTGAAGAGTCAGGTGATAACTGGATACCCAAGTTTTTAAAAGCAAATGAGACACAGGGGAAGCTGGTTCTGAATATAAAAAGGTATTTGAAATATATATATTTTCCATTCAAAGTATTTTTACAAAGAAAGCAGTATAACGTTATTATTGGATGGCAAGCTTTCTACGGTGTTTTTTTTGCGTTTTACTGCAGGCTATTTAATGTCAAAAAAGAAAATAAACTCGTAATTCAACATTTTATATATAAAAGAAAAAAAGGTATCGTTGGTGTAATTTATGATAAGTTTATTCATTATGCGGTTAATGAAAAATATGTTGATTTGATTCTGACTTGCTCACGTCCATATGTTGATGAATTGATTAGAGAATTTGATTTACCAACTAATAAAGTAGCATTTGTACCGTTTGGGGTAAACGATTTTTCACTTTGGCAAAATGAAAATGATTTGGAAGAAAAAGAATTCATCTTTTCCGTTGGAAGAAGTAATAGAGATTGGGAGTTCCTTATTTCAGCATTAAAGAAACAAAAGCAAAAATCTATTATTTGTTGCGATACATTACACGTCGATAATTTACCTAGTCATATTATTGTAAAGAATGATGTTACTGGAACAGAAAGTTTCAAATATATGGAAAATTGTAAGTGCGCGGTTATTCCTATTGATGATGGAAGATTGTCGGCAGGAGAAACTGTTTTGCTTCAGCAAATGTGCTTTGGAAAGCCGATAATCATCACTCGTCCAAGTTCGTTGGCTAGTGGTTATATAGATGATGGCATTAATGGAATCGTAATTGACAAGGATGAAGATCAACTTCTTTCTGCAATAACAAAATTGTATTCCGATAACGCATATTGTGAAATGTTATCAAAAAATGCGAGGGAAGATTTTGTAAGAAAGTACTCATTATATTCTCACGGAGTACATGTTATTCATCAACTAAAAAAACATCATCTTATCTAGAAAAGTGGAAAATAGTTATGAGACTTCGATATAGTTATAGATATATTTTTTTTATTGTATCTATATATTTGTTTGTTTTTCAAAATTTAATAACGGAATATTTGCCTATATTTAAATATTTTGATGAGTTTTTTGCTTTGCTTTGCTTACCTATATTTGTTTTTAGAGGAAAATTGAAAAAAAATACTGATAGCATTACGGGGCTATTAATGTTATGCGTTTTAATTGGATTGATTTCAAGTATTATTTTTCAGTATCAAAGTTTAGTGCCGGTGATATCTGATATTTTGATTTTTTGTAAATTTTTTATGATTTGCTATATTTCAGCTAGTATGTGGTCTGAAAATATGATTGATCGTTATAAAAAGAGCATTAAAACAAATATCAGAATAATAATAATGATAATGTTCGTTCTTACTGCATTGCATTATTCAATAGGCTTATATTCAGGAGAAATAAGATATGGATTATTAAGTAATAAACTGTTTTATTCTCATGAAACTTATTTGGCTGCAATTTGTATTTTTTTATATTCATTGTATCTAATTTCCTCTAACAAGGTACTAGATATTTATGTTGTGGCGCTTATTGTAATTCTATTATCTACGTTAAGAGTAAAAGCCTTTGGTGGTGCGTTGATTTTTGCTGCTGTAGTTATTATTGTTTGTGGCACAAAAAAGAGAATATCCTTTGATAAAATCATCGTTTTTGGTTTGGTTTTATTTGTGCTGTTTTATAATGTTATTTCGTATTATTTCTTTAGCGATAGATTAGATATGGCTAGGGGGCAGATGCTTATTAAATCAATCCAAATTGCTAATGACCACTTTCCTCTAGGGGCAGGATTTGCTACATTTGGTTCATATTATTCTGGAGAATACTACTCTTGTTTGTACGATAAATATGGTTTAAGTGGTATATGGGGACTTTCTAGAATTTTTCATGATTACATAGCAGATGCATTTTGGCCGATGCTTATAGGCCAATTTGGATATATCGGTTGTATTATTTACATGGGTATACTTTATAAGCTTTTAAAAAAGATTCAGAATTCCTTTAATATAGGTAATATATACATGTATATTGCAAAAATGGGGTGCTTTTTATATTTGCTAGTTAGTAGCATTGCGGAGAATTCTTTTGCTGGACCAATAGCAATATCTTTTGCTGTCATCATAGGAATTAGTAGCAAGGAAAGGACTGTATAAATGAGAGAATTGATTTATTATCATAGAAATGAATTGAAGCCTAAAGGTGGGCCTTCTGGATATTTATATAACCTAAACAAGGGATTATTAGAGTGCAATGTTTGCGGTATTGATTTTCTTCCAGACAGAAAAATTACAATAAAAAATAAAATTAGGGCAAAAATAATTAATTATCCTAAAGTGTATAAAATTATACATAATCTTACACATGGAATATATGGAGACAATATTTTGAACATGATATTTCATAGTAAGAAATATGATGCAGTTGTTGATTTAAATGATTATGATGTTGTTCATTTTCATAATACTTTAGATATGTATATGTGTAAGGATTCCTTGAACTTTTATAAAGGAAAGGTATTGCTTACATCACATAGTCCAAAAGTGTTTCATAAGGAATTATTGGATGATTTTGCAGATTCTACGAAAAATAGAAGGATTAGCGAAATAGAGGCTATAGATGTGATTGATAAGTACGCATTCGAGAGAGCAGATTATATTATCTTTCCTGTTCCAGAAGCTACAGAATGCTACTTTAATACATGGGATAAATTTGAAAGTATTTACAATAAAAATAAGCAAAAATTTTATTATTTACCGACTGGAACTACTCCAAAAAAATATAGTCTAAATAAATCTGAGTTCCGTGAAAAGTATGGAATTCCACAAGATGCATTTGTTGTATCCTATATAGGAAGACATAACGAGGTTAAAGGCTATGATACCGTGAAGAAAGTAGCGCAACTGGTTTTAGAAAAGTATGATGATATTTATTTCGTTATAGGTGGACAACAGGGGCCTTTATATCAGCTAAATAATAAAAAATGGATTGAAATTGGGTGGACAAATGATCCGGGTTCTATTATTAACGGCTCAGATATCTTCATGTTACCGAATAAAGAAACATATTTTGATTTGGTGATGCTTGAGGTATTATCCATTGGCACACCCGTAGTTACCTCGTATACAGGAGGTAATAAATATTTTGAAAGGTTTGGGAGTAAAGGAATCACCCTATATAAGTCCAATGAAGAGCTAATAGAGGCAATTTTAAAATTTAAAAATTCTACAGAAGACTTAGAAATACTCCGAAATGAGAATAGAAAATTGTACAATGACTATTTCTCAAACGAAAAATTTGCAAGAGGATATCTTCAACTGGTTAATGAGCTTTATGATAAATAGGATAATAAATAAAATAAAAAGCAAAGTTATTTGGTATCATAGTGTATTACATGCCTATGATTATCCAGAAACTAATGATGCATGGATTAAGCATAAAAGCCCGGTTTTACAATCTAATGATATTTACTTCGATCCATACGTTTATAAGTTAGACGGTAAATACCATATGTATGTTTCGAATCGAACGTATAATTCTATTGATTTGTTTGAATCTATCAATGGAACTTCTTGGAACAAAATGTGCGCCTGTATTACTGGGAACGCTAAGGGTGCTTGGGATGAAATCGTTAACAGAGCATGCGTAGTGAAAACAAAAGATTCTTATTTTATGTTTTATACAGGGCAACATTCTTCTTGTAGTCAGATTGGTTTGGCGAAGAGCGATGATGGTCAGCATTTTGAACGATATTTTTCAAGCCCTATTATTATTCCAGACTTGGATATTGAGAAAAATTCGGTAATGAATCCATGTGTATTATGGAACAATGATAGGAATATTTTTCAAATGTGGTATTCGGCGGGCGAGTTTATAGAACCAGATGCAATTTGTTACGCTGAAAGTCACGATGGAATAAGTTGGAAAAAGAGAAGTAATCCGGTTTTTACACACGGGGATAAAGAGTATGAACGGGCAAAGGTGGCCGGTTGTGATGTCCATTACATAAATGGTATTTATACCATGTATTACATAGGATATCAAAATATAAATATTGGTAGAATATGTGTGGCAGATTCACTGGATGGGATTACTTGGGTGAGACGTGAAAATAATCCTATTATCGCACCCACAAAAGGCGCTTGGGATGCACATTCGGTGTATAAACCTAGCATCATATATGAAAAAGATAGAATTATGCTTTGGTACAATGGACGTAAAAGATATATTGAGAAAATAGGGTTAGCACATAAAGCAATTAAGAATTAAGATTATGGGTCAGTATGATGATGAGCAATACAATGGGCGAAATAAATATGAAGAAAATATTGGATTAATATATTTGAAAATAATAAAGGAGTGTATTACATGGGTGAAAAAGTATTATCAATTTCTGTAGCTGCTTATAATGTCGAAAACTATCTAGATAAGTTGATAAATAGCATTATTAAATCTAATCGAATGGAAGATATTGAAGTTTTAATAGTGAATGATGGCTCTACGGATAAAACAGCTGAAATTGCTTCAAAATATCAGGAAAAATATCCAACTTCAATATTTCTTATTGATAAACCTAACGGAGGACATGGATCAACAATTAATGCTGGGATTATCAATGCAACTGGAAAATACTTTAAGGCAATTGACGGAGATGATTGGTTTGATGCTGACGGATTGTCCAGATTAGTTGATAATGTTAAAGTCATTGAAACAGATGTATTATTTACTGATTTTATAAATATCTACGAACAACAAGGAAAACAAGAAATCAAAACAATTAACTGTAAACCTGGATGCGAGTATATTTTTGATAATAGCTGTAAAGATTTAACAGGTATTTGTTATCATAATATATGTTATAGAACTGAGGTTTTAAAAAATAATAATATAAGGCTGACAGAACATTCTTTTTATGTAGATAATGAGTTAATATGCTATCCAATTCCTTATGTGAAATCATTCATATACTTGGATTATCCGGTTTATTGCTATCGGTTGGGGCGAGAAGGTCAAAGTGTATCTATGACAAGCATGCAAAAGAATGAAAAACAACATCTAAACATCTGTGAAAATCTCTTGCAATATTACATGGAAGTTCAATCAAATATGTCAGAAAACAAGAAATACTTTATGGCAAAATTCATATCTTCTGTTTGCGAGTTTCAATTACGAATTCAATTTAGTTTTGCTCCTTCAATAGATAGAATAAATAAAATAGTTGAATTTGATAAACTTGTGAAGAAAATCCCACTAATTTATGATAGTATGGCAAGCAAAACTTACAATGTGTGGAGATTGGCAAGAAGAATTCTTTACATCCCAACACGTTATTATGTCAACAAAAAATATCAAACTTTGGATTAATATATGAAGGTATGTATTCTTTTACCGTGGTATGACAGTTATAGGAGAGGTTAATTATGTACGATTATTTAATAGTAGGATCCGGCTTATATGGATCCATTTTTGCCAGAGAGGCAACAAATAAAGGATATAAGTGTCTTGTTATCGACAAACGAGATAACGTAGGCGGGAATATATATACGGAGAAAGTGGAAGGAATCAATGTACACAAGTATGGTGCACATATCTTCCACACCAACAACCAGAAGGTATGGGACTACATTACCCAATATGCTACCTTCAACAGATTTACCAATTCTCCGGTTGCTAACTACAAAGGAGAACTCTACTCTCTTCCTTTTAATATGTACACATTCAATAAGATGTGGGGAGTAGTTACACCGGAAGAAGCTGTGGCAAAGATTGAAGAACAGAGAAAAGAAGTAAATGGTGAACCGAAAAACCTGGAAGAACAGGCCATCTCTTTAGTTGGAAGAGATATCTACGAGAAGTTAATCAAGGGTTACACTGAGAAACAGTGGGGTAGAGATTGTAAGGATCTTCCTGCTTTTATTATCAAGCGTCTACCAGTGCGCCTGACCTTTGACAACAACTACTTCAATGCTCTGTATCAGGGTATTCCAGTTGGTGGATATACCAAGATGATTGAAAACATTCTAGATGGTATCGAAGTTAGACTTGGTGAGGATTACCTGAAGGATAAGGAAAAATGGGATGGGATGGCTAAAAAGGTCGTTTATACCGGTCCGATTGATGCTTATTTTGAATATTGTTTAGGTTACTTGGAGTATCGTTCTGTACGTTTTGAGAACGAGCTACTAGACAAGCCTAACTTCCAGGGAAATGCTGCTGTGAATTATACAGACAGAGCAACACCATGGACCCGTATCATTGAGCATAAGTGGTTTGAGTTTGGCAAGGATGAAAATGGTAAGGAATTAGAAAAAACAGTAATCAGTAGAGAGTACAGCTCTGAGTGGAAACCAGGGGATGAGCCTTATTATCCAGTTAATGATGAGAAAAATGGAGCTTTGTACAAAAAGTACAAGGAACTGGCGGATAAAGAGGAAAATGTTATCTTTGGTGGAAGACTTGGAGAATACAAGTATTATGACATGGATGCTGTGATAGCTTCTGTGTTAGAAAGGTGCCAAAAGGAACTTTGATGAGTGATCAGCCTAGTATAAAGAAAAATTTCATTTTTAAAATTCTATATGAATTACTTGCAATAGCAACACCCCTTATTACTGCACCATATGTTTCGAGAATTCTTGGAGCGGATGGAGTCGGCATATATAGTTACGCACAATCATGTATGACATATTTTACAATGTTTGCGGTTTTAGGAACCAATAACTATGGAATGCGAGAAATTGCCAGATGCAGGAATAACAAAGGAGAGTATGCTAAGAAGTTTTGGGAAATTGAGTTACTAACTGTATGTACATCTACTATTTGCATTATTGCATGGCTGGTACTAACAGTTTTCTCCGGAAGTTATAAACCATATTTTATTGCTTTAATTCCAATGCTTTTTGCTTCCATGTTCGATATTTCTTGGTTTTATACTGGGCATGAGCGAGTTGGGTACACCGTATTTTGGAATGCAGTTTGCAAAATTGCTGGGCTTATTTGCATTTTTTCATTTATTAAAACAAGGAATGATTTAGTATTATATATTTTCTTGAATTCAGCTATTTTGATGCTCGGCAATTTATCTATGTGGATATTTCTTCCCAAGATGCTGGTGAAAATAGATGCTCGAACATTAAATATCAGACAGCATTTTAAGGAAACATTAGTTTATTTTATTCCTACAATCGCTACATCTATTTATACCGTTCTTGATAAAACACTGATTGGTATCATAACTAACGATTCATATCAGAATGGTTACTATGAACAAGCAACGAAAATAATTAATATAGCTAAAACTGTTTGTTTTGTTGCTTTGAATAGCGTTATGGGAGCGAGAATTTCTTTTTTGTTTGCGGAAAATAGAATTGACGAGATTAAGGCAAGAATAAAAGACTCTCTAAATTTGATTTCTTTTCTAAGCTTTGGAGCTATGTTTGGAATAATTGCGGTTGCTGATGAGTTTGTACCGATTTTTTTTGGCAGTGGGTATGGACCTGTTGCAAGCCTTCTCATTCTTATGTCTCCGCTAATTCCAATTATTGGTATTAGTAACTGTATAGGAACACACTATTACGCACCAATAGGAAAGACAAAGATTGCTTCATATTACATGATTGCAGGAAGTGTATGCAATTTAATCTTAAATATTGCACTGATTCCTAAGTTAGGAGCAACAGGGGCTGTAATCGGGTCCATTGGTGCAGAGCTTATCATTACTATTTTGTTTGTTCATTTTGATGATAGATACGTTACTTGGAAAGATTTGCTTTTGGCAAGCTGGAAAAAGATATTGGCGGGAATAATTATGATTTCAGGGATAGCGTTATTGAAGAATCTGATAGAGGTAACAGGAATTGCTGGATTATTCTTGAAAGTTCTTTTTGGAGCGATACTATATATGCTTGTGCTCTTTATATTGAGGGATGAAACAACAAAACAAGCAGTTAAAATTATCTATGAGAGAGGGAGGCGTGCTTAATGATTCAAGTAATAATTCCAACATACAATAGGCCAAAGTGCATTGAACTCTTATTGCGGGACTGTATCAATATATATCAAGGGGAGCTTTTTAAGTTTGTATTATTAGATAGTAGCACCAATGATGATACCAAAGCTTTAGCAGAGAATTCTGAAAAAATAGAATATAAAAGGTTTGATCCAACAGTGCCCATGGATGATAAAGTCATTGGTGCAATGATGGACTGTTGTGAGGAGTATTATTGGCTCCTTGGGGATGGTAATTTAGTCGACTTCAATTCGTTCGAAAAGTTAATCGGCATAATTTCCGATTTTGATGTTTTAGAAGTTGACTCTGTACATAGCAAGCGAAATACAAATAGTATTCAAGAAAGCTTTGAAATAAACAATGACTTAATTAACTACATTAGAGACAGATACTCGCATCTTACATATTGGGGTGCTTCTATCGTTAGAACTAGTTCAGCACAAGAATTATTCCTTTCTGGTGTAATGGATAAATATAGAAAAGACAGTATATGTTGGTGGACTCCGGCGATGATCTGCGAGATGATTGCAAGTGATATGGGAAACGAAATTGAGACAAAGATATTGTCAATCTATACCAAATTATTTTATAGCAATCCAGAAAAGAAAGACCGAAGTTGGGCAAAAGGAGAATCGTATTTTGTTACAACTTTTAGAGTTTTTGATAAAGATGTGTTCATGCTTCCTGAGTGTTTTGAAGCAGTGAAAAATGATATCATTCGCATTTTTAGAGACGATGTTCTTGCCAATAGGAGTTATTTAATACATTTAAAACGTCGGGGTGTGATTAAGCTTAAATATGTTTTGAAGTATAAAGATGATATTCAAGATATAAAAGGGTATTTTCCCTTTATGTTTGTATTGGCTTGTATACCGAAACCATGTATAGAAATCGCATACAAAATCCATAAACTCCTGAAAGGAGGGAGACAATGAAACTAGTGATTTTAGCAGGAGGCTTTGGAACAAGAATATCCGAAGAATCTCATTTGAAGCCAAAACCAATGATTGAGATTGGAGAAAAGCCAATACTCTGGCATATTATGAAAGAATACTCCTATTACGGGGTAAATGAGTTTATTATCTGTGCTGGATATAAACAACACGTTATAAAAGAATGGTTTGCAGATTACTTTATTCACACATCAGACATTACATTTGATTTCACAAAAGGTAATGAAATGATTGTTCATAATAAACATGCTGAGCCATGGAAAGTAACGGTTGTTGACACTGGGTTAAATACACAGACTGGTGGCCGCATCAAAAGGGTAAAGGATTATGTTGGCGATGAAACCTTTATGCTTACATATGGTGATGCTGTAGGAGACGTGAATATTATGGAACTTTTAGCTTACCATAAAGAGCATGGCAAAATCGGAACTATGTCAATGTATAATTTCGGACAGACCAAAGGTGTAGTTGATATTGGCAATGACGGTAATATAAAGGCTTTTAGAGAAAAGTCTGATTACGATGGTGACTTGATAAACATTGGATTTATGGTATTTGAACCAGCAATTTTTAATTATATAGAAGGTGATACTACTATTTTCGAGAAGGAACCACTCACCAAATTGGTAGAAGACAATCAGCTTTCCGGATATGTTCATAAGGGTTTCTGGCAGTGCATGGACACAATAAGAGAGAAACAAAAACTTGAAACCTTGTGGGCAGAAGGAAACGCACCATGGAAACTCTGGGAGGACTGATATGTTGGAATTTTATAAAGGAAAAAAAGTATTAGTTACCGGTCATACCGGGTTCAAAGGGTCCTGGCTTTGTAGAATTCTGATTAATTCTGGCGCAGAAGTTACTGGCTATTCTCTTAATCCACCAACCAACCCATCGCTTTTCGAGATTGCTGGGTTAGAAGATAAGATGAATAGTGTAATAGGGGATATAAGGGATTATGAACACTTATATCGAGTGTTCGAAGAAACCAAACCAGAGATTGTTTTCCATCTTGCTGCACAACCAATAGTACGTGACAGCTACAAAGACCCTAAATATACATACGAAACAAATGTAATGGGTACAGTGAATATTCTGGAATGTGTTCGTCACTTCCCATGTGTTAAGTCTGTACTTAATGTCACAACCGATAAGGTATACCACAATAATGAATGGTGTTGGGGTTATAGAGAGGACGAGCCTCTTGATGGTTATGATCCTTACTCTAACTCCAAATCATGTTCTGAATTAGTCACACATAGCTACAAGAGTAGCTTTTTTGATGGAAAAGACATCGCTGTATCAACGGCACGTGCTGGAAATGTTATCGGAGGTGGAGATTTTGCTAATGACCGTATTATCCCAGATTGTGTAAGGGCAATGAAGGATGGAAAGGTTATTGGAGTTAGAAATCCATATTCTACACGCCCATATCAGCATGTGTTAGAACCTCTGGCAGTTTATCTTACCATTGCTGCAAAGCAATTTGAAGATAAAAAATACCAAGGCTACTATAACGTTGGCCCTGATGACTGCGATTGTGTTACAACCGGTGATTTGGTTGATTTATTCTGCAAACACTGGGGAGAAGATGCAAAATGGGAAAACCAGGCAGAAGAAAATGCACCTCATGAGGCAAATTTCCTAAAACTTGATTGTAGCAAAATCAAATCTACATTTGGTTGGAAACCTAGATGGCATATGGAAGAGTGTATGGAGAAGGTATGTGAATTCTCTAAGGTATGGTTAGCAGGTGGAGACGTTCCTGCCGAAATGGATAAAGAGATTAAAGAGTTTTTTGAGGGAGGAAAACAAAATGGCTAAATGGAAAAATGAAGCTGAAGCTCGAGAAGAAATTAAATCGCTTGTTGGCGAGTTTTATAAAGAATTTAAGGATCCTGTAGAATCTAAAGAGAACTTCAAGCCAGGTGATCGTATCAGTTATGCATCTCGTGTATATGATGAAAAAGAGATGCAGAGCTTGACAGATGCAATGCTTGATTTCTGGCTTACTACTGGTAGATTTTCTAAGGAATTTGAGAAGAGCTTTGCTGAATGGATTCGCGTGAAGTATGCTCATTTAGTAAATTCTGGTTCTAGTGCTAACCTTATAGCTTTTTCTGTATTAACCGCTCCTGAGCTTGGCGATAGGCAGATTAAGAAAGGCGATGAGGTTATTACAGTAGCCTGTGGATTTCCAACTACAATTAATCCTATCATTCAGTATGGTGCAATTCCGGTATTCCTTGATGTGACTGTTCCTCAGTACAACATCGATGCTGAGCAGTTGGAAGCAGCATATACAGAAAAGACCAAAGCTGTGATGATTGCCCATACTCTTGGTAATCCATTTGACTTGAAAGCTGTAAAAGAATTCTGTGATAAGCATAATTTGTGGCTTGTGGAAGATAACTGTGACGCATTAGGTTCTAAATATACTATTGATGGTGAAACCAGATTTACTGGTACTTGGGGAGATATTGGTACTTCTTCTTTCTATCCTCCTCATCATATGACTATGGGTGAAGGTGGTGCTGTTTATACAAACAATCCTCTTCTCAACCGTCTTATCCTTTCTTACCGTGACTGGGGAAGAGATTGTATATGCGTATCTGGACAGGATAACCTTTGTGGCCATAGATGGGATGGCCAGTTCGGAGAGCTTCCTGTTGGTTATGACCACAAATATACATACTCACATTTTGGATACAATCTGAAGGTGACTGATCTTCAGGCAGCAGTTGGCGTTGAACAGCTTAAGAAGTTCCCTTCATTCATCGAAAGAAGAAAACATAACTGGGCAAGACTTCATGCAGCGCTTGAGGATATTCAAGACAAGATTATTCTTCCTGAACCTGCAGAAAACTCTGATCCTTCTTGGTTTGGATTCCTGATTTCTGTTCGTCCTGAGACTGGGCTTAATAGAAATGATGTAACGAAGTACATCGAAAGCAAGAATGTACAGACAAGACTTCTGTTCTCTGGAAACATTATCAAGCAGCCTTGTTTTAATGAAATCAGAGGAACAGATGCATACAGAGTTGTTGGTAATCTGGAGAATAGCGATTTTGTTGTAAACAATACATTCTGGGTAGGTGTATATCCTGGAATGACAGATACAATGATCGATTACATGGCTCAGGTTATTAAGGAAGCTGTGGGAAATAAATGAAAAAAGTAATTGTTACAGGCGCAAATGGTTTTGTAGGAAGATACTTATTAAGAGAATTATCAAAACAAGGTTACAAGATATGGTCTGTAATAAGAAATACAGATGAAGATATCTCCTGTATTGATCAGCTCAATACAAATATTGTTTATTGTGATCTGAAAGACATCGACAAATTAGATGAACTAATCGAAGAAAGAGATTTCGATTGTTTTTATCATCTTGCATGGGCGGGTTCTTCCGGTGACGGTAGAAAGAATTATTCACTTCAACTGAATAATGCTAAGGCTTGTGCGGATGCAGCAAATGTTGCTTCTAAACTTGGATGCAAAAGATTTGTGGGAGCTGGAAGTGTTACTGAATTGATGTATGGGGATTATCTTCGACAGGATGGTTCTAAACCAGAAATGGTTACTTGCTATGCTATCGGTAAGATAGCGGCAGAATATATAAGTAAGTGTGTTTGCGTAGAAAATGGAATCGACTTTTTATGGGCATACATCTCCAACTTTTATGGAAAAGAAGATCAGACACAGAACTTTATCAACTTCTTAATCCGTAGCTACTCTTCGGGCAATGTTCCTTCGCTAACAAGTGGTGAACAGAAAGCAGATTTTATGTATGTATCTGATGTGGCAAGAGCATTGATTGCAATGGGAGAAAAAGGAAAGACTAACTCAACTTACTATATAGGATATGGTTCTCCAAAACCCCTTAAACAATTTGTGAAAGAAGTCAGGGATATTGTTAACCCAAATATAGAAACTGGATTGGGAAGAAAAAGCTTTCAAGGAGTGGATATTGATTTTGATGCCCTAGATATAAAAAAACTGAATAGAGATACAGGGTTCATACCAGAGATTTATTTTGAAGAAGGAATTAAAACGATGATCAAAACCGGGGGGGGGTACTGTAAGTATAAACCAGTAATCCTTAACAACATATTTGCCATTCCTAGATTGGGGGTGGCAGCATGAAAACTGCATTAGTAACAGGAGCAGCAGGCTTTATTGGTACACAGATTGTAAAAGAACTGTGCTCAAAAGGTTATACTGTTTACGCCCTAATTGAAAAAAAGGACATAGGTGGACGAGAAAAACTGAATTCCATTTCCAACAGAATCGAAATTATTGAAGAATTAAAAAAAGGAAATGATTTCAGTCCGTTCGATATAATTTATCATACGGCTACTGTTGGTATAAGACCTGACTTCGATAATATCGATTTGATATGCGATGTCAATATAAAAATGAGCTGTGATTTAGTGGATTTTGCAAAAAGAAATAACTCAGGTCTTCTTGTCAATTTTGGTTCTTGTTTTGAATATGGTGATCACGGGGATGTTCTTTTAACGGAAGATATGGAATGCAAGCCAGAATCCTTATATGCCATATCTAAAGTTGCATCAACTAGCTTAGTTACAGCATATGCGAAACAAAAAGGTGTAAATCTTATCACAGTTCGACCTTTCGGCGTATTTGGCGAAGGGGAAGGACTAGCTAGATTAGCTCCTTCAATTATTAATAGCTTACGTAATGGACAAAAGATTGACACAACTGCCGGACAACAAATTAGAGATTTTGTGAATGTTAAGGATGTTGCCAAAGCAATTGTAGAACTGAGCGAAGCAAAATATCAGCCTTATGAAATCTACAATATTTGTTCAAACAATCCTGTAAAGGTACGAGATTTTATCGAAGAAATAGTAGATGTATGTGGTTTTGATAAAAATCTAGTGAATTTTGGAGTACTTCCTTATAGAAATAATGAAGCAATGATATTTGCAGGCGATAATACTAAATTACAAAAGGTGATTAATTATCCATTTCCAGATAATCACCGTGAGGGGATTCTGGATTTATTAGCTTCATATAGCTAGGCACAATTGCGGAAAGTGAGGATAGATATGGATGTTATTTTAGGAGCAGGAATGTCAGGGTTGGGGGCGTATTATGCAAATCCCAATTCTGTAATCTATGAAAAAATGAAATTCCCAGGAGGACTTTGCTCGGGTTTTGAAATTGATGGATATCGTTTTGATCAAGCAGTTCATCTATCTTTCACTAATAATCAAACGGTTAGAAGCGTATTTGATAAAAGAAAATACTTCACGCATAAACCGGAATCTAAAAGCTGGTATCAGGAGAAATGGCTGAAACATCCTGCACAGAATAATCTCTTTCCATGTAATGTGGAAGACAAGATTGCAGCAGTCAAGGGCTTTATAGAAAGAAAATCTCAGAATGACTCATCACATTGGTGCCTGTCACCGTGAACTTTTTGTGAACATTTGTTAATGCGGTTGACAGGCATAATTATTCAGCTTATAATCCGTATAATAGTAATTATATACAGTTGGATAGTGAAAGAAACGAATATTATATCTAGATGCTACATATCATGCAGGATGCAGGTATAGGATTATTCAGGAATAGTATTATTAAACGATTATGAATTTTTTGGGCAAAAGACCTACTAAAGATAGACGATAAAAGAAATATAGAGGATATATATAATTTATGACTATTCGAGATCGAATATTTGATAAATTAACAGAATTGAATATGACACAAAAGGAGTTTTCAAAGAGAACCGGAATACCTGAGACAACTGTCAGTGACTGGAAAAAGAAGAAGACCAATCCTACTGCTGAGAAGATATTGATTATATGTAAAGTTTTAGATGTGACACCTGAATGGTTGCTCAGTGGAGTAGAAACTCATGGTACAAGAAGTAATCCTGCTGTGATATATGCCGTTGAGGCAAAAACTGAAGCAGGAGAATTGCTGACTACATTTAATTCATTTGATGCCATAAGACAAGCCAGATTGCTTGGTTATGCCCAGGCACTTAGAAATTTAGGATCAAAGGAATAACAAGTTTTTTATATACAAAATCCGTATAATAGTATATATATGACAGGGCGGTTTGGTATGAGTAGAAAGAAAAGAGTATGGTATCCGGGTTCTACATATCATGTGATGAGTAGAGGGAATAGAAGGACAAAACTTTATAAGGACAGATCAGACCATATGCGATTCTTGGAATGTATAGAATCTTGTGGGGGAAAATATGATTTTAAGATACATTCGATATGTTTGATGACGAATCATTTTCATATGATATTGGAAACGGGAAATGATGAATTATGGAAGATCATGCAAAGAATATTACATCCATATAGTATGGATTTTAATAGCAAGTATAATTTTACCGGACATGTATTTGAAAGTAGATATACAGCAGTTATTATCGAGGATGAGCGGTATTTTTTGGAAGCAAGCCGATATATCCATCTGAATCCGGTGAAAGCGCAGATGGTGAGAGAACCGCTTGCATATGAATACAGCAGTTATGGATTGTTTGTAAATAGAGAGGATGATTGTAATAAGCAAACAAAGGTGTCAAAGTTGATAGAAGAACTTGTAGATACTGATAGGGTTCTGAATGCATTTCATAATAATAGCAGGGAACAGTATCGTATGTTTGTTGAGGGGAAGATATCGCACGCAGAACAAGAGCTGCTGATACAAAAGGATATGAAAGAAGATGATATGTGGCTACCATGGTAAGCCTATATTTTTTGATATACAATTCATAAAATTGAAATAACTGAGACAATATGGAGGATGAACATTTGGCAATAACAGTGAAAAGTATGGCAACATCCGGTGTGGATGGATTTATGGTTGAAATAGAGGCTTCAACAATAAGAGGTCAGCAACAAACTCTATCAATAATAGGTCTTCCGGATCAGGCTATAAAGGAGGCAGGAGAGCGCATACAGGCGTCTATTGAATCATGTGGTTATGATTTCCCAAAGGATAAGTCAATCATCAGTCTGGCACCCGGAGATAAGAAGAAGAGGGGATCACATTTCGATCTGGGAATGATAATAGCACTTTTGTTTCAAACAGATCAGATTTCGCCAAAGAATCTATCAGATTATGCATTTATCGGGGAACTTGCACTTGATGGACGTATAAGACCTTGTACCGGAGTTCTTTCTATGGTGACAGAGGCAAGGAAGTGTGGGGTTAAGGCGGTTGTAGTACCTTATGAGAACCGACAGGAGGCAGAGTCGGTATCTGGTATTAATGTATGTCCGGTTCAGACTCTTCAGGATACAGTAAGGTTTCTTGAGGGACGGGACCTTTCTAATCAGCGAGCAAATGCAGACAATACTAATAGCAAAGAGGATGCTATTCTGTTAGAAACAACCGACAAGTCTGCAAAGCACGAAGAAAATGGAGCCCCCATAAATAGTGACATTGACTTTGCTGATGTAAAGGGGCAGGATGATTTGATCGATGCTATCGTTCTTGGAGCGGCAGGCGGCCACAATATCCTTATGCTTGGTGAGCCAGGGTGTGGAAAAACGATGATAGCACAGCGTATACCTACTATACTTCCGCGGATGACAGAGAAGGAATCATTAGAAGTCACAAAGATTCACAGTATATCAGGTCTTCTTGATGCGGGTACTGGGCTTTTAAAGATGCGACCTTTCCGTGCTCCTCATCATAATGTGTCGTTAAATGCTTTGATTGGTGGTGGTAGTTATGCTCAACCGGGAGAAGTGTCACTTGCACATAACGGTGTGTTGTTTTTGGATGAATTGGCGGAGTTTTCAAGAAGCACTCTTGATGCACTTAGACAGCCAATGGAAGACAAGCGTGTTACCATATCAAGAGTTAACGGGACGAATTCATATCCGGCAAACTTTATGTTTGTGTCTGCAATGAATCCCTGCCCCTGCGGATATTATCCGACGAAGAAGTGCCGATGCACTGATTATGAGATAATACATTATAGAGGTAAGATATCAGGCCCGATTCTTGAACGCATAGATATTCAAAAAAGTGTAGCGCATGTAGACTATTTTGAATTGAACGAGAGAAAGAGCAGTTACACATCTGAGGAACTGAGAGGTCGGGTTGAAAAAGCAAGAATGATACAACAGGAAAGATTCAAAAATGATAAAGACGTTAACTGCAATGCTCAGATGACCACTACCATGATACAGAAGTATTGTAAATTAGATGAGGAGTGTACGCAAATTCTCAAAAAAGCGAGTGAAGAATACGGATATAGTGCAAGAGTTATTCATAAACTTCTGCGTCTTGCAAGAACGGCAGCTGATCTTGATAATTCAGAAAATATTAGAAAAGAGGATATTATAAAGGTACTTTCGTGCAGGGACTTGGATGTATCAAGTAGTAAAATGTATGCTATAAAATGATGTAGTAGGGATGATAAATGAAAAAAGATACAGTTGAAAAATATATCAGATTTACATTGATACCGGACTTTGGGATTTTGAGCCAAAACCGATTATTAGAAATGTGTGGAAATATAGACAATTGCTTTATACTATCTTTAGAAGATTTTTTGTGCATGAATAAAAATGCTGATAAGAATACAAGAATAAGTCGTGAGAGGATAGAGAAATTTGTAAACTTTAGGGAATCCCAGGAAATAATAGAAAAGACACAGATGGTAATTGAGGATTGTAAAAGCAAGGGAATAGAAATCATTACAAAGGATAGTAATAAATATCCTAATCGTTTTGGTGGTCTTACTGATATGCCTCTGGTATTGTATGTAAAAGGTAATCTGAAAATCAATGAATATAATCGTAGCATTGGTGTTGTTGGGGCAAGAAGGTGTAGCAGAGAGGGAAAGGCTACATCAATAGAGGCGACAGAAAATGAATTGAAGAATGGTTCTGCCATCATTAGTGGGATGGCAAAGGGTATTGATTCTTATGCACACACAGCGGCAATAATTAATAAAGGATATACAATAGCTGTTTTAGGTAATGGACCGGACGTCTGTTATCCCAAAGAACATGATAAACTATATGAAATGGTTGTTGAAAATGGCTGTGTTTTGTCTGAGTATTTGCCGGGAACAACACCAAGAAATTATATGTTTCCAAAACGCAATCGACTAATAGCTGCATTATCCGATGTGCTTTATGTAGTTGATATTGGAACACATAGCGGTACGGAAACTACGGTTGAAGCTTCTAGAACTTATAAAAGAAAGATAATAAGGTTGCAAGCTGGTATCTGATAATAAAATAATCATATGCAATACCCAATTGGTCAAAAAATCATGAATGATCGGTCGAATTTATTTTGTGATTCGCTTTACGGCATTAAATTAGTTTTAAATGGATATAATATATGCATATAATACGATGGCATGCAGGATGCAGGTATAGGATTATTCAGGAATTGAATTATTAAATGATATAATATTATTGTTGAACGATTGTTGATTGTGTTGTATATTATCATTAAAGTAACCCACGACATAAACAATGTCTGGCACAAAAGATTTCAAGGTGAGGAATTCTGTGTGATTTATACACACTCGTATGATATAGATAGTCCGTCCTATGATTATTTCTTCATCAATCACGGATTTAATGATTATGAATTTTTGGGTAAAAGACCTACCAAAGATAGACGATAAGAAATGGCGAGGAGGTAGATGGTATGGATTTTAGAGAAATGCTTAGAGCTCTTCCAAAAAGTTATGATGATTTTGTGAATAGTACAGCAGAGTGCATGGAACAAGAAGAGGATGTGAGGATTGCTGTTTTGGAACAACTGCAAAGAAACCCTGATTCTACTCCGAGTGATGTGCTGAAAGTTATGTGTGAATGCGCATATTCCGCTGCAGTCGGAATCAGAGCGGTATATTGATTTTGAGACATAGTACTTATCGACGTTAAGGATATTGTTGCCTGTCACCATGAACATTAGGATTACCAGATCAGACCGGAGCTTTTGAAGAGTAAGCAATATTATAATAATGCTTTTCAGACTGCGGTGAACTATGATGAGCTGATGAAGTTGAAGAGGAAACTGAAGGTATGAAAAGGCTTATTATGTGCGAAGGTCCGAATGAATTGGCAATTATGAGGGTTTTAATCGCACAGGATAAACTGATATTTGGAGAGGATGAATTAATTGGATTAACACCTTTTCATCTCATAAGAAAGATGAATTATATCTTGCGGATCTGCTTAAGGAAGAATAAAAAAGTACTGAAATTGTAAAAGAAAGTTCTTCTTTTTTCAACAATATTCATTTGACATTTATCGACAAAAAGACCGATGTTTTATCACAAAAGCTGTGGTGAATATTGGTCTTTTTTGCTATAATAAGACTATCTAATTTGTAGCTGGTAATATTATTTTTATGAGAAGGAAGGATGGTATTGAGTATGAAGTTTTATAAGATTGATGATCAGATTGTTATTAGTGATAAGAGTATATCTGTTGGTGAGGAGTTGACAGCGAATACTTCAGATGGTGCTTTTGAGAAGCATTTACCAGTTATTAATGTAGAGGGGGATACAGTTAAGGTTCAGGTAAGTACTGTTGAACATCCAAGTCTTCCGGCACATTATATCGAGTGGATTGTGCTTGAGACTGAGGGTGGATTCCAGATTCATTATCTTAAGCCGGAGATGAAGCCAGAAGCGGTATTTAAGACAGATGAGAAAGTCGTTGCAGCATATGAGTATTGTAATTTACATGGATTGTGGAAGACGGAGGTGTAAATTATTAAGAAGGGCGATAATTTGTGATTACGGTATGTGTATGTGTTCACAAAGATTGATGACGAGAAGAGAAGAAGATGCTTGTAAATGTGTGAGTCTCATTTATCTAAAAACATAATATAGAAGTAGAATCAGCCGGAATCATGTGTGAAAGTACATATGGATTCCGGCTATTTTTGT
>CADBCZ010000040.1:0-28360 GCA_902793335.1 uncultured Lachnospiraceae bacterium
GGTGTCAGCGACAAAGGCGGAAAGACCGGAATGTTCCGTTCCATACAGGAGCAGATATACTATCTCTACAAAGAAAAACGTCAGCCGCTCCTTCTTGCCATAGACGAAGCGCAGTATCTGAATACCGGCATCCTCAACGATATCAAGATGCTCATGAATTATGGATATGATTCCCTTAACTGTTTTACTCTTATCCTCTCTGGTGAATCCTATCTTCAGGACACCCTCCGCAGACCTGTTCACGAAGCTCTAAACCAACGCATTACCATCCGTTATAATTATGAGGGTCTCTCTGATTCCGAGGTTCCCGAATATATAAAACATAAACTTAAATGTGCCGGTGCTGCTTCTTCCATCATCAGTGATTCCGCATTATCCGCTGTCCATGGTTATGTGCAAGGAAATCCACGCATCATCGATAACATCATGACAGATGCTCTTAACATCGGCTCCCAGATGAATAAACAGGTCATTGATGAGGAAGTGATCCATGCCGCAGTGACCAATCAGAATCCTTTTGCAGGAGGTATGACTGTATGATCTTTAAGTGTAATACAGGCAGGACCATTGGAAAGAAAATCTGGATCGGAGAGATCATTCTCCTCGTCCATACTTCCTTCCATTATGAAGCTGTCATAACCGCAAGAGGAACTTCTTTTCATGTGATTGCCGGGAAATACCAAAACGGGAACTATCTGTGTGTTCCAAACATGGACTTTGGCTGTGAACTTTCCGACTTTTCTGATATCTTCTGGAATACAGAAAGGATCCGACAGCATCTATGCAATCCGGTAGATGTTGAGAGTCTTGTCTGTGGAATAAAAGCTCTATGTAGCTATGATAAAGTCAACTGATTTTCAGGGTCACGATCAGTTCGTGGCCTTATTTCAATCCAGAAGCATCTGAACTGAAATAAGCCCGCGATAATCTGCAGTGTTACCCGATATAAAGTGCTTTTGACTCATTGACCGCAGACTATGACAGGTGTTTCCGCCTTAAATAATCTGCTCAAATCACCTGAGATAATCTGCGGTTTGACACGTAATTGTCAAATCTCACCTCACCCGGTATCTGTTTTGCAACAATTTCAAATTTTTCCATCTTAACACCCCCTCCGTAAATAATTTGTATAATCTATATGATTACTACTTTATTATAATATGGTAATATGTTATTAATCTTATTTTTCCAAGCATAGGGAAACCACACTCATCACAAACACCATTATTCATTTTAGAACCGCATCTTGGACAATTCATACGCTCACCTCCGTTTTATATTCTTTATCAAATTATTACTCTATTTCGTATTTACCCCAAATTGCCAGTCTAATACAACAAACAGAATGAGAAATGCCCCTATATCGTTCATGAACTATGTCAAACGAAATCCCCTCGTCGTCATCCTCACATAAATAGATTGCGATTGAGCCATCTATTTCTCCTTTACTTCTAAAAAACCAAGTATTTTTATCAAGTTTTTTCAACACACCTGTATCAATTACGTAATCCTTTGCCTCCTTTTCAGACAACAGAAAAACTTTATCAAAAACCTCACGACATTACTGCTGTTTTTAGAATTATTTAATAGAACTCCTCTTTAAAGAAATCATCTTCCGAATCACCTGATATCGTAATAAGCTGATCAATGTATTCTTCTACTCCATCCGTTAGTAATTCTTCTTCATTTCCTTGTTCTTTTATCTTGAAAGCTATATTATATTTATCCAGTTCTGAGCCAAATATCTCGTTTATTCTTTTGGTCAAATGTTCAACGGTCATCTTACCTTCTTTATCTACAATCCATGAACATATTTTTGCTAGTGATAATTCTTCTTTATACAAGGACAAAATCACCACATTTCCCACCGACTTAGCAAAAACTCCTTCTTGTTGTCTCATGATACTAGTACATAACCATTTATTATCTCTTAACATGCCAATTTCTGTATAATCCTTAATGTTTTCCCATAAACTATTCGCATTAAAATATTTTTCTGTATAAAATCGATTAGTCTTCTTTTGTATTATTCTTATCATTTCTTCTGTTAATCCATACTCTCTTTCTAAGAACTCTCTAGAAGCTAACACTTTAGGAGATACTTCAATATAATCAGTCGATAATCTTAATGAATATACGTAACTTTTAAAACAAGATAATCGTGAAATATTAGAATCTACATCATTTAAATCGATCAACTCCTTAGAAAAAACAACATCTTTTAAACAATCTGTTACATGAGAGTACTTTCTACTATATGCATAACCAACATTAAAGTTATAACCCAAATCATATAATGTTATATTATTTAATGCATCAATCCCTGACGTAGTATATTCTTCAAAAATTTTTTCTAATTCTTCAACTGACCAAATAGCTTTTTTTTCAAGTATATCTTTGATTTTCTGTTCTTCAGATAATTCAAGCCTTGGTAAATCAGTCAAATACTCATTATTCGAATGATATTTTTCAATAAATCTTCCCAGGTTCGCAATAGCAGACTCTTTTTTTACGCCAAATCTTTCTTCATAAGCTTCATAGAAATCCAAATATTTAATCGGTGATAATTCTTTCACAAGTCTTATTATCTGAGCTTCTTCATTTCCGTCGCCAATAATCATTACCGGTATTCTACGAAACTCCACTTCTTTGTAGTTTGAGTCATTCATACCAACATTCATAGTGTTTTTTAGCAGACAATACAATTCATATCCATTCCAGATATCATATTCATCCATCAGTTCAATATAGTCTTTGTATATTAATTCCGATGAAATAACCGTATCTTTATATCTACTAAAATCAATAAACTTCCACAATTTAGTTGCGTCGTTTTCATAATATCTGAATTCCCCATCTTTATTAAAAACAACATGCGCTGAATATCGAAAAAGATTATTAATCGAATATGGATTATAAGAATATCTTTTATGGTCCAATGAATTATTATCTAAAAATCTATTATACTCTATAGCAAATGTTTCTTTGTTGATATATGTTCCCGCTTTAGTTATTAAAACCCTCCATGATATTTTTTGTCTTGATAACCCTTTCTTCCATGCTACTTTTTCGTTATAATTTAAATAATCCTCTAACGCAAAAGAATAAAGACCATTGTACTCACTCACTTCATTCCTATTCAATTCATGATTACCTTTTTTATAGCGAATACTTAAGTATTCAAATGTCCGTTTGTCTGTTTTAGGGAAAACAGAATAAAATAAATCTCTGTCAAACCTAAAATACTGAAACACTGAACTATAATAATCTTCTTTTAACAGGGGAATGTTTTCAGCTGTCTTAACCGTAATCTGACGCACTCTTTCTCTGGTAATACCATTTTTATCACCTATTTCTTGTAAAATCATTCCTGCCAATCTATCACATAACATTTGATTCTTAACGGTATTATCAAGTTCTGATAAATATTCGCATAGGCTCTTTCTTTTCGGTACACAATAATCACCTATTTTTTTTATAAATCCACCATTATTAAACTTATAATATAACACCATTTTGAATGCATCATTATTAAAGTCCTTTTCAATCGCAACCGCTATTTCCTCTTCATCAATATACTCTTTTTCTTTGAAAAAAAAACTCAAAAAGTATCTTTCAATACCTTTTCCAATTTCATCTACTCTATCAATCAAATAAAATAATTCTTTTTCAGATAAGTTTTCATACCCTATATTTTCTAGTTGTGTATCTATTCCTATTTCATTACACAATTTATAAAGAGTTTTCGAAGAGAATGGTATTATATTTTTTAATAACAACGAAAGTTCATTATAAAAATATTCTTTTTCATTATCAAAATTAATATCTTCCTTCTGATCTACTATAATGATATTATCCTTTAACCACTTTGCTCTAAAATCCTTAATCTCCTCAACAGATTTTTCACCCATAGAATAAATCCCTCGCAGCTGGTCTTCTGATAATTCCATCAACTGGGCCATATTTTCTACTCCTGCTCGTCGTAAGCAATTTTTACTTCTGTTTGATAAATTAAGTTCCTTTATATTATGTTTTGATAATTGTTGAACCATTTCTAAAGGTAATGAAATTTCATTTTGCTCAGCATAAAGGCTATTAGATTCTTCGTCATATCTCTCATCAAAATCTATTTGTCCATCTAATATTGACTTTTTCAACTCCATAAGTTCGTCTATTGTTTTCTTTCCCACCCCTCTCTGTTTTTCAAAATCTTCTTTGGGTATCTCTAAAAACTTATCTACGGTATCAATATTCATTCGTTTTAATAATTTTTCTGCTCTGGTAGATAAACATATTTTTGACATAAACACCTTCTCTAATTTTCCCCCTTATCAATACTCCGGTCTTAACAACTGACCGACATCTAAAGTCCCCTGTCGACTTTCAATCAAAGAATGCTGATCAAATACTGTTTTATATGCATAATCAATCGCATCATCTATATTAATTGTAGGGCTATAAAAACTTTCATATAAAAGCTCTACTCCACCTAACATATATGCATGAAAAAGCTCCATTGCTTCTTTCATTATAGCTACTTCTTCATCAGTTATAGATGGCACTGCATTTTCAATTTTTTCATCCCGATACCTAAAACATATATTCGTCCTCTCCTCGGAACTCCACGGTTTTGATGAATCTGCCAGGATTACCGTTCTGAAAAGTTCTATACATTTATCTCTTTCGGTACTAAAAGCATCAGCATAAATTCTAGCACGATCTGTTGAAGTATTTTCTTTACTTCTTTTATCATATAAACATCCAATGGCAACCGCGGTCATATAAACATCTATATATCTTTCAAAAACCTTTGCTTCATTAACTAAATACTTAATATATGTAGCATGAATTCCATTTATCGTACAGTCTTTTTCAAACATTAACAAACACCTACCCTTCTATAGTTGTTTTCGTCTCAGAATGTTTCTTTAATGAACAATGTTTTCCAACACGACTTTCTATAACCGGTTCTGCGTATTGCCAATCTTTCTCCATAACAAACATTATCACTTGACTAGCACCTGCAATATGTGTATTTTTAATTGTAACTTTCAATCTATTTGTCCCGACTCTACCTTGTAGAACCAACATAACCTTACCTTGCTTGTCGAGAACATAAACTTCACCTAGTCTTGCATTTCCTAAATCTCGATTAATATATCCAAATGGTTTAAATAACTCATACAAATCTTCTGTAATAATATTTTGTAATTCATAATTAAATGCATTATCCTCTGTAGCACAAGGTTCAAATTTTACAACTGAAGTATTTGCAATCTCTAATCCCTGTCCTCCCTGTCGAGCTTTCCAATTGCCACTATTAATATATTCTTCTGCATCAGGTTTACCTATCTTCTTTGCAAAATTCACAAGAATCTCATGCCAATGAACATATTTATCATACATATGTACTTTTGACAGAAATTCCGACCATGCACCATTATTCGGACAACACCAACATCCTACTCGTGAATACCCTAATCGATATGCCTCATTAAAATCTATCCCTGTTGTCAATATATATAGCCAAACATCAAAATCAATCCATTCAATTATTGGTGACACCACCGTCTGTTTAGTTATCTTCGGACTCTCTGATTCCCGTTCATATTTACTTCTGCTAGCAGATTCACTCTTTCTAATGCCATAAAATGTCAGTACATTTGTCTTATCCTTGAATACCTGCGATAGTGTCTTTGTTATTGCACCCGTCTTGAATACAGTACAGCACCATCTCATTACTCTGCTAGGTGGACCAATCTGCTCACACATATCTTCAAAATTCTTCTCATGATTCTTTGCTCGTATAACTCTGTGTTCCTTTGCAAATCTAACGCGATAGTCATACGTTGTTGGAAATTCAAGTGTTGTATCTCCAAATATATGTATAACTTTATTAGTAGCAAATGCTCTTGTAACCAAATCAGATGTTACTGTCGAGTCTTTACCACCACTAAACGAAACAAACATATCCTCAAGCGAATACTTTTCTTTGAAGCTCTGTATGTAGGAAATTGCTTCATCAGTCAACTCATAATATCTGTTAGCGTTAACTTCTATAAATTTTTCAACCATCTTTTCATGATAACTGTAATCTATACTGTCAACGTTCTTATCATATATATCTTTAATATTCCTGATTTTTTCTATTGGCAAATTGTTAATATCCTTAATTGAAAGAACACGTTTTTCACCATCAATAAAATATCCACTATTACTGTTCCACACCGAACATCTATCAAATGCGTGAGGCGAATCTTCCTTCAAAAGTATGGCAAGTAACATTTTTTCTTCTGGAAATACAGGTCTAAGATCTGTAGCGATATACTTTCCTTCTGTACCACAACACATACACTTTTTTTCAAATGACGGCACATTACATTCTGAGCACCAATATATTGTTATAGATGTTATTAATTTTGCATTACAGCCATCTTTAGTACATTTTGTTCCTTTTATAGGAACTGCATGTACAGGGCAAATTCTCTCTATCATTATCTTTCCTCACGAATCCAATATTAACCTCGTCTATTTTACCACATTTTTGACAAAAAAGCACCGTTTTTGTCTAGCTTTGTAACTATTTTTATAAATAATAAGTTTTAGCACCCTCTTATGTATTTTTATTTCTTTTTTCATCGACCTTCTCAGTTTAAAATCTCCAATCATCTCCTAACACATAGACAACTTTATCAACTCAGGATCATTTCTTTCCAATCTAGCAAACAACTCGTATACTCTATATTTCTGCTTTCTTTTTGCCTTTTGTTCTGCATTTTTATAATACATTTTCTGCTTTTTAGTTCTTCGCGGAAGTTTTCTGTAATCATCCATGATTATGACTTTGGCTTTGTCATGATTAATTATGTACCTCATAATTTTCTCAAAGGAATCTGTAGCTTTCACATCTTTCTGGCAGTGATAATCCGCTTTCTTAATCTGATAGAAGGACATCCTCCTTCCTGCAGATGTATCATTCCTTATACTCTATCGCATTTGCATATATCGTAATACACCTTCCTTTTGTTTCGATATACAAAGTTTACCACAGGGACCTGTCCAAAAATCAGTACTCATTTACGCAAAAAATCGCACCGGATTTTACTCCGATGCGACACTTTATCATTTACACCTGGTTTTTACAAATGCAATAATATCATCATTTTTATCCATTGTATTACTGTCGTTTTCCAATTCTTCAAGAGACTTCCAAGAACAAGTTTTTCCATTTAATATAAAACTATCACTACTCATGTATTCAGGGATATCATCCATTGATACTTTATATAGGGTGTGTTTATATCTCTTATATACCTCATCACTAACTGAGTATTTACAATGTATTGCATATGTGACATAAGAAGAAACCACATCCAATTTTAGCAATTCACTTATACTATTATCCACATTCTCTTTATTAGGATCAACTGTTCTAAAATATGGGAACAACCAGCATTTCCATCTTTCATCGTATATTTGCATGAATTTACCTTCAGGATTCGTAATAGCTACCAAAGAAAATTCATGATACTTTTCTCCTATATACTCTGCAACTAATTGAATAAATTTATTGAGATCGCGTTCAGATAAATCACCTATTTTCTTTTCCATCCGCCATTCATCCATGTTGATAATTCTATCTATGCGCGCCCATGATTTTTTGGGTAACCCCGCCTTATCCCAGTCTTCAATCTCAATACTATATGGATTATCTTTTTCCACACTAGTAACCATCATTGCAAGAACTGCAATTGTATTATCATCAATAACTATTGCTGGTCTTCTTTTGTCTTCATCAATATCCTCAAACGGGAATTGTGTCCACCACACTTCACCAATTCTATACTTCCCCATATTGATTCTCCTTCTGCCTATACAATTCATCCCACTGATTTTCTTGCATCCATTCATCATCTACAGATATATCATCAGCATTTTCGGCTATTGCATAGAATCGTTCTCTATTAGCTTCCAAAAATTTTTTGAAATCATCAACATTTTTTATCGACTCCATGGATGCTCCTTTCAAATCCAAACAACTTTATACTGCAAAATAAATAATCGTGGTTATTATAGCATGTATTATTAATACAAACAAGAGTATACAACCACATATCCTATGATATATTGCCATTTTGTCCAGTTAAATTATAGTTCAAAAAATGAGATGCTATTTCTGCCTCAAACAACTCATTGGTGAGGATTTTATAAGCCTTTAATAACATTCACTAAAAGCAGGTCTCATATATTCTATCTGACCACGTGACAACCCATATTCTTTTGCCAAGCGTTCCCAGTTGTCTCTGACAATCGATAGCATTTCTCTTGCAATCTCATCTGCCTTAACTTCTGATATTCCAAATCTCGGTGCAGTTCTAATTGCCAAATCTATTGAAATACTGTTATCCTCATCATCCACTAAAAGAGATAATTCATCTCCGTAAGGAACAGGATTCACGTCAAACAAGGGGGATAACACCCAGCCCTGTTTTGAAAGTATAAATGCATGATTCCGAAGATGGTCATCCGTATTTGTCACAGCCATATTAAATACTATTCTTTTCCATAGTTCCAATAAATCTGATTTCGGATTAGCTCCATACGCCTTAATGAAGCCTGCTATGTCTAGATAACTGACCCCCTCAGCTGCAGATGCTCCATCTTTCTTTTTTAGAAGTGTCATTGCAGAAGCAAAATGTATCCTGCTTTTACCATCTCTGTCAAAACGTCTTACAAGAAATGTGCTTCCAAGCTTTGAGAACTTTTCAAGTTTTGATTCAGGTACATTTAACCCACAAATCTTTGCCAGATCATGTACCACTTTCTCCCATGCTCCCGTATCGCTTTCATCATTTTTTGACGGAAACTTGGCTATCCACAATTGTCCTTTTGTATCTACAACTGTCGCTTTAGGTCTCGCTCCTCCCAAAGAAGATCCCGGTTTGATTAATTGATTAAGCCATTTCTCCGATAGGCCAACTTCATCATTTTCAAATCTTCTCGATGCTTCTTCTAAAGATCTTAATGATGTCCATGGTGGCGTCGCTGTTTCTTTATCATCCGAAAGGAATACCCCATCCGGCTCTAATTTAAAACGTATCCCACCCATTCGTGTCTCATCATAAACTCCTAAAAGGTAATCACTATCATGTAGCTTCCTTGGTTTTCTACCTTCTTTCTCTGCAAGGATTCGTTCTCTTTTATTCATAAGAATACGTCCCCACCTGTCAGGCGACGCATCCGCAAACATACCAAAAATCCCTTTACTTTCAGGAAACTGACGTCCACTAAATGCATGCAATTCCGGATCAAGTTCAAATGACATTCCTTTGTCTTTCAACCAATCTGTATCATATTCGAACGAATATGTTTCTCCACCCTTAATAACACCAACATATAGTCTTCCGAGCAGAACAGGAACATCTTTTGAAAAATCGTCATAAACAAATATAATCTTCTCGTCTCCAGGCATTAACTATTCCTCCTTGAAGCTCGCTTTCTGGTTAATAGGTTAAGATCCTGCATCTGTCTTCCCCTCTCATCATCCTTTGCTACAAGCAGCAGGTCTTTGTCCATCTCTCCAAGCGCATGCAACACAGCAGCATATATTCCAACAGCCACGGCTGGATTTCCAGACTCAACCTTCCACAATGAAGATCTACTAATTCCGGCACGTTCTGCCACCAATTCAGCCGAAAGATCACGTCTCAATCTTGCCAATTTAATCTGTTCACCCATTATTATTAATATATCTTCCGTTGCAGGTAGTATATTATATGCTGCTTTTTTCATTTTTATGCACCTCGTTTACTTATTTATGTTTTCTATTATATACATTATCACATTTAATGTCAATAATAGAAAACTTTACGCATTTTTCAGAGTGTTTTGTTGCGTATTTTTGAGGTATTTTATTGTGCGTTTTTGAGTGAGCTCTTTCAATTAGTTGCTCGTTTATAAAAATCGCATCAGATTTGCTCCGATGCGACAACGTTCAAAAATTACTAAAATCAATTACACCCTCCATCAATCTGGTCAAAGTTCCTTACCTTGCCTGTAGCCCAAGGGCTACCAACATCGCATCTTCCACGGTGATACTGCTCGGTTACGCTTTCTGATTCCTGCTCCTCTGATACATTGACTTTGATTCTCGATACGCCTGCTTCACATTTACCGTCTAGCAGTGCTATTATGTTGTCTATATCCTTCATTTCATCCATAGTTAATCTCCTTTTAAAAATTACTTTCTTTTCCTAGAAACAAATCAATCAATATTGTTATTAAAAAAATATTCGCATTCATGAAAATACTCATTTTGTTCTTCTTTAAGAAAATCAACCATCTCATTGACATCATTTGAGATTCTGTAAGAATTAAGTGCCTCAATATACTTTCTACGATTCTTATCTTGTATAATAGCAGGAAAAATATTATTCTTCAAACACTCTCTATAAATAATAATACGCCCGGTTCTTCCATTACCATCCTGAAACGGATGTATAATCTCATATTTCATATGAAATTCTGCAATTGTGTTAAGTGTAGTCTCTCTATCCTGATACCATTGGATTAACTTATCCATCTCACTCGGAACATCTGAAGGAAGACACGTCTTATAAGTACCCACCATATTAGCTCTTTTCTTGTAGTCACCTATTGCATAACCATTTGCTCTATCTTCAAAAACTCCACTTTTCAATTCATAATGAAACTGTTTTATAATATCCTGATTCAAAGGCTCATCTATCGTAGATAACATATAATTAAACATAAGAAAATGACCATTCATTTCCTCAACATCTTTTGCTCTATAATAATCGTCGGAAGGTGTAATTACTCCTTCATCAAAAAGAGATGCAGTCTGTTCTTCTGTAAGCGTACTTCCTTCAATTTTATTGGAATTATATGCTAGCACACGTTGAGTATATCCATATACACCTTTTCGATACATTTGATTTTTTTCTTCAATCAGTTTATTCAACAAACCTTTCGTGTCCATAATCAACCTCCTAGTTATCCTATATTCTACCTGTCCAGACACATCTTACACGGCACATATCCCTGTTCGATAAGATCATTTATCGTACTCTCACATTCCAACTTATTCCGATCAGACATCTGTTTAACCCCACGGCATCCCGGCATATGTATCTTCTTAGTATGAGTATTTAATATAAATGACATTCTTGTATTATACAAATCGCTATCTGATGCCGTTGCACTATCTGTTTTTGCTGTGTTATCTGCCGTTGCTGCACCATCTGTTTTTGCTGTACCATCGGCTTTAGCTCTCTTACTTTCACCTGTTGCATAATCTATCTCTATTCCGGGCTGAACATTGTAGCAGAACACATTAAAGCAGATCCCGCGACCTTCATCCTCAACAGACCACGCCTCCATGATAACTCCGGTCGCTATCAGATTGTCATTTTCAAATACAGGCGTAACTCTGTAGAGCACATGATTATCATTCTCTCTGACATAATCAAGCACCTTAAGTTCGAATATCTGCATGGTCTCCTGATTAAAATATCTTGTACCCGTTATAAGATTTTTCTCATTGGCATTTTCTCCTGCAAGACTATATGCGATTAAATGCGAGCGGTTATACAGATAATTATCCTCAATCACTTCAGGATATTTCACCGTATGCCACCCTGAAGATCTGATATCTCCTATATTTCCACGTTCTTCTGTCGGCATTAATTCCTTGCAGACATTAGCAAATGCCACACCACATCTTCCCAGATAATCAAGATTGCTATACTGTTCGAATGCTTCCGTTGATTTCTTTTCCTCATCTGTAAATGAAGGGATATTATTGTTAATTTCAATATACGGTTTCCCAGAATATGGTGGAATTTCATGCACATTGATATCCTGTAAAGCAATCTCTGGAATTTCTTCATTTTTGATTTCCTGATCTGATTGCTCCTCACTTACCGGCTCCATAGATAATTCCGTCGTAACAGGCTCCGTGGTAGGTTCTTCCGATATGCTTGTTTCAATGTTTACCGTAATATCCTCTGAAATATCATCCTCTGCAGACACCTCATCCATCTTAATGCTTTTATCAAACGATGTATTCTCTTGTGGCGTACAACCTACTAACAAAGCAAACATGAAGAAACAAATTATTGAATATTTCATTCCATCTGCGATTCTATGAAATCCCATATCTCGTCACGTCCCTGCTTAGTCTGTGCTGAGAACGCAAACATAATATCATTTGAATCCATACCTAATTTCTTTCTAATAATGCTCAGATTCTTCTGAACCTGTGATCTCTTGATCTTATCAAGCTTAGTTGCAATAATCACCGGAGAAAAACCGCTCTGAACAATCCAGTCATACATCATCTTATCATTAGCTGAAGGCTCATGTCTTATATCAACCAACAGAAAAACCATAACAAGTTTTTCAGAGTTGTTGAGGTATTTTTCTATCATCTTACCCCATTGTTCTCTCTCCTTAGCTGAAACCTTCGCATATCCATATCCCGGAAGATCAACGAAATAAAACTCTTCATTAACATTATAGAAATTGATAGTCTGAGTTTTTCCGGGTGTACCGGAAGTCCTTGCTAACGCCTTTCTGTTAAGTAATCCATTAATAAGCGATGATTTTCCAACATTGGATTTTCCCGCAAATGCAATCTCTATTTTATCATTTCTCGGTAACTTACTTGTTATTCCACAGACTGTTTCAAGTCTTGCACTCTTAATGACCATATCTACCTCCTGTATTATTCTATCGTCCTATCATTCTATCCTTCTAATCTTCTATCATTCTATCCTTCAATTTATAGGTTATTGTGAAACTTATCTATTCGCAAATTGCGTTGTGCATATTAATTTACATTAAAATTAAAAGCTGAAAAAATACGGTAATCATACTTATAATTATACCAACACCTATATATCGAGTATATTGTTTAGTATCCATAATCAGACCTTGGCGCAGGCGTTGGTACTTACATGAGCACATCGTGCGAATTTAGTACCATTACTAAACTTATTTTTTCAGCGCAAACGTCCTCTTAACTATCCCCTGCTCAATTACTTCCTCAATCCTGCTCACATACACAATATCAAGACCATCCGTAATTTCAGGCTCGATTTCTGAGACATTTCGCATATTTTTCTCAGGCACAAGCACCTTGTTAAGACCTGCATTTTTTGCTGCCAGCAACTTTTCTTTAAGTCCACCAATCGGAAGCACATTACCCTTTAATGTAATCTCACCGGTCATTGCAATCTTTCCGTCAACTTCCTTATTAAGAAGTGCCGAATACATAGCAAGCGCCATAGTAATACCCGCAGAAGGTCCATCCTTAGGTGTAGCGCCCTCTGGAACATGAACATGAATAATATGTTTTTCAAAATATTCATCCGGAAGTTTCTTGATTTCCGGAAGTGTTCTGACACACGAAAGCGCAATCTCAGCAGATTCCTTCATAACATCTCCAAGATTACCGGTAAGGCTTAATTTCCCTTTTCCTTCAAGCAGATTAACCTCAACCTGCAAAGTATCTCCACCAAATCTCGTCCATGCAAGACCATTTACAATTCCGACTTTTGACTTATGATCAATATCATCATCGCTGTATTTCCATACTCCAAGTAATTCAGGAACCTTCTTGGCTGTTACGGTAATTGATTTGTACTCATCAGTTAGTATACCCTTTGCTGTCTTCTGCATTAGTCTTGATAAAAGCTGTTCTAGACCTCTTACACCTGCTTCCTTTGTATAGTGTCTTATCAACTCATATATGGCATCATCTTTAATTTTAAATTGTCTCTTAGACAATCCGTTCTTATCAAGGTTTTTCGGTACAAGATAAAGTTTAGCTATATGAAATTTCTCATTCTCGGTATAGCTGTTAACCTCAATTATCTCCATTCTATCTCTAAGTGCATCCGGTATCTGCGATGCATCATTGGCCGTTGCGATAAATAAAACTCGTGATAAATCTACAGGCACCTCAAAATAATGATCAGTAAAATACACATTCTGCTCACTGTCTAGAACTTCTAAAAGCGCTGCAGAAACAGCTCCTTTATAATCGCCACTTGTCTTATCTATCTCATCGAGTAAAATGAGCGGATTATTGGCACCTGCCTTCTTAATTGAGGACACAATTCTTCCCGGCATCGCACCTATATAAGTCTTCCTGTGACCACGAATTTCTGCCTCATCTTTAACTCCGCCAAGAGAAATTCTTATATACTGCTTGTTAAGGGCTTCTGCTATGGAACGTGCTATAGATGTTTTTCCTGTACCCGGTGGTCCGACAAGGCAAAGAATAGGCGCATCTTTTCTGTCATTTAGAATTCTTACCGCCATATAGTCTATTATACGTTCCTTTATCTTTGAAAGTCCATAATGATCCCTTTCAAGCTTATCAATAATCATGCTCAGATCATCATTTTCATCAGTTTCGATATTCCAAGGATATTCTAATAATGTTTCTATGTAGTTTCTCAGAACTGCACTTTCTGAGGAAGAATAACTCAAATTGGCAAATCTTTTGATCTCACGCTCAAGCTTTTCCCTAACTTCAGCAGGTGGTGCTATTTCTTCAAGTATCTCAAGATATCTGGATTCTTCATCGTCAGTATCAACGTCTCCTAATTCCTTATGTATCAGCTTAAGCTGCTCACGCAGAACATAATCTCTCTGGTTCTTGTTGACACAATCCTTTAATTTCTCATTTATCTCCTGCCTAATATTAGCGACAGCTATCTCCTCTGAAAGTATTGCAATTAATTTGTGAGTTCTACTGATTATATCAACCGTTTCAAGAAGTCTCTGTTTATCTGAAAATTTGATAAGCTCAGTACTGGCTATTATATCAGTCAAGTGCTTAAGGCTGTTGATCTTTTTGATAGATTCATATACGCTATCCTCAGCAAACATATTGAGGTCATCGCAACGCTTAACCTGTTCTTTAAGCATTCTAAGACCCGCTTCTTTCTGATAAACATCTATATCTTTCTCGTCTTCAATTAATTCAATTGCCTTAACCCTGAAAAATTCGCCATCTTTCTTGATATTATTGATGCCTGCTCTGCATCTGACTTCTATAAGTATTCTTATGACACCGTTTGGAAGTTTATATAGTTGTTTTACCTTAGCCAATGTACCAATAGTATGTATGTCTGAAATCTTAATATCAGATGTTATTGGTTTCTCTCTGGCAGCAACAACAAAAAGCTCTGTATTCTCACGAAGAGCAGCATTTACCCCCAATACAGAACCTGTCTGTTTAATATCTAAATGTAAGGTTGTTTCCGGCATAAGTACAATATCTCTCATAATCAAGAGCGGAAACCATATTTCATTAGCATCCATTTTAATCCACCTACAGAAAATATATTCAGCTCTAAAGCTTAGTTTTATCGCCATCTTATCAGTTAAAAGTAATTTATTCGCTATTCATGACATTGCCTTCCTACTGATAAGATATATTATAAAAGGCTATTGGATATAATTCAATAGCCTTAATAAATCATTATGCAATTTCACCACTGTTCTTCTTAATCGAACGTTTTGTAAATGTCTTTTTCTGTCTCGGAACATCTGAATATACAATATCAGGCTGTCCTGTACCCTCAACAGTCTCCTTAGTAATGATACATTTTGATATAGTCTCATCAGACGGTATCTCATACATAAGATCATTTATACTCTTTTCAATAATTGAGCGAAGTCCTCTGGCACCGGTCTTTCTCTCCATAGTCTCTTTTGCTATGGCTCTAAGTGCCTCCTCCTCAAACTCAAGCTCAACTCCATCTAATTCAAAGAGTTTTTTATACTGTTTGCATATTGCACTCTTAGGCTCAGTAAGAATTCTCATAAGAGCATCTTCATCAAGCAAATCAAGTGTTACTGTTACAGGAACACGACCTATAAATTCAGGAATAAGACCATATTTGACGTAATCTGAAGGAGTAACCTGTTTAAGGATTTCTCCGACATTCTCTTCCATCTTATCTGCAAGCTCAGCTCCGAATCCAATTGACTTCTTACCTACACGATTCTCGATAACTTTCTCAAGACCATCAAATGCACCGCCACAAATGAAAAGAATATTGGTAGTGTCAATCTGAATAAATTCCTGATGTGGATGTTTCCTTCCTCCCTGAGGTGGAACTGAAGCAACTGTTCCTTCTATAATCTTAAGTAAGGCCTGCTGTACACCCTCACCGGAAACATCTCTGGTAATCGAAACATTCTCTGATTTCTTGGTAATCTTATCAATCTCATCAATGTAAATGATTCCATGCTGAGCCCTGTCAATATCATAGTCAGCAGCCTGAATAATCTTAAGAAGAATATTCTCAACATCCTCACCAACATATCCTGCCTCTGTAAGTGCTGTAGCATCTGCTATAGCAAATGGCACATTTAACAGCTTTGCAAGTGTCTGTGCAAGGTAAGTCTTACCGGATCCTGTAGGACCAACCATAATAATATTACTTTTCTGAAGTTCTACATCAAAATCCTTATCAGATAATATTCTCTTATAATGATTATATACGGCAACAGATAAAACCTTCTTAGCTTCATCCTGACCGATAACATACTGATCAAGAAATTCCTTAATTTCCTTCGGTTTAAGAAGATTGATTTCTGAAGAATTATCAAAATCATCTAATTCGTCTTCTATTATCTCTGAACAAACCTCAATACATTCATCGCAAATATAAACATTCTGACCGGCAATAAGTTTTCTTACCTGATCCTGTGTCTTGTTACAGAATGAGCATCTAAGCGGTCTTCTGTCATCACTACGAATAGCCATTGCCACACCTCTACTTTTTATACACTATTATTTATTAACTTCCTCACGATTCTCTATAACAACATCAATCAAACCGTATTCTTTAGCCTGTAAAGCAGTAAGCCAGTTATCACGATCTGTATCCTGCTCGATAATCTCAATAGGCTTACCGGTCTCTTTTGCGAGGATTTCATTCAACTGTTGCTTTTTACGAAGAATATGCTCTGTAGCAATCTTCATGTCACTAGCCTGACTGCCGCTTGGCATACCACCCATAGGCTGATGTATCATTATCTCCGCATTAGGGAGTGCCATACGTTTTCCCGGAGCTCCTCCGGCCAAAAGGAAAGCACCCATACTTGCAGCCATACCGATACATATTGTAGATACATCACATTTAATATAATTCATTGTATCAAATATCGCAAAACCGGCAGAAATTGAACCACCCGGACTATTGATATAGAAATGAATATCCTTCTTAGGGTCTTCAGACTCAAGGAATAATAACTGCGCTACAACAAGGCTTGCTGTTGTATCATTAACCTCTTCTCCAAGAAAAATGATACGTTCCTTTAACAATCTTGAGTATATATCATAAGAACGCTCACCTCTGCTAGTTTGCTCAATGACGTAAGGTACAAGACTCATACTTATATCCTCCTATACATATATATTATTAGTAGCAATTCAAACAATCAAATATTTTATATTATTTCTCAACTGCCGAATCACGAACAAGATCAACTGCTTTCTGGACAGCGATATCAAGCTTAATTGCCTCTTTCTCAGAATCACCTACAAGCTCTTTTAATTTATCAGCTTCCATCTGGTATGTCTCAGCCATCTTCTCAAGCTCTGCATTGAGATCATCCTCAGTAACTTCAATATTCTCAGCCTTAGCTACAGCCTCTAATACAAGACGAGACTTAATTCTTCTAAGTGCTTCAGGTTCAGCTGTTTCCATGAATTTCTCTTTTGTCATTCCTGAGAACTGGAAATACTGCTCTATAGAAAGTCCCTGATAGCTTAACTGCTGAGCAAATTCATTGACCATCTGCTCCTTCTGAGTATTGATCATTGGTTCAGGAATATCCATCTGTGCATTCTCGATAATCTTATCAACTACACGGCTTTCCTTCTCATTCTTAGCTTCTTTCTCTTTCTTAACTTTGAGTGTTGCCTTCAAATCCTCTTTATATTCAGCTAATGTATCAAATTCTGAAACATCAGCAGCGAAATCATCATCAAGCTCAGGAAGCTGTGTCTCTTTGATTCCATTCAACTTACACTTAAATACAGCAGGCTTTCCTGCAAGCTCTTCTGCCTGATAATCCTCCGGGAATGTAACGTTAACATCGAACTCATCACCTATGTTCTTGCCAACGATCTGATCCTCAAATGTATCAATGAATGAATGAGAACCAAGCTTTAACTGATAGTTTTCTCCTTTTCCACCTTCAAACGCAACCCCATCAATGAATCCTTCAAAATCAATAGATACTTCGTCATCAAGCTTAGCTGCTCTATCTTCAACAGGAATGTTACGTGCATTCTGCTTCTGCTCGTTAAGAAGTGCCGCTTCAACATCCTCATCTGAAACTTCTGCATCAACCTTCTCTATTTCTACACCCTTGTAATCACCAAGTGTCACTTCAGGCTTAACAGCAACCAAAGCAGTATAGATGAAGTCTTTACCCTTCTCCATCTGCGTTACATCAATCTCAGGGCGTGAAACAATATCTAATTTACTCTCATCCATAGCATCTGAATAAGTTTTATCTATACATGTATTAGCAGCATCCTCGTAGAAAATCTCAGGACCATATGCTTTCTCCAAGTAATTCTGAGGAACTTTGCCTTTACGGAAACCAGGTACGTTAAACTGTTTCTTTCTCTTGTTATATGATGCCTTCATACCATCAATAAAATCCTCAGCAGGTACCGTAACGGTAAGCTTAGCCATGTTCTTTTCCAAATTTTCTACTGTTAAATTCATCTTTAACAATTCCTCCTTAAAAATATTCCTTGTATTTTGATTATCATTTACTCATTGACCTATTATAAGATGTATAAATGATAAATATTATCAGCAGAACAATCAAGTCTGCACAATTCAGTACATTATAGCATGCAGATACCTATTATGTAAAGAGTAAAATCAAAAAGGTCGTAATCTGCTTTTATTATAAAAGCAGATTACAACCTTTTTCTTTTTCAGACCTTATTTATATCTGTAAAACACTACCCATCAATATTATCAACAAATAACATCTTACTTACCTGAGATCTGATTCATCTGGGCTTCAACAAGCTTCTTTGTCATCTGACCACCAACGGAACCTGTCTCACGGGAAGTAAGATCACCATTGTATCCGTCCTTTAATGATACACCTACCTCTGACGCACATTCCATCTTGAATCTGTTCATAGCATCTGATTTTTTACTAGAATTGTTAGCCATAAAAAGTTCCCTCCAAATCTATTTATTTAAGACATCCTTGTGTCTTGATAATAGTATTTGCAGGGAACTTTATAATATTACGGAAATTAATTCCATATTATATTTTATGCATCGAGCTCTTCAGACTTTTTACGAAGAATAATAATTCCAAATACCGAAATCATCATAAAACTAAACAACATTACAATCGGTGTTGTATCTCCGGTCTTTGCAGAACCTGAACTTGTAAGAGTTCCAACCGATGTAGAACCTGATGATTTAGCTTTACTCTTCTTTTCTTTTATCTCCTTAACATCCTCTTCATCCTCATCAGGATCTTCATATGATGTAGATGGAACTTTAACATGTTCTGTAGTAGGTGTAGTCTTTGGAGTAATTTGCGTCACATCATAAGTCGTTACAGGCTGCTGAGTAGTCGACTGAGGTGCCTTTGTTGTAGGCTGCTCAGTTGTAGCCGTTCCTACACTGTGAATCAATACATAGGTCGAGAACTTTGTACTATAAAATGTATATGTACTATTGCCCTGTCCGTCAGTATCTGCTAATTCAGCACAACTACCGTTATGGATTCTCACCATCTTAAGTCCTGCATCATTTGCATGACCACCAAGTGGTACCGATACAGAAACACCTGCAGATTCTCCAACCATCTCAGTAACATCATCTGTACTTATAACATTTCCGTTTGAGTCATATTCAATACGCTTAATTGTCAGATCATAATATGCAAAATGAGTAGCATTTAAATTATTATTTGCAATGTATGAATCTAATACCTTTAAGTCTTTCTGAACTTCCGCACTGCTCGGACTTACCGCTCTTGCAAGCAGCTTGTATTCTACAACTCCATTATCATCAATAATCTTCTTATCTTTTGCACTGTTATTTGAAAGTGTTGAGATATTGTCCATATTGTCAACTGTTATATTCGGAGTATCATCCGTTTCTATTTCTACAGATGTATTGATACCGGAAAGTTCTATTTCAATCAAACCATCAGGATAAACAATCATTCCGTCATCAACCGAAATCTTGACAGTATTTGAATATTTTCCATCTGTAGCAACTATACTGTAATTACCGTCCGGTACTGCTTCAAATACAAAATCATCACCATCCGAAATAACCTGTGCCATGAGACATACATTTCCATCATATAAACCGACTGTAATATCTCCTCTGTTTTCAGGGTCGATATTGTTAGAGTAGAAAGCGGTTCCGGGAACTGTTGTACCTGTCTGATCAGTTGCTAACGTCTTGAAATAACCTTCGTATTCAAGTACTTCGCCATTATCAGAAGTTGCTACAATTTTGTATGCATATGCTGTATCAGGTGTTAAATCTTTAAGATTAGCTGATACTGCTTTATCTCTTGAATCCTTGTTTGGATAAGGAACAAGTTCTGATTCAGCTTCTTTATATTCTTCCTCAGAATATTTTCTATAAGAAATAGTTCCTGATTTAATGTCAAATGTTCCGCTATAAATATTGGCACCTACAAGAGCACTTGTATCTGTAATACTAGTAACAGATTTAACCTTCATACTCATCGGAACAATTGAAGTAGTTGCAAAATTACCTGCAACGTCTTTGACTGCCACCTTATACTCTCCGGTGTTTGATATATTAAATGTCACACGATAACCATTCTCAATCGGTTCAGTCTTTAAGTCGGTTTTATTGTCAATATTGTCATTGTAATATAACTCTATCGATGACTCATCGACACCACTTACATTATCAACTATATCATAACTGATTACTATTCCCTTATCAGCTTTGGAAGTATTAAACTTCTCAAATGATGGTGAAGTTTTATCAATCATGAGTACTTCATAAGCGCCATTTTCAACCGAATCCTTATGTGTAGAATCCGCTTTGCCATCACATCTAATACCTGATGCACTCTCAGCCCAGGCATCTACATAGAATATACCATCATCAGATATTGTAACTTCATCACTCATTTTATTATTAAATGATGAATCATGATAGGCCTTACCGGCAACATCTTTATATATTCCATAGTATACAGATACAGGACATTTTCCGTCTACTACAGGACTACCGTTAAGTTCCTCACCCGGATATGAAATAGTTACTTTAGTTGCTGTTCTATGCCATTTCAAAGTATCAGTTCCGGCAGGATAGTCAACCCAGGTATCATAGTTATCATCTGCAGGTGCATATAATACCTCAGGATGAGAAGGTGCAGATTTCGAGTAATTATCTATCTTACCACCAATTCTGAATACGTTACCTGCATTATCGATTGCCTCAAGTCCATAGAAACCTTCCGGATAATCTTTGATATCAAACGAACCTGTATATGTTCCGTCACCAACATTTTTCAGATTATCACAATCAAGAAGACTTCCATTTGAACTGATTACTTTAACTGTAGCAATTCCGCTGGCATTTTCACCCGGATCATATGCTTTAAAAGTAATAACACTCGAATTAGTCCAGCCGGCATCATTCCTATTAGTTACCTCTATAACAGGATCTACATCATCTGTAGAGAATATAATCTCACGAGCATCCTTTTCATTGGTATTACCTGCATTATCATACACAACAACTTTGATTCTATGATCACCCTGTTCTACAACATCATAGGTTGAGGTAATCTTTTCAGTATTAACACGCTTTTCTCTCTTGTCATCATCAACAAGTGATTCATCATTTGTATTCCAACTTGTATCATCAACTTTAACTAAAGAACCGTTATCATACCATTCAATTTTCTTGACACCGGAACCGGAATCACTCACTTCAATAGATGCCTGGCAATGATTGTAATATTTTCTTTCTGATTTGCCATCAGCATCAGTGACAATATATATAGAGCGTTTTGCAATATCACCTGTCTTAGAATATTCTCCTGAATCGGTATTTCTGCTATATAAAGCTCTGTTATCGGTATCATTCTGATAATAAACAGTAGGCATATAAGGTACACTTAACAAGTCTTCTATATACCATTCATAATCTTCTCCTCTTCCATCCGGACGAAGTCTTATACCGCCACAGTTATTACCAGCCTTATCGTATGCAATCACATCGATTGCGCCTCTCTTTGCAGCATCCTTAGGTAATTCAATTGTAGCAACCCATCTATCACCGTCTTCTACAAAATCGCTTACCGCAACATTCTGTGCTGTCGGTGCAAAATTTTCATAATTAAGAGATGTGTCTGCATACAAACGATAATATAATTTATCAAGTCCTGACGTTATATCAGTATTTTCAGAAATATCAGTATAATTAATACTAATTCTGATCGTATTGTTAGAATATGTACCAAAGTCAAGAACACTTCCAACATTAGGGAAATATAGTCCCGAACCATCAACAGACGAATAAGAAGTACCATCTTTATTAAATTCTTTCACTTCATAATTCTTATACTGCGGATTAGTCCCATCATATTTTAGACTAATAGTTGCTTTACTCGTTATAGCTTTGGTTGTACTATTCTTCAACCATATATATAAATCCTGCTCGCTGTCAGCTTCGGTAACAGTATAAGAATCCACTCCGGAATCAGACGATAATTGAGCGTCTGTCAATGGTGATCTTGAAACAATTATCTTATTATAACCGCTTGTTGTAATAGGTGAAATTGTAGGAGCATTACCTGTATAATACCATTCACCATTCTTAGTTCCGACAATTCTGTAGTTTTCATTTTCTACAGGTGCTTTCTGTACAACCTTTACTACATCGCGTTCTCTGACTGTAACATAGAAATTTCCATCATTCATGAAGTTGGCATCTACCTGATATTCACCTTCTTTGTTCTTCTCAGTTCTTCCTATTAAATTAAAAGTATAATTACCCAGTTCATTCTTAGCTATAGCATCCTCTATGGTACTGAGTCCATCTACACCTTCGAAGTCTTCACCATCATAGAGCTCCAAGGTATATTTATCCTGTGAAGGATCATCCTCGCCGGCTGTAAGGTTATTTCCTGTATATACAGTGTTAACCTTAAGGTCTCTCTGTTTGATAATACCACCGGAAATCACATATATATCATTTCCGCTCTCATCAGAACTCATACCTACCAGATCATAACAATCTGAATTAGCTCCTGATTTATGTGGATTCGTCAAAACAATATCAATATTATTACCGGCATCTGCCTGAGCAAACTGCGCACTATCATATGTAATCTTAATACCCATACTACTGTCATCACCATTCTCATCAGAAACAGTGTTGAAGCTTTCAGGGAATTTGGTATCAGTTGTATCTACATTAGTATTACCGTTATATATCTTACGCTTCTGCGCAACGTTAAGATCATCAGTAATCTTTATTCTCTTTCTTCTTACCGAAATAGAATAATCACTAAATGTCTTGGTTTTATTAGTCTCATTGTTCTTAACAACTATCGAAAGAGGAATACTCTGTTCACCATCATTAACACCTGTCGGTTTAACAGTTGATACAGAAGAATATCTATTACCATCACCATTATAATCCTTAACAGTAACACCAATATTGTTGGCACCGTTAGCTGTTGCGGTATAAGTGAAATCACCGATATCCGATTCTCTTTCCGGATCTTTGTACTTGAATCTGGCAGAAAATCTGTATTCTTTACCGGGCATATCATATACATATGTTATTGTATTATTGTCAAGTACAGCATCATTTCCACCATCATCAGTCACACGTAACTCTATCTCAGCAGGTTCATAATGCGGGAATATCATTGCATGTTTTAGTCCCGGAGTTTCACTGTCAATATTATCCTTGTTAGCATAATAGTAGTTCAGGAAATAAGCCTGGCACGAAATAGGTATTGAACTTCCTGCATCATACACACCACTATCACCTTTAAGTTCCCAACCAAGAAGATCATATCCAACTCTCAATTTATTATCAAATAACGATTTATAATTAGCAAAACGAGCTGTATCATCATATTTGATAGGATCACTTGCTTTACCAATAAATGAAACATAATTTTCAGGATGTGCTAGATAATCAGCCTGATCATAAGCAGCATACACTACCTTATATTGCATTGGCGTCCACTTAAGTGTAACCTTATTAGTATAACTGTCACTTCTTAAAGTCAAATCAAATGAAAATATTTTGTGGTAAGCAGTATCTGTATTAGTTGTTGAATTAATAACCGTTGCAATTGAACCGGAACCTAATAAAACATCAGAAAGCTCATAACCATAAACCTCAGCATTAGTAATACTAACTTCAGCTTTATTATCAACAAGATTAAAGTAATATCTTGTCTCATCACCAACCACTTTCACATCATCAGTGTTAATTGTTGGATTAGAGTTGTATGACTTGCCATTATCAAAGCTATCACTAAGTGTCATATAAACACGAACAAGCTTACTCTGTGCATATAATGTAAGGCTCTTTGCTGTACCGCTGATAGCCATTCCATCAGATACCAGAGTATTACACTCTGAATCTCTACACCATGTATTATCCGTTTGCTCTACACCATAGAAATCATAACATCCACTTACTGTATATGAACCATCTCTGTCATCAAGATTATTAAAAATATTAACAATATTAACATCTTTACCATCTGAATCCACATACTTTGTAACCTTCTTTTTGCCATCACCATTATCAGCTGTAACAGCACATACTCCAACAGCCCCATCCCCTGTCATAGCCTTAAAATCATTGCCGCCCGGAGTTTGATACATGAAAGTTACAGGAATCTTATTAGCCTCATCCTCAGTATCTAACTTGGAATCGACCTCATCATCTTCTATATCACCATAGTCATCTATAGAATCATTATCCAATGTTTCAGGATTATCAGATGGTGGAGCATTAAGATCATCACCATTGACAACAGCAACATTAGCATCACTATTATCCTGTTCATTGGACTGTTCGATTGTCTGTGCAGCCTGCTGGTCTGTCGGCTGATCACCTGTCACATTATTAATTGTCTCTTCTTCTATAATATCATCTGATGAAGAATTATCAGCAACCTCTGTTGAAGTCTCTGATTCCTTCTTGGCATTACTCTCTGCCTCAACATACTCATTCATAACTTCCTGCTGAAGTTCCTGCTGAACAAGTGCTGTCTCTTCGTCATCTATCGCCTCAGTTGCAGAAGAAGTCAGAAAATAAGACTGGGATACTAACATTACCATGACCATAATTACGGCAACAACTCTTCTGCCCGCACCTGTACTCCATGAAAACAAATTGCTGATCACACTGATAATTGCGACAAGCGCCAGCACAGGATAAGTCAAAAACTTATGTTTCTTAGCAACTCCTAATAATTTTTTAATAAGTCTGTTCTTAGTATTCATATCCCAATCACCTCTTCTAAAAGTATAATAGATGTCACGATTAATTAATTGTATAGTCATTAAATATATATTATAATATCGTCATCTTCGAAATATTACTTAATAAAAACCATACATATATAAAGTTCAAACAATTAACTTAACATAATATCAATATATGTAATTATCTCATAATATCCTTAATAATTAAGTGTCACAGCGTTCATGCACAACAAAAAGAACCACTGCGCACAATAATTATGTTAAGTATATCATAATTATTGTCAAAATAAAAGTCTTTTTATTACTTTTTATAACATTTTTTCACAATTTATCATTATTTTCCCAACCTTAAACACAATATATTGCGTTTTTTAATCATAATATTATGCCAATATATGTTAATGGCATATATAAAATGAAAATATTATACCTCTATAACATCTTGACCAAAAGTTAAGCAAGTGTTAAGATGTTTTAGATGTTTATTTATATTATTATTTTAAGAAAAAGAGGTATAAAGAAATGACAAAAACATTTGATGATCTTCTTGCAAAGGTTGCCGCATGCAGCACCAAGAAAGTTGCTGTAGCAGTTGCTCAGGATGATGCGGTATTAGAAGCTGTTGCAGAAGCTAAGAAACGTAATATCGCTGAAGCAATCCTTGTTGGTGACGAGGACAAGATTAACAAAGTTGCTGCTTCTATTAACATGGATCTTACCGGATACGAGATTATTGATGTTAAGGACGATTACGAGGCTGCTCTTACTGCTGTTAAGCTTGTTCATGATGGCAAGGCTGACATGTATATGAAAGGACTTATCGATACAAAGTCTTTCTTAAAGAGTGTTTTGGACAAAGAAGTTGGTCTTCGTACTGACAAGACTCTTTCTCACGTATGTATCTTCGACATCGAGGGACATGATGGTCTTCTTTTCTTATCAGATGTTGCATTTATTCCATATCCGGACCTTGAGACTAAGGCCAATATTATCAGAAATACAGTAGAGATTGCACACGCATGCGGAATTGAGTGCCCTAAGGTAGCTCCTCTTGCTGCTGTTGAAGTTGTTAATCCTAAAATGCCTGTTACAGTCGAAGCTGATGAACTTACTAAGATGAATGAGAACGGGGAAATCACAGGATGTATCGTTGACGGTCCTCTCTCATACGACCTTGCAACAGATCCTGAAGCTGCCCGTCATAAAGGTGCTACAGACAGAAAGATCGTCGGTGATGCTGATATTCTTCTATTCCCGGATATTCATGCAGGTAATGTTACCTACAAAGCACTTGTTCACAACTCAAAATGTGTTAACGGTAACGTACTTACAGGTACAAAGGCTCCTGTCATCTTAACTTCACGTTCAGACGACTTTGAGACAAAGGTTAACTCAATCGCTGTTGGCGCTGTTGTTGCAGAGTCTATGAACAAATAAATTTAAAAGAATGCAGGTCATTATAAAGTATTTACAATTTTATGAATAAAGTGTCATATTAGACTATGGCACTGCTGAGCATTATTGCAAAGCAATTAATCATTAACTTATTATGAAGGAGGATATGAAATGGCTTACAAGATTTTAATTATCAATCCTGGTTCTACTTCTACTAAGATTGGTGTATATGAAGACGAGAACCAGATATTTGAGGAAACATTAAGACATCCTACTGAGGAGATTGCAAAATATGCTTCAATAATCGATCAGAAAGATTTCCGTAAGGAAGTGATCCTCAATGTATTAAATGAGAAGAATTTTGATATCAAGACTCTTGATGTCGTTGTCGGACGTGGTGGTCTTCTTAAACCAATCCCCGGTGGTACATATGCAGTAACTGATGATCTTTTAGAGGATCTTAGAATCGGTAAACAGGGACAGCACGCTTCTAACCTCGGCGGTATTCTCGCTAAGGAGATCGGCGATGAGGTCGGTGTACCTTCATATATCGTTGATCCTGTTGTTGTTGATGAGTTAGAGCCTGTTGCTAGATATTCAGGAATGCCTGAGCTTCCAAGAAGAAGTATATTCCACGCTCTTAATCAGAAGGCTGTTGCTAAGCGTTACGCCAAAGAAATCGGTAAACCATACGATACACTTAACCTTATTGTAATCCATATGGGTGGAGGTGTTTCTGTCGGTGCTCATCACAACGGTAAAGTAATTGATGTTAATAACATCCTTGACGGTGAGGGTGCATTTTCTCCGGAAAGGGCCGGAACAGTTCCTGTCGGAGATCTTATCAAGCTCTGCTACTCAGGCAAGTATACAGAGAAAGAGTTATATAAGAAGATCTGCGGTAACGGTGGATTTAACGGATACATCGGAAGCAATGACATGAGAGATCTTATCAAATGGAAAGCTGAAGGCAATCAGGAAGCTTCTGATCTTATCGATGCATTCCATTATCAGATTGCTAAAGATGCAGGTGCTATGGCTGCAGTATTGAATGGTAAGGTTGACCAGATAATCTGTACAGGCGGCATCGCATATGGCGAAGATACAATCAAAGCTCTCAAAGAAAAACTTGGCTGGATTGCAGATTTCACTGTATATCCGGGTGAGGATGAACTTCTTGCTCTCGCACAGGGTGCACTCCGTGTTATGACCGGTGAAGAGGAAGCTAAGGTATACTAATTATATTTATTCATATATATACTCTTAGAAGATTGTACATTGTACAATCTTCTTTTTTAATAAATTGGGGGGTTGTAGGGATGTTTTATTTTCTTTTACGAACGCCGTATTACGATATATTATGGTATATTTTTATGTCTTGATTGTCCGTAGATAAGAGTTTCTAAGTAT
>CADBCZ010000040.1:28372-28812 GCA_902793335.1 uncultured Lachnospiraceae bacterium
TTGTCGCATCGCGCCTTGTTCGGCATCCATGCCTCACATCGCTTTATATTTATCGGAATACTAAGAAACTCTAATCCACTACCAAATGGCGACAAAAAAATATACCATAATATATCGATAAACGGCTGTCTATATAAGACGAAAGGAAAATAAAACATTCCTTGTCGGGTGGTTAGCATAAAAGTTAGCTAGTGGCTACATCAAACCAACCAACCTACTTTTATGATTCCTGCCCTGTCCAATTAATGACTAGCAAAACACCAGCTCACCTTACTGACAGCCGCCCATGCCCTACGGCAAGAGCTGTTTTGTAAATTATTCCAACACACGGCACAATAATGAATTGAATATTTCAAATAAAGTGAATACGAAACTTTCGATAATCTTGAGTATTGTGAAACGGCGAACAGTTGACAGTTCATAGATTGCGGAGGGCTTTG
>CADBCZ010000041.1 GCA_902793335.1 uncultured Lachnospiraceae bacterium
CATAAGATTATTATGAAAGATTTTGAAATAAGAATCAACCCCTAATCCCCTCAAGATTGAGGGGCAGGGGAGTTGATGTGTCGAAGACACTTTTTTATTCTAATATAAGACAGGAAAACACCTATTAGATAATATATAAAAAGGAGCGATGATAAAGATGAGAAATGATATTGATGATAAGAATCTGGTGTGGGAGGAGTTAAGCACAGAGCATATTGTACAGGATGAATGGATAGATTTTAGAAAATCTAAGTATAGATTTCCCGATGGAAGTGTTTTTGAGCCGTACTATAGTTATAGTAGGAGGAACTATGTTGTAATAGTTGCTACAGATGAGGATGATAATTACATCTGTGTAAGACAATACAGGCATGGTATAGGACAGATTACAACTGAATTTCCGGCCGGCGGAATTGAATCAACAGAGGGTGATGCACTTGAGACTGCAATTCGTGAACTAAGGGAGGAGACAGGATATGAGTCTGAAGACTGGAGTCATTTAATTACTGTTCCGTCAAATCCTACAATAGCAGACAATTATGCATATATATATATTGCGAGGAATTGTAGAAAAATGACAAAACAGGAACTTGATGATACGGAATTTTTAAATTTGAGTAAGATTACTTCGTCTGAAATTGACAAGATGATTATGAAAGGAAACTTTCAGCAACCTATACATATTATGGCTTATCTTTTAAGCAAAGTGCACCAAAATAGATTTGTGGAAGATGCACAAATGGATTTTTGTAAAGTGTACAAAGATTACAAAAAAGCTTGATTTGTTGTTTATGATTGATTATTATCATCCTTGTACTGCTCGTTCACTCCCAATAATAATGAACGACGGAAATGAATTGAAAGATGAGAAGAAATATGAAGAAATGTACATCACTTGTACTTGCTGCTGCAGTAGCGTTAAGCGGTGTAGTATCAAGTAATCAGGCTGTTAATGCGGCAAGCAAGACTGGCAGCTCAAAAAATGTTGTTGAAGTTCATGAAGGCGAGTCAATCAAAAATGCACTCAATGAGGTTGCTAAAGGCGGAACTGTTAAATTATATCCGGGTACATACAAAGAGTCGGTTGAAATTACTAAGAGTGTTAAGCTTGTAGGTGTCGGAAAAGACGGAGAAATCAAATTTGATGGTTCAAATTATAACCGGTTAGACGAGAACGGAAAAGCAAATGGTGATGAAAGTGAATATATGATCAGAATAAGTGCACCGGATGTTACAGTCGATAACATAGATATATCGGGATTATATATTCGTAAAGAAAAATCATTTGCACCTGTTGGTATAGACGTAGTTGAAGGTGCAAGTGATGTAACAATTTCTAATTGTGAGATTCACGATATGGGGTGTGTGTATAACCAGAAGGTTAAAGATGTTCAAAAAGATATCTTAATATTAAAAACAGAGGGAGAGAGAGAAAAAGCTGCTGAAAAGAAAAAGCTGGGAAGTTATTTTAATGCACATGCAATAAAAGTTGCTTCTTATGGTAAGGCTATTTCAGGCGTTACAGTAGATAACTGTAGAATACATGATGTTGTTCTTGGTAACAGCGAGGCACTTGTATTTAACGGTAATATTTCGGGTACAGACAATAAATGGAATAAGATTACCAATAATACAGTATATGACTGTGATAATATCGGAATTGATTTGATTGGTTATGAAGAAGGAAGCAATTACAAAGCAAACCATGTAGAAGTTAGTGGTAATAAGGTAGTTAATATCTCGTCTGATCCTAATAAGAATTACACATATATCAGTAAATGTGCCGGTGGTATTTATGTAGATGGTGGTGAAACTATCAAAATTAATGATAACTTTGTTGCTAATTCAGATATAGGTATAGAAGTGGCTAGTGAAGCAGAAGGCGGCGAAACAAAAAAAGTAGAAGTTGAACATAATACGCTTGTTAATAACAATGCATTTGCCGGAATAACAATAGGTGGTTCTTCTGATGATAATGGTTATGCCTCAAATTGTACTATTAAGAATAATAGTATTTATAATGAGGATGCGGGATGCTTGGTTCTTCAGCAGGCAGCAGAAGATATAAATAAAACTAATTATATAAGTAATAATATTTTGATCGCTACAAAAAATGCAGAACCATTTATTAAAGAAAGCTCAAATCCTGGATACGAGACAGTGAAGAATAATATAGTTTCACCGTACTCAGATGATTACAAAAAATATTCTAAAGATGAAACAACCAAAAAGATTAAGGCAAGTGTTACAGATAAGGCTACAGATGTTAAGAATGATGAATTATACATTGTTGTAAATACAGATGCAGATCTTAGCGAATACGGATCAAGATCATTTAATAAGAAAGCTGATGGAACAAAGCCTACAGAAGAGAAAAAGACAGATGCAGAAAAACCTGTAGAAAAAACAACTGAAAAGGCAACAGAGGAAAAGCCTGTTATAGAGCCTGTAGTAGAGCCTGAAACAGATCCTGTAGTTGAGAATGAGCCTGAATATAACATTGAATCAACAAGTTTCTATACTGTATCTGAAGGATCTGATGATTCTATTAAGATTAAGTATAAGAAGACAAAAAAAGCAGAGAACTGGAAACATTTAGCTATTGATTTTGAAAATGTTGATCTTTCTCAATATAAAACAGTTAAGCTTACAGTTGTTCCTTCAAGAAAGGGATTGAATCTTGGAATAACCAATCAGGATGAAGAGGATCCTATCTTCTACAGAAACCATTGGAGTTCAGAAGGAAAATTCAGCTCAACAAAGAAAACAACAATTACTGTTAATCTTGATGAAGATAATAAGGATGGAGTTTATTTGTATTTTGATCCTACAAAGAGCGATTATAGTAAGAATACTCAGACATTTAAGATTGTATCTATAGATTTTGAGTAATCCCTTCTTCATAAGTGAATAACAAAAGATGAATATACCGGTCGGATTTTCCGACCGGTATTATATTTTCTGCGGAAATTCGGGGCATTATAATATTGACAATATAAATGAGGTATGTTAGTATTAGACATCAATTATTTTAAACCGTTGATGGAGAGTAAGTAGGCAATTTCAATGTTTCTACAGAGAACTGTGGATTGGTGAGAACACAGTGTAATATATTTTGTCGAATGGACTTCAGAGGGCACAGTCAAAGGATTTAATCCGAGTATTCTGTGACGTTCTGGCAGACGTTAATTGCCGGGGGTATGATAGTACCTCGCTAAGTGCACGTTATGCGTGAATTCAAGGTGGCACCGCGGATATATTTTTAGATTATTCGTCCTTGACAGATTAATTTAATCTGTCAGGGATTTTTTGTTTTAGGACATTTTTCAGAATGCAAGATTGATAATTTTCCCTGACGGTAAGTTTTTTAATTTAGGAGGTATGAAGGATGAATATTTTACCAGGCATTGAAGAAATTAAGAAATTTGCAGAGACAGGAAAGTACAAGGTTGTTCCTGTAAGCTGTGAAATTCTGTCGGATTTTACCACTCCTATTGAGGTGGTCAGAATAATGAAGAATATTTCAAAGCACTGCTATCTCTTAGAGTCGGCTATGGCGGATGAAAAATGGGGACGTTATACATTTATGGGTTATGACCCTATTATGGAATTTACATGTATGAAGGGTGTTATGAATATATCTTCAGCTGAAGGAGAAGAAAAACAGATTTACGGTAATCCTTCAGAATATTTAAGAGAGATATTAAAAGAATATAAGAGCCCGAAGCTTATCGATATGCCTCCGTTTACAGGTGGTCTGGTTGGATATTTTTCATATGATTTTATATCTTACAGTGAGCCTTCGGTAAAAATCTTAGCAAAAGATACCGAGGAATTTAAAGATATCGATCTGATGCTTTTTGATAAGGTGATTGCATTTGACAACATGAGACAGAAGATTGTTCTTATAGCTAACATCAGACTGGATAATATCGATGAAAACTATGAGAAGGCAAAAGAGTCATTAAAAGAAATGGCAGAGCTTTTGCGTAAAGGAGAAAAGTATGAGGATTCTGCCGGAAGACTTACGGGTCCGGTCACACCGCTTTTCGAAAAAGAGCGATTTTGTGAGATGGTTGAAAATGCAAAACACTACATTAAAGAGGGAGATATCTTTCAGATTGTTCTTTCCAACAGATTATCAGCTCCGTTTGAGGGTAGTCTTTTAAATACTTATCGTATGTTGCGTACGATTAATCCATCGCCTTATATGTTCTATTTTTCCGGAACTGATGTGGAGGTTGCGGGAGCCTCTCCAGAGACACTTGTGAAGTTAGAGGATGGAGTGCTTCACACATTTCCTCTTGCGGGCACAAGACCTCGAGGAAAAACAGTTGAGGAGGATGAAGAGCTGGAAAAAGGTCTTTTATGTGACGAGAAGGAGTTGGCGGAACATAATATGCTCGTAGATCTTGGTAGAAATGATCTCGGAAAGATAAGTGAGTTTGGCAGTGTTAAGGTAGAAAAACTTCATTCAATAGAAAGATTTTCACATGTAATGCATATTGGTTCAACAGTCAGAGGACATATCAGGAAGGATAAGGATGCGCTTGATGCAATTGCAGCGGTTCTCCCGGCAGGAACTCTATCCGGAGCTCCAAAGATACGTGCCTGTCAGCTGATAGATGAGCTAGAGGATAATAAGAGGGGAATCTATGGAGGAGCAATTGGATATATAGATTTTGCCGGAAACATGGATACCTGTATTGCTATTAGAATAGCCTATAAGAAAAATGGAAAAGTGTTTGTGAGAAGTGGAGCAGGTATTGTTGCTGATTCAGTTCCTGAAAAAGAGTTTGAGGAATGTATGAATAAGGCAGGAGCAATGCTTAAATCATTGGATTTGGGAATGGAGGTTGAATAATGATACTTTTGATTGATAATTATGACAGTTTTTCATATAATCTATATCAGATGATTGGTGAGATAGAACCGGATATCAGAGTAATAAGAAATGATGAAATGACAATTGATGAGATAAGAAAATTAAATCCTGACCGTATTATTTTATCACCGGGTCCTGGTAGACCGGAAAATGCAGGTGTTATAATGGATGTAGCTGTGCAGCTTGGAAGAGATATCCCGATACTCGGAGTTTGTCTTGGACATCAGGCAATATGTGCAGCATTTGGCGCTAATGTTACTTATGCAGAGAGACTGATGCATGGAAAACAATCTATGGTCAAATTTGATACAAACTGTAAGTTGTTTAAGGATTGTCCGGAAAATGCACCTGTTGCCAGATATCATTCTCTTATTGCCGCAAAAGACAGTATCCCTGAAGAACTTATAGTGACTGCATTAACCGAAGAGGGAGAGATAATGGCTGTACAGCACAAAGAATACCCTATTTACGGGTTACAGTTCCATCCGGAGTCTATTATGACACCGGATGGAAAACAGATGCTGAATAATTTCTGTAAAGGGATATGATGAGAATATCATATTATTTTTGAAATTTGTTATGTTCTTGATATCTCATTGAAATATGATTAATAATTGGAGGTGTCACCTAAGTATGAAGAAGATGATAATAATAACGGCAGTTTTAGTCATAATATGTTGTACGGCCTGTGGTAATGAATTACCCGGGGTGGTTAATATAAAAGATGCGTCAGGAAATGATAACATCGATGATTTAAATGATAAACTAGACGTAGTTGTGACCATTTTTCCAGAGTATGACTGGGTGAGAGAGATATTAGGTGACAAGATTGTTGATGCGGATATTACTTTATTGTCAGATAATGGAGTTGATATGCATAGCTATCAACCTTCGGTTGAGGATATAGCGACAATATCAGATTGCGACGTGTTCATTTACGTTGGCGGGGAGTCGGATAAATGGGTCAACGATATTATACAAAACACAACGAATAAGGATATGAGGGTAGTTAATCTTTTGCAGACTTTGGAAAATGAGGTCAAAGAGGAAGAGATTGTTGAAGGAATGGAAAAGGAAGAAGATTTTGATGATGGTGAGAGTGAAAGCATCGAATATGATGAGCATGTATGGCTTTCGCTTCGCAATTCACAGATTCTTTGCAATGAGATTGCCAAGGCTTTAGGGCAGGCTGATCCGGATGATGCAGATTTGTACAAAGCTAATGCTGATGCATATAATGATAAACTTGCAGAGCTTGATAAGAAGTATAGTGAGGCGGTTGATAATGCCGGAACAAAGACAATACTGTTCGGAGACAGATTTCCTTTCAGATACTTAGCAGATGATTATGACATTGATTATTATGCCGCATTTGCAGGTTGCTCTGCTGAGACAGAAGCGAGTTTTGAGACAGTAACTTTTCTGGCTGGAAAGGTTGATGAACTGAACCTTGGCGTTGTATTAACTATTGAGAACTCCGATGGAAAGATTGCTCAAACCATCATAGATAACACCAGGAATAAAGATCAGAAAATGTTAACGATGAATTCTATTCAGTCGGTGACAGCTAAAGATATAGAAGATGGTGTAACTTACATAAAACTAATGGAAGACAATCTGGAGGTGTTGAAAGAAGCTGTTATGAATTGATGTAATTCTTATTGAAAGAAAGAATGAATATACTCTGAAATTATCTTGAAAACATAAGGAAATCTTATTATAATTAATTTATATGTAATAAGGTTTCTTATGTTTTTATTTTTATCAATATAGAGGAGAATGGGGTAAATAGAATGATTTAATAATTTATAGGGAGAAGGTGGGTGTATGTTTGGTATTTATTTCGGAAAGTATCTGATTGACAATGGGATTATTACTGAAAAACAGTACAGTGATTTGCTTAGAAAGACAAAAAACAGTAAGGTTAGGATGGGACTTCTTGCAATTGAAACCGGACTTATGACAGAAGAACAGGCTATGGAGGTTAATCATCTGCAACAGCAGGAGGATAAGCGCTTTGGCGATATAGCGGTTGAGATGGGGTATCTTATGGATGACGATGTTATAGACCTGTTAGACCGTCAGGGAGATCCGTATCTGCTGTTTATTCAACAGCTTCTTGATGATGGATTAATGACGCTGGATCAGATTCGCAAAGAATTGATTAATTACCGTAAGGCGATGGGCTTTACCGCACTTGATATAGATGCGATTAAAACAGGTGATGTTGACAGAATTATCCCGGTTTTTTTAAAGAGTTATGACATACCGACTTATATCAAAAATTATATTCTTCTGACATCTAGAAATATTGTGAGATTTGTTGACAGGTTTTTCCGTATGGAAAAGGTTCAGAAGATAACAGAATATGAAACGCCGCTCTGTGCGATGCAGCATGTAGTGGGTGAGTATCGTTTTTATGTATCTATTTGTGGTGATGATAAGGGGTTTGAGAAATTAGCAAGAGGTTTTGCAGGCACAGTTTTCCCTTCGGATATTGAAATCGAAGTCGAAGATACGCTTGACGCAACAGGAGAATTTATAAACTGTAACGATGGACTGTATGCTACCGGATTAAGTGAACGAAATATTAATCTGATAGTTGAAACACCTGTAATGAAATCCAATCCTGTCAGGTTAAGTGCCAAAGATCATATGTACAGGGTTCCGTTGTTTATTGAGGAACAACCGCTTGATCTTATAGTATGTTTTGAGGATGACAGCTTTAGTATGGAAGATATATGAATAATCCATACTTAGTTTTTGTCGTGGGTATCATTTATGTCATTATAATGTATGGTAATGTTTCTGCCTTCAGCAATAGGCTTGATTATTCCGTTGATTATGAGTTCTGTCTGAGATTTTGCGCGGTTGATGAGGCTGTCTAAATCAGCTTTGGTTTTGACGTCATTTTCCGCGTATTGAATCGCTGTTACAACATCTGTTTTCTTTGAGGGATTAAACAGTGATGTTTTCTCATCAAAGAACTCCAGTGAATCTGGATTGACATTTATTTCTTGAACTTCACATGGTGGAAGTGTGATAATTATCTCTGTATCAGTGACAGTGCTTTCTGCTTTGGAAATATCAATTCCGGCAGTGGCAGTAGCTGTATATATCATTGAAAAACTGTTCTGATTTATAAGAGGAATATCTCCTTCGGAAAAACGAACAAGGCCGTTGTATGTAAGTTCGGCTGTAGTAAGTTTGCTGCAGTTGGCAAGCTGTTGATTAATGGTAGTACTTGTAAGTTGTGGCTTGGGTTCTTTCCTGGTTGAACTTGTTATGCGGAGAGCTATTATAAGTACACATATGATTACTACCATAAATACTGCAATTAATATAATTGTTCTGATAAGTTTGATGCGTTCTATTGATTCCTGAGCCTTCAGGCTTTCTTTTTTATTATTACTAAACATGTGATTATCCTTTCCTGATTCGAAATGTGAATATTGATAATATACAAGGATTAAGATATTTCTTGATTATTCGACTCCTTTAATAATTTTATAGCATATTTAGATTTCGTTTACAATGATTTTGAAGAATAAACATTTAAAGAAAAGTTTGAATGTATAAAAGAAATGTGTTAGAATAAGAACGATTTTCAAATTACTTATGTTTTATAATAAGGAGAAATAATAAGATGGAACAATATAAGAAAGAATTTATCGAGTTTATGATCGATAGTAACGTTTTGAAGTTTGGAGATTTTGTTACAAAGAGCGGAAGAAAAACACCATTTTTTGTAAATACGGGTTTTTACAGAACAGGAACACAGTTGAAAAGACTTGGTGAGTATTATGCAGAAGCTATAAATAATGAGTTCGGCACAGATTTTGATGTACTTTTTGGTCCTGCATATAAGGGAATACCTCTTACAGTGGCAACAACCATGGCAATAGCTGATATCTACGACGAGGATATTCGTTATTGTTCTAATCGTAAAGAGGTAAAGGATCACGGAGATAAGGGTATTCTTTTGGGAAGCCCTATAGAAGACGGTGACAGAGTTGTTATCATTGAAGATGTTACAACAGCAGGGACATCAATTGAAGAGACACTTCCTATAATTAAGGCTCAGGGAAATGTTGAAATGGTTGGTATGGTTGTTTCCGTTGACCGTATGGAGCGGGGACAGGGTAAGAAGTCCGCTCTTTCTGAGATTGAAGAGAAATATGGATTTAAGACAACTTCAATTGTTACAATGAAAGAAGTTGTTGAGCATTTATACAACAGGCCATACAAGGGAAGAGTTGTGATTGATGATGAGTTAAAGAAAGCAATTGATGCATACTATGAGCAGTATGGTGCAGAATAATCATAATTGGAGGAATTGTTATGGGTGAGAAGATTTATAAGACTATGGGTAAGACGGGTGCATGGTCAATAGCTTTTGGCGTTATACTGATAATAGTAGGCCTTACCGTAGGAATCATGGAAATAATATATGGTGGAAAGCTTTTGATGGATAGGAAGGACATTACTTTCTAATGTAGTAATACATTTACAAATAGATAAAACATATACATGATATGATACCTTCAGAGTGGGATTATAATAGACTGCTTTGAAGGTATTTTTTGAATAAATGTTATTAGGGCTTTTAATATCACGATAAATATGGTATAGTATATTGCGATAAGTAGTTATGAATACTATATAAAGTAAGTGTGCGTATAGGAGAGAGAGTAATGTCATATCAGATAATAACAGATAGCTCGTGTGATATACCTTCAGAGGTTGTAAAAGAGAAGAATATATATGTAGTGCCGTTTTATGTATCCTTTGACAATAATAATTATTATAAAGAATTAGAAGAGATAGAAGTCAGGGATTTTTATCAGAAAATGGTGGATAATCCGGATGTATTTCCCAAAACCTCACTTCCGTCTGTTGAGGATTATATTGAAGCATTTACACCTTTTGTAAAGAACGGTACAGGGATAATCTGTATATGTATCTCAACCAAATTTTCCGGTTCATACAATTCGGCTATGTCTGCAAAGGATGTATTGCTTGAAGAGTATCCCGATGCAAAAATAACTGTAATTGACGCAACTGTCAATACCGTTTTGCAGGGTATACTTGTTTTAGAGGCGGCAAGAATGAAGGAAAACGGTTTGTCATATGAAGAGGTTGTAGACAATATTGAGAGAATTAAACCGACTGGAAGAATAATCTTCACTGTTGGAAGTATGGATTATCTTATTCATGGAGGAAGAGTGGGAAAGGTGATGAAGGTCGCTGTTAATGCACTTAAGATACGCCCTATGATAATATTAAAGGAGGGTGAAATCTTTCCGTTTGGTGTAGCCAGAAGCAGGAAGAAGTCAATTCAGAAAATAATAGAGAAAACAAAGTCGCATTTTGACGAAACTGGTGAATCGCCTGATGATTATGAAATAGTTATAGGATATGGGTATGACTATGATGAAGCGATAGAATTTAGAAAAGAACTGCTAGATTCTCTTTCACAATATTCATCCAAAAAGGATATAGATATTTTTCAGATCGGAGCAATGATTGGTGTTCATACTGGACCATATCCGTTAGGTATCGGGCTGATTCGAAAATTTGATAAATAGTAGTTTAAAATGGTAATGTCCCTACATCTTGTGGGGGCATTTTTTTGGTGTTGTAAAGTTGCACAAAAGGGTTTTGATGTAGAGTATAAAAAATCAGGAAAAACGCTTAAATTTATAAAAACTCTTACAAAAAAATCTAATTTTTGATATTATTATATATGTGTAGAGAGTAGAGACAGCTGATTAAGAAAGAGAGGAGTAACATGTTTAAAGTCGGTGAATATGTCGTTAATGGTGCTAACGGCGTATGTAAAGTCGAGAAGATTGGAACAATGGAACTTGGTGGTGTGGAAAGTGATAAGCAATACTACACATTGTTACCGCTTTACACAAGAGGCAGTCAGGTGTATACCCCGGTAGACAACAAGAAGGTCGTGTTACGTTCTGTAATCAGTAGGCAGGAAGCTTGCAACTTAATTGACGAGATGAGAGACATTGAAGGAATTACTGTTAAAGATGACAAGAAGCGTGAGATTGCGTATAAGGAAGCAATCAAGTCCTGCGACTGCCGGGAATTTATTCGTATTATCAACACAGTCCTTAAGAGGAAAAAAGAGAGACTTGCAGCAGGGAAGAAGATGTCTGCTTGCGATGAGAGGTATTTCAAACAGGCAAAGGACAGCCTTTATGGAGAATTTGCAGTAAGCCTCAAGATCGCAAAGGATGATGTTGAAGATTTTGTTGAACGTAGAATTGCACTTAAAGATATGGCGTCTGCGTCCTGATTGTCAATGATTATTGCGTATTATCAAAGAAATCGGTCACTTGTGACCGGTTTCTTTGACTTTATGGAAGTAATAGTATATTATATAGCTAAATGTGATTTTTGAAGAGGTAATATATGAGAAGGCGAAGAAGACGTAATAAATATGACAAATACGGTATTTATGAGATACCTAATTACTCTCCGAGAAAAGGAAAACGAAGAAAAAAGAAGAAAACAAGTCTGGGAGTTGTAAAAACATTTCTCCTGTTATGGGGTATTATTTTGCTCATTTATATTGTATCCTATGGCGTTAAATACAGCATGAAGGATGAGGCCGTATCCCTGTATAGTGAGGGAGATTATCCCGGAGCGGTTGATTTGTTTGAGGAAGCATTGAAGCCGCGACTGCCGTTTTTAAATAAATTTGACAACGATATAAGATATTATATGGCAGATTGTTATGTTAATATGAAGGAGTTCGATCTTGCATGTCATCAGTACGATATGATAAAACTTTGGTCTGATGATACTGAAGAGAAGGCGGATTACTATGAAAATATAGCATATGGATTGCTTCTTTATAATTGGAAGGACTACAGGCAGGCGCTTCCTATTCTGGAAAAGGCTTATGAGGATGGATATGGTGATCTTGTTCTTTATGTAGGAAGTTGTTATGGCCAGCTTGGTGATTTGGAAAATATGCAGTTATACTATAATGTTTTTCTGCAAAATCATGAACTTAATAGTTTTATGTATGCTCAGTATGCTTCTATTGCACTTGACGAGAATGAGATGGAGAAGGCACTTAACTACATAGAAGAGGGTAAGAAGTTAAGTGATCAATCTTGCATTCGGGAAATACTTTTTGATGAAATTGTATATTATGAAAAGTTGAAGGATTATAATACTGCATATCGAAAGGTGACGGACTTTATGTCGAAATATCCAAATGACGCGGAAGGAAGAAATGAATTGGATATTTTATATACAAGACAGAGTATAGATAAGAAGTAAATATAAAATGATTGCATAATTTTAATCAGACTATAAATTAATACAAGTTTTGGTTGAAATGGATGGAAATATATAGTATTATGTAATTATCTTATGTTAATTTGGGGAAGTATAGTTAAGGAGCAAATGATGAATCATAGAACATATAAATTCAAACATTTACTTGGTATTACTGTATTGTTTCTTGTTATGGCGATAGTTGCCTGCAATACAAGAGTAAGTGCTGCGGTTTCTTGTAAATCAGTCATTTCTTATCCCGGAACAACCAAAAGTAAAGTTAACATGCGAAAGAAAGCCGGAACAAAGTATAAAGCTCTTGGCATGATTGAGAAAGGTCAGGACGTTATCATTTTAGGTTACGTTAAGAGCGGTGGGATTACATGGTATAAATGTAAGGCTACACTTGAGAATGGTACTAGGAAGACCGGATATATCAGTTCTTTATATATCAAAAAAGCGAAAAAACCTAAGGGTGTCGTTAACGGTAAAGTTGCTTCAACTCTTAATGTCAGAAAGAAAGCAAAAGCGACTGCAAAATCGCTTTTAAAGATTCCCAAGGAAACTGAGACGACAGTTTTGGGTATCAAGAAGAATTCCGGTAAGTACTGGTATAAAGTTAAAGTATCCTATAGTGGAAAAACCAAAACCGGATACGTGTTAGGAAATTATATAGATATCAGTATACCTACGGAAAATAAAGAGGATACTTCGCAGGCCCCACAGGAAGCATATGTCAACGAAAAGGTTACATCATATCTCAATGTCAGAAGTGATGCTTCGACTGATAGTGGTATTGTGAGTCGTATCCCCAAAGGAACAAGTGTTACCGTGGTTGGGATAAAGGGTAACTGGTACAAGATTACCGCAGTATATGAATCCAAGGAGATTACAGGATTTGTAGCTAAGGAATATATAACATTTGGTAAACCAAGTACGAATGTGGTAGAAGAGAAGAAAACTCAAGCTGTAATTTATGATCAGAGTTTTGAAAAACAGCTTGTAGCATTTCCGGAAAGCTATAAAGCATCAATAAGCGCACTTAAAGCGACATATCCAAACTGGAATTTTGTTGCAATTAATACAGGACTTGATTGGAATACGGCTGTTTCTAACGAGAGTGTGGTTGGAAGAAATCTTATTCAGAGTAATTATCCAAGAGGTGGTACAACACTTGCACCATTATCATATCTCTCAAAGGCTGCCGGAGCGTATGACAGCTCGAAAAATAAATATACAGTCTTTGATGGCAATAATTGGTATAGTGCAGCACCGGAGGTTATAGCTTATTATATGGACCCGAGGAACTTTCTGAACGATGTTGATATATTCCAGTTCGAAGCTTTGGCATATGATGAATCTCAGAGTAGTACGGTTGTAGAAAGTATCTTAAAGAACACATTTATGAGTGGAGATTATAGTGTGATAGATACTGCGACCGGACAGGTAGCAACGGGAAGTTATGTGCAGGCATTTATGGATGCAGGAAAAGCATCGGGAGCTAATCCATATTTCCTTGCGGCAAGAAGTAAGCAGGAAGTTGGAGCTAACGGTTCTGTTGCCACAAGTGGTATTTACATCGGTTATGAAGGAATATATAATTTCTATAATATAGGTGCTTCGGACGGGGCTAATGCAGTAGTTAAAGGTCTTTTGTGGGCCAAAGGCGGTACATCTAATGCAACTACATACAACAGACCATGGACAACCCCTTATAAATCTATTACGGGTGGTGCATCGTATATAGCCCAGAACTATATAGCAAAGGGTCAGGATACATTATATTTCCAAAAGTTTAATCTTCATCCAAAGGATGCGAAGCAAACATACAGTCATCAGTATATGACAAATGTACAGGCTCCATGGGCAGAGGGAAGAACTACAAGAACAGCATATAGTGATTTGGGAATTTTATCAGATACCATGGTATTCTACATACCTGTATTTAATAATATGCCGGAGAATGCATGTCCCTTGCCGGCAGCAAATTGATTTTAAAATAATGAAAAGGACTGGTCAGGAATCGGCCAGTCCTTTTTTGAGTTCATCAGGGGTGAACGTATATTTTTGGTTGCAGAAATGACATTCAACCTGAATGGGTTCTCCTTCCTTTATCATTTCTTCAATGTCTTTTCGACCTATGCTCATAACAGCTTTGAATGTGCGTTCTTTTGAACAGTCACATTTATAAAGAGGAGTTGTTTCCTTCGTAAATGTTATGTCATATCCGTCAAACAATCGATTCATCATATCGTAAGGTGTCATACCTTTATCCATTAGAGATGTGATTGATGAATAGTCTTTTAATCGTTTCTCCAAATCGGAAATGATGGTTTCCTCTGCATATGGCATAAGCTGGATTATAAAACCACCGGCGTGTTTGACAGTATTATTTTTCTCCATTAAAACTCCTAAAGCAAGAGAGGTGGGGATCTGTTCGCTGGTAGCAAAATAATATGTCAGATCTTCAGCTATTTCACCTGACACCAGATTGGATTGTCCAATGTAAGGCTCTTTCAAACCGATGTCTTTGATAACTGATAATACACCAAGATCAACAGCTTTACCAACGTCGAGTTTTCCGGCAGGACTTGGAGGAAGCATTACGCCGGGATTATTAACATATCCCTTGACATGTGCATGCGCGTTTGCAGTTACGGTTAAACCTCCTATAGGACCAGAGCATTGAATCTGAAGTGTTAATATATCTGAATCATTTTTGCACATACTTCCCATCATTGCTCCTGCAGTGAGAAGTCGCCCGAGAGCAGCAGTTGCAACAGGGCTGGTGTTATGATACTGTCTGGCATTTTCAACGAGTTCTTTTGAGTAACAACTAAAAAATCTGACCTGATTATTTGCAGCCATGCCGTGTATTAAGATGTCATTCATTTTGTCAGTCTCCATAATTAAAAATCTAATTTATCCTGTTCTTCTAATACATCAGGATCTTCGTATGTGTCGGATAAGCCTTCATTTTCATCCTTTTCAACGGTAGTGTCTTCTGATTTGTTATCAGACGCTTTCTTGCTAAGGTCTATAGTAGGAATAGAATCTTCTCCGTCTTCTTTTTCTTTTGTATCATCTGTAGCATCCTTTGATGATGCCAGTGTTGTGTATTCACGTGTGGAATTATCAAAATCATCATCTAAATCATCGTCAAAATCATCATCCCAGTCATCGAATAAAAAGTCGTCGTCGCTGTTGAATCGGTTTTTGACAGAACCGTATATGTCGCCTGCTTTGTCGGATGCAGATTTGTATAATGAGCTGTCTGCAATTTTATCTTTGAAAATATAGCAGATACCGCCAATTGCTGCTACGGTGGTTGTAAGTGCCAATAATTTACCAAGTGCTCCTTTTTTCTTTGCCATATCAACTATTCTCCTTTACAATAAAATATAAAATCATTTTAATACGATACATTTTAAAAAGCAATCCTTTTTGTTGAAACTATACAATTATAATTTGTAATAATAACCGAAAATCACATAAAATTGGGTTGTAAATGGGATTACATTGTGATATTATAAGGTCTATATAGGTGAAGTTTATCAAATTAACACATTGAGTCTGATATGTGTTGGGTTTTTTTGCGTAAAATGATAGTCTTCACAGAAGTAACTGATTAATAAGGAGGCGTTACGATGCAGAATTTACCGGCAAATGTTACTAGAGGAGGAAATGATACAAACATCATTTCTATTGCTGCTTCCTCAAATAAGGGAATGTTGATTCGCTTTTTGAATGAGCAGGTTGAAGAAGGGTTCTATGCATTAGTTATCGATTATCTTAAAGATCATAATTTTGATCTTTCAACAATGCTTGTTGATGATGATGTGAAGGCACAGTGCACAAAACTTTATGAACTTGCAGAGTTTGTTGATGAGAATATCAAGAAACCGGGTAAGTATGAGATTGAAGAATGGATTGAGCCATTGTTCAAATTTGTATATGGTGATATCGATCCGTCGGATACTGATGCCATCATTAACACAACAGGAATATACAGATACAGTGTATGGTTAATTTATCTTTATCAGCTTGATAGTTTTGGAGAGGCAATGAGACTTATCGGTGAACGAGTAGCACCATTGTTGATCAATACATGTTATCAGATTGCTGATGCAGACGACAGACCGGCTGCTTATGATAAGGCTGTTATGGGTTATATGGATCTTATTAATGTTGTCATGGAGTTGAATCTTCCACCGGCAATAGCAGAGTCTGAAGCATATCTTAACAATTTGGAAGTATTATATGATTATTTTGTTGAGGATACTCATGTAGGAAATGACTATAAGATTCAGTTCTCAATGGGTCTTTTTAATTCATATATCAGATCTAAGGATTATGATAAGGCATTTGAGTTTTACGGACTTAATGCAGAGTTCATTCCTGTGGATAATATGAAGGTATACGAGAAGTTCAAAGAGTTGATCAAGAACTGTAAGAGTACTCAGTATGCTAATGTTTTGAGCAGAACAGTTATATCTGCAATATCTAAACAGGACATATATAACAAGAGAATTGACAGCTTGTTAGTTGAGGTCTCAGCATTTGTTAAGAAAGTTTACAAGTATATTGAAGAAGAGCCCGGTATGAAGAAAAATCTTCAGATTATTGGTTCGGGTGAGTCACTCAGTGACAAGAGCAACATTTTTGAAGGCTTGTATGAATATAACTTGGTTTTCCGTGAATGTGGAATTAAACAGCTTGTTAATCAGGATTTGTCAACACGTTCATGGGATGAGAAGTATGAGATTTTGGATTTGTTATATACAACATTGAATGTTATCTTTGATGGCTATAACGTATATGAAATCTCTAACAAGATTGAGCATCAGTATGTTGAGCTTAACTGGATTGGTAATTACGTTAACGCTAATCCTTCACTCCTTAAGATGTTCTTCAGTGTAAAAGAAAAGATTAAGGCGTTCAAAGTAAGAAAGAATACCATTATCGAGAAGAGTAAGACCAATTTCGAGTTGAAAGAATTGCTTGAAGACAGACAGAAGCATTTGGTATTCCTTGCAGCTGACGATTTAATTAGAAATGGTCTCAATGGTAAGGATAAATCTAAGCTTAGTTCTGATTTCGATATGGAACAGGCTAGAAGAATGTTTAGTGAAACATATAGCAAGATTGTTCTTTCTTCTCGTTATGATACTGACAAACAGGAGCCGGCTCCTAAGGTTAGATTTGGTAAATCATCTCAAATGGTATCAAGCAGCTTGAATCAGTTGTTCAACAACTCAGAGATTGAAGAGATGCTTTGTAAGTCTGAATGGCTGTGGAATCAGTATAAAATTAAAGGAAGAGATAAACAGAGCGAGTCAGAGTGTACATATAGTGTAGCTTGTCTTGTTCGAGTAATTGAAAAATTGATTGTTAGAAATGGTGATCAGATAGTACCTGAGGCTAAGCCTAACAAAAAGGTTATCATTACCAAGACAGGTAAGGTTATTGAATTATCAGATGAATCAGATGATAAGCCTGTAAATGGTGGTAACGAAGGTCCTTCAGTTATTGAGCATATTAAGAATATTGAGATTAATCTTAAGAACCGCTCGCCTGAAAATGTTGAATATGTAAAGAGCTATATTGAGGACTGGGTTGAGATCCTTATGCAGAATAAGTTTGATAAGGGATCAAATCTTACAATCTATGATGCAGAAGAGATTAGAATTAAGACTTTAAGAACCATTAAGAAACTGGTTCATGATATGATTATGTTATAATGGTTATTTGAAATATGGGGGAAACTCGTATAGAGTTTCCCCTATCGTATAAGGGAGGAACCGGAATGAAAAATAAGGGATTTTCATTGGTTGAATTAATTATTGTAATAGCTATTATGACTATACTTGCGGGAGCACTTGCTCCGGCACTTATTAAGTATATTAACAAATCGAGATTAAGTGTAGATATTGATACAGGTTCAGAAATAGCAAGAACCATAATGGTGGCAGTTACAAATGATAATGCATTTAATGCAGCGAAGGATCATAATACACCAATAAATGTAAATGATATGGATGATCCGGATTTTAAGAAAGAAGTTTTTCAATCATTAGGAAAAAGTTCATTTAAGGGAAATTCAAAAAAAGATGCTCAAGGTAATTCCTTGGATCAGAATTTTTATTATACACTGGATTATAACCGTAATAAGGTGCAGGTATATTATGGTGGAACAGATGCGGATCATATGGTATATCCTACTTTGGGAAGCAAACTTAATTTAGATTAAAAAACTTTAAAAAAAATTAAAATAATTGTTGACAAGGTTATTTATTTGTGATATAGTACTCTATGTTGTTAAGAAAACGCGCGAGTGGCTCAGCGGTGGAGCACCTCCTTGCCAAGGAGGGGGTCGCGGGTTCGATCCCCGTCTCGCGCTCTTATTACGAAAAAAGACATCCAATATGGATGTCTTTTTTTTGTAACGAGTCCAATCCTGGACTCGAAGTTCGATCGTCTCGTCTGCCGACTCGGTCGTTGCTTCTGCTAAGCAGAGGTGTCCACAGGACACCCTGTACATATTTTAAAGAAAGCGCTTTATCTAACGATAATTGAAAATTTTGTGAGATATGGGTATAATTTGTTAGAGAACACTTTTTAATGAGTTTTCTAACAAAAATACAAGGAGCATAAGTGATGAGACCGATAACAAAAAATGAAATTTTTGATGCATTAAATACTTTGGGATTAAAAAAAGGGGATGTAGTGATGGTTCATGCATCACTATCGAAGATTGGTTATGTTTGTGGAGGTGCTCAGACCGTTATTGAAGCACTAATTGAAACAGTTGGCAAAGAAGGAACAATTATGATGCCGACTCAATCGTGGAAGAATCTTGATCCGGAGACTGGTGTACATTGGGATGTAGATAAAGAATACTGGCAGATTATAAGAGACAACTGGCCTGCATATGATAAGCAAATAACACCGACGAATACTATGGGAGCAGTTGCGGAAATGTTCCGTTTATGGTTGGGAACAATTCGAAGTGACCATCCTGCAAGATCGGTAGCTGCATGGGGAAAAGAGGCAGAGTATCTTGTTTCTAATCATGATCTTTCAAATATATTTGGTGATGATTCACCGATTGGAAAATTATATCAACTTGATGCTAAGGTGTTGTTGATTGGTGTGGGATACGATAAAAATACTTCGCTACATCTAGCTGATGTCAGAGCTGAGTATCAAAGTAAACATAATTGCATTGAACATAGTGCGGTGATGGAAAACGGCAAGCGTGTATGGAAAGACTATGAGACGCTGTTTGTTGATGGTGAGGATTTTGAACAGATAGGTGAAGCCTTTGAGAAAGAGAATGATGTTAATAAAGAATTGTTAGGAAATGCACAATTAAGATTGATGAATCAGAGAAGTCTTGTTGACTTCGCAGTTGACTGGATAGAAAAAAACAGGGAATAAATACAGATTTAGGAGTTTGGAGGTTATTATGGAGGATTATAATAAGGATAACAGTAGTTCATTTTATGCTATGATATCAAGGATGAAATATATTAATAGATGGGCGTTGATGAGAAACTCATATCCTGAAAATCTTAGCGAGCACTCTTTGGAGGTTGGTGTGATTGCACATGCGCTGGCGCTTATATCAAACAAGAAGTTTGGTAATACGATAAATGCAGAAAGAGCTGCCATTATCGGAATGTATCATGACAGTACCGAGATAATAACAGGAGATATGCCAACCCCCATTAAATACTATAATAAAGAAACAAAGGATGCGTATAAGAATGTTGAGCGACAGGCGGCAGAAGAATTGTTGTCTCTTTTGCCGGATTATATGAGAGAAGAATATGAATCAATTTTCTTTAAACATGAGGACGAGGAATATATCTGGAAGCTCGTTAAAGCTGCTGACAGGATTTCTGCTTATATTAAATGCATAGAGGAGGAGAAAACCGGAAACCGGGAGTTTGGAAGCGCTAAAGCAGCTGTTTATGACAAGCTTACACAGATGGATTTGCCTGAGGTTAGGGTATTCTTTCAAGAATTTATTGAAGGATATAAGAAGACATTGGATGAACTTAGATAGGATAAATTTGTTTGAAAAACTTAGTTTTTGTTGATAGAAAAAATATAATGAAATCATAGACATTAAATGGGAAAAAAGGTATAATATTATCTAGAAGGCTAATGTGTTTCGTCTTTTTGGAGGGTGGAGTATGAAGAATATTTTGTTTGTAGCATCAGAATGTGTTCCGTTTATTAAAACCGGGGGATTGGCAGACGTTGTTGGAGCATTACCTAAGATGTTTCCTAAAGATCAATATGACGTCAGGGTCGTAATTCCTAATTATACTTGTATACCTTGGGAGTACAGAGAGAAGTTCCAGTATGTTCATCATTTTTATATGGATCTTGGACAGAGATTCGAGAATGTGCATGTTGGTATAATGACATATGAGTTGGGCGGAATAACATATTACTTGATAGATAATGAATATTATTTTTCTGGATGGGCGCCTTATGGAACGATAAGGTTTGATATTGAAAAATTCACATTTTTCAGCAAAGCAGCACTTGCAATCCTTCCGGTTATTAATTTTAAACCGGATGTTATTCATTGTCATGACTGGCAGGCAGGTCTTGTACCTGTATATTTAAGAACGCTGTACCATGATAATTCGTTTTTCTCGGGTACGAAGGTAATAATGACTATTCACAATCTAAAATTCCAGGGAGTATGGGATGTTAAGACATTTAAGTATATTTCAGGCCTTCCTGATTATGTGTTTACACCTGATCGCATGGAGTTCTATAAAGATGGTAACATGCTTAAAGCAGGAATGGTATTCTCGGATTATATTACCACGGTTAGTGATACTTATGCAGGAGAAATCCAGACACCGGAATATGGTGAGGGATTAGATGATCTGCTAAGATTCCACAACAATAAGCTTTGCGGAATTGTTAATGGAATTGATTATGAAGTGTATGATCCTGGTAAAGATGACAAGATATTTAAGAATTATAATATCAGAAGTTATAAAAAGGGAAAAGCACAGAATAAAATTGAACTTCAAAAAGAACTGGGATTACCGGTTGATGAAGGTAAGTATATGATTGGTATGATTTCACGTTTGACAGATCAGAAAGGTTTAGATCTGATTGACTGGGTTATGGAGGGAATAGTGGATCCGTATGTTCAGTTTGTTGTCATTGGTACAGGTGAGCCAAAGTATGAGAATATGTTCAAGCATTATCAATGGGTATATTCTGAAAGAGTATCTGCTAACATTTTTTATTCGGATGAAAGAGCTCATAAGTTATATGCGGCAGCTGATTCGATGTTAATGCCGTCAAGATTTGAACCATGTGGTCTCGCACAGCTCATTGCACTGAGATACGGTACTGTTCCTATCGTCAGAGAAACAGGTGGACTTAAGGATACAGTTATTCCATACAATGAGTACGAAGGTACAGGAACAGGATTTTCATTTACCAATTATAATGCTGATGAAATGCTTAAGATAATTAACTATTCCAAGGAAGTATATTATGATCATAGAGATGATTGGAATAAGATGGTTGTACGTGATATGAAAGAGGATTTTTCATGGAATAAATCAGCAGAGAAATACATGGAATTGTATAATTTGTTACTTGGATATTAATAATCTGATATATGTGATTGAAGTTTAAACTGCTTTATGCTTATGCAAAAAGCAGTTTGACTTTATGTTACAAATGTAATATCATTGTTTGACGGAAGATAATAATAATATCAATAGCATAATAGATTAGAGGAGAAATAAAATGATAGACATCAAATTTTTACGCGAAAACCCTGATGTGGTTAAACAAAACATTAAGAACAAATTTCAGGATGACAAGCTTCCTTTGGTAGATGAAGTGATTGAGCTTGATCAAAAGAGCAGAGAGGCAAAAGGTAAAGCGGATGCTCTAAGGGCTGAGCGTAATAAGATTTCTAAGCAGATTGGCGCACTCATGGCGCAGGGAAAGAAAGAAGAGGCAGAAGAGACTAAGAAACTGGTAACTGCAAAATCAGAGGAGTTGGCGGCCTTAGAGGAGCAGGAGAAGGAATATGCTGAGAAGGTCAATAAAATAATGATGGTTATCCCTAATATTATAGATCCTTCTGTTCCGATAGGCAAAGATGACAGTGAAAATGTTGAATTAGAGAAATTCGGTGAGCCGGTAATCCCTGATTTTGAGATTCCATATCATACAGAGATAATGGAGAAATTTGACGGAATTGATCTCGATGCTGCCGGTAAAGTTGCAGGTAATGGTTTCTATTATCTTATGGGTGACATAGCAAGACTTCATTCTGCAATTATTTCATATGCAAGAGATTTTATGATTGACAGAGGTTTTACATATTGTATACCACCATTTATGATAAGATCTAATGTCGTTACTGGTGTTATGAGCTTTGCTGAGATGGATGCAATGATGTATAAGATAGAGGGAGAGGACTTGTATCTTATCGGAACAAGTGAGCATTCTATGATTGGTAAGTTTATCGATACCATTATCAAGGAAGATCAGCTCCCTAAGACTTTGACAAGTTATTCACCTTGCTTTAGAAAAGAAAAAGGTGCTCATGGTATAGAGGAAAGAGGCGTATACAGAATTCATCAGTTTGAAAAGCAGGAGATGATTGTTGTATGTAAGCCGGAAGAAAGCCCTATGTGGTTTGAAAAATTATGGAGAAATACTGTAGACTTATTTAGAAGTATTGATATTCCGGTTCGTACTCTTGAATGTTGTTCGGGAGATCTGGCGGATCTTAAGGTGAAGTCAATTGATGTAGAGGCATGGTCTCCAAGACAGAAGAAATATTTTGAGGTTGGAAGTTGTTCTAATTTAGGTGATGCACAGGCCAGAAGACTTAAGATACGTGTTGACGGTGAAGATGGTAAGTATTTTGCACATACCCTTAACAATACGGTTGTTGCACCTCCTCGTATGCTTATTGCTTTCTTAGAGAACAATCTCAATGAAGACGGAACAATTAATATACCAAAAGTTTTACAGCCATATATGGGTGGTAAAGAGAGAATAGAGTAATATTAATAGAGTTAAAAATAGCAAATGATGAAAATCATTTGCTATTTTTGTTATTAATGGAATTAAAGTAATTAAGAATGTGTTTATACATTGTTTTTACTGCAGGTGCCATCAAATCTTCATTGATGGTACATATACCTATAGTTCTGTACTCCGGTGGATTGATGTGGTAGGTGTTGACATCAAATGGAATATTTTGCATAACCAGCTGCGGCATTATACATAACCCCAGTTCTGCTGCGACCATGGCTATCTGGCTTATATCATCAACAACGTGACAGGTTGAATGTATTTCTAATTTATACTTTCTAAAAAGGTCTTGAATATCTGCATCTGTACTTTCTCTTTGTGAGATGAACTTTTTTCCGTTTAACTCAGATACCTCAACATAATTTGTATGTTTGTTTTGATATGATTTTGGGGTTATAACAAACAACTCATCCTGATAAATGGGGGTGAGTTTAAGTTCTTTACAACTCGACTCTGATAAGAAGCCTATATCCACTACGCCGGTTTTTAACCAGTTATACACATCATCATAGGTTCCCTGATATATCTTTATTTCAATATTAGGATGTGCTGCGGAAAATTGTGTAACTATGTCCGGAATAAATGATGTACAAACTGATGAAAATGATCCGATCTTGACTGAACCGTGGGTTAGACCATTAAATTCAGATATGGCCTGTTGAAGTTTTGCATCACTATTAAGTACAGTTAATATATACGGTTGTAAATTTTCACCGTAGCTGGTAAGTGTTATTCCGTTTTTGTTTCGGTTAAACAGCGGAAATCCAAGCTCTTTTTCCATTGTTGAGATTGAATGGCTTATTGCTGATGGTGTCAGATTAAGTACCTGTGCAGCTTTTTGAAAACTGCCCTGTTCAACCACTGTTTGAAATATCTGATATGATAAAAGTGTCATTTAAAAAACCTCCGGGTATGAGAGCTTAATCTGTGACAAAAATAGTTTTTAAATCATCGGAAGTAAGTGTCATTAACTGCTCCGGAAAAGAAATGCTTTCTGATAATAATCTATTGGCTTGAGCAGCAATAGCTATATCCAAAAAGTTTCTCATATCTCTGGCGTTTCCGAAATACTTGTCTGTATTTTCGACATATTTTTTAAGTTCTAACTTAAGATATTCGGTGGCATCCGATGATAATTTATAATCAAGTTCTTTACAGAATCTGCAAAATACAGCAAACAAATCGTCTGCGTTATAGTCCGGAAAATGAATTGTTTTTTGGAAACGGGATTTGAGCCCCGGATTTGCCTCAATAAAATTTTCCATCTCATTTGGATAACCGGCAACAATGACAATCAGGTCGTCACGATTGTCTTCCATACCCTTGACTAAGGTATCGATGGCTTCTTGTCCGAAATCTCCGTTATTTCCCTCTGCTACAAGAGAGTATGCCTCGTCGATAAATAGAACACCGCCTTTGGCACGATTAATAACATCACTGACTTTAAGTGCGGTTTGTCCCATATATCCTGCAACAAGACCGGAACGGTCAACTTCTACCATATGTCCTTTTGATAAAATACCGAGAGAACAGTATATTTGAGAGAGTAATCTTGCGACAGTAGTTTTTCCTGTTCCCGGATTACCTGTAAAAACAAAGTGTTTTGTGACCGGAGGTGCCTTTAAACCATGTTGTTCTCTCATTTCTATTATTTTTAACAGATTGATAAGATTTCTAACTTCTTCTTTGACGCTTTCAAGACCTATAAGACTGTTCAGTTCGTCAATGAGAGAATCGAGGTCGTCAATGGTTTTATCCGCTTCGGTTATTGTACCAACAAATTGAATATCAGATTCCTTTTCCTCAACGTCTTCCTTAGACTTTAATTTAAATGGAATGCTGTCGGGTCTGTTGGGTCCTTTACCACCGCTTTTTACATAAGAACGAACATTATTTTCAAGCATGAAGCGATATCTGGTATACTGATTCACTTCGACGCCATTAAGATGTTTGCACGTTGAAAGAAAGTCTTCACCGATAGCCTGGAAGACAAGAAGATAAAGGTTTTTGAGATCATAGTATTTACCTTGCTGAATTATATTTTCATCGTTAGCATGGTCTAGAAATATTTTCATAGATGCAGGTGGAGAATTGAGAAAGTCATCCTTTATCATTTTGCTACGTATGGCAAAACTTTTCATTGTCTCAAAATCAAATGTGTAGCCCAGGACTTTGTTGATATAGCGCAATTCATCTTTGGCTATTACCTGATCTGTCAATGTCAGAAATATAAGGAAATCGCGTAGATCTGCGCGAAGCAATTCTTTTACACTTTCATTATCGAGAGTTTTTTTCATTCTATATTTGTCTATTTGTCCGGCAATCTCCATGACTGAGTTGTATATTGTCTTTGTTTCGTTATCCATAAATGACTCCTTTTACTCTAGGATAGTTTTAAAGCAATACTATAAGTGTTGTTAAAATAATGCTGTTTATTTCTCATCTGTAATATGATAGCAGAAATATATATCAATATCAATATTCATACTTATAAAAATGTGTCTTGAAAATATGTATATATGATGGTAAAATATGGCTTGTTTGTTGCAGATAGAAGATGATTAATAGAAGGAGAATTGATATGTCAGGACATTCAAAGTTTGCGAATATTAAGCACAAGAAGGAAAAAAATGATGCTGCAAAGGGTAAAATTTTCACAATAATCGGACGTGAGATTGCGGTTGCTGTTAAAGAAGGTGGACCGGATCCTAACAATAATTCAAAATTACGTGATGTTATAGCCAAGGCTAAGGCTAACAATATGCCTAATGATACAATTGAACGTGGTATCAAGAAGGCTGCAGGAGATGCAAATTCAGTTAATTATGTGGGCATTACTTATGAAGGTTATGGACCGAATGGTACAGCTATAATTGTAGATGCTCTTACAGATAATAAGAATAGAACAGCTTCTAATGTTAGAAACGCATTTACTAAGGGTGGCGGAAATGTAGGTACTACAGGATGTGTTTCTTTCATGTTTGATCAGAAGGGGCAGATTATCATAGATAAAGAAGAATGTGATATGGAAGCAGATGACCTTATGATGATAGCGCTTGATGCTGGAGCAGAAGACTTTGCTGAGGAAGAAGACAGCTTTGAGATTCTAACCGCACCTGATGATTTCTCGACAGTAAGAGAAGCATTAGAGAAGGAAGGAATTCCTATGGCATCTGCTGAAGTGACCATGGTTCCTCAGACATATGTTGAGCTTACAAGTGAAGAGGATATTAAGAAGATGAATAAGATTCTTGATCTGCTTGACGAGGATGATGATGTCCAGGCTGTTTACCACAATTGGACGTATTTACAACATTTTCGATACTAATTTTATACATCTTTTGAACATCTTTTGAACAAAAAATAGGCAAAATAATCATTCAGTGATGGAATACATTATAATTATTGAATCCTGAATGATGGATATACAGAAAGCACGCCTCCTTTTGTATTTCATAACATGATTTTTATGAGTACAAAAGGAGGCTTTTTTATGTTATTAGAAGATGTATTAAAGGAATTTTTATTTGATTGTAAATTAAGGAGATTGAGTGAAAGGACTATAAAAGGGTATAAAAATAACAACCTTGCTTTTTTTCGTTATATCAATAGTGAATTTAATATTATTGAGCTTGAAGATGTTAAGTATACTATTATTCAGGATTATATAAATTTTTTATCAGGAAAGAAATTAAAGGAAACATATATTAATGGGATTATTAAATGTTTCAGAGCGTTATTTAAATATTGTTATGATGAAGGATATATCAATAGAAATCCAATGGATAAGATAAAATTCCAAAAGCAACCAATTACAATTACTAAAACATTTTCTGATGAGGAAGTATCTGAAATGGTAATGTTTTATAAGGGCAATAGATTTCTTGATATTAGAAACAAATTAATTATGGTGTTGTTATTTGATTCAGGGATAAGAAATTCAGAGTTATGTGGCTTGAAAATGACTGATATACAAGAGACACATATAAATATTATGGGAAAAGGTAAAAAACAGAGATATGTTCCTATTACGCCAACAATTAATAAATATCTGATTAAATATTTACGTGTGCGTGAGCAGTACATAAAGGATAAAAACAAATATGAAACGGAATACCTTTTGCTGTCTCAGAAAGGTAGAAAGCTAACAATAGAAACAATAGAAAGATTAGTAGTAGAGGCTGGTTTATATGCGGGAGTGCGCTCGGAAGTGCGGATTAGCCCGCACACGTGCCGCCATTATTACGCGCAGGCGCAACTTCGGAATGGATGCGACTTATATACATTATCAAAGTTACTAGGACATAGTAATATTAATATAACAAAGATATATCTACAATCAATGAATGAAGATGGTTTTTTGGAAATTGCAACTAGAACTACACCACTTTCAAACCTTTGATTTTATGGGAATGTATTATTTTTTAATATATTCCCTTTTTCTTTTTACATGTACCGTTATAATGACAGGTTATGAGGACGGCAGTGGTATACTTAGTACATAAGGAACAGGGAACACAAAGTTCCAAAAATAAATAATAAAATATAAGAAAAGAGGTACAAGATTATGACAAATTTAACTATTAACACAAACAAGGGAACTATTGAAATGACAAAGACTTTTGCAAAGGCTGCAAGCAGATTTGGTTCAGAGGAATATAATAATTTGCAGCAGGCAAGAAAAGATTATCCGAATTTCAAAGTTGTTGAAAAGAAGGTAAAATGCGGCGACCGCATGAAAGGATTAACTATTGTTTATATGGAAAGATATATCAATGAACATCCTAAAAATATAAGTATTGAAAAAGAAGAGCCTCAATCACAAATTCTGTGTGATTTAGGATTCCTGACATAGTCCTGGCGGCTCATATCAAAGAGCTTAAGGAAGAAGTATTCGTCATCAGGATATC
>CADBCZ010000042.1 GCA_902793335.1 uncultured Lachnospiraceae bacterium
AGTCATAGAAACAAAACTTTTTATCCAAGCGCACGCGTTAAATATAATTAAATCAGACAAACTGCTATGCATAAGAAAATTAGAAGAGTTTCGCGTACACACAAACCCCAATTTAGTGTTTTGCAAGTGCTCCGTTTATATCCTCTATCATATCAACAACAGCCTGTCTTGAAGCATCGGCAAAATTCTCTGCTCCAAAGTTTGCATACTTCTCCTGCTTATAAGCTGTTATAATTCCTCTTGATGAATTAACAATTGCACCAAGACCGTCAGCATTGAAATAATCAACAAGATCCTCCGCTTTACCGCCCTGAGCACCGTAACCCGGTACAAGGATATAAGTCTTAGGCATAAGCTTTCTTAACTTTCTGCCCTGTTCAGGATATGTTGCACCAACAACGCATCCCACATTACTATATGTATCACCCATGCATGTCTCTCCCCACTCTACAACTTTACGAGCAACAAGCTCATAAACAGGTGTTCCGTCAACTAACTGATCCTGAAATTCACCTGATGATGGATTAGAGGTTTTAACAAGAACAAATATACCTTTATTTTCTTCGTTACATACATCTATAAATGGTTTAACACCGTCTGTTCCAAGATAAGGATTGACAGTAACAAAATCCTCAGTAAATCCTGAATAACTCTTGCTTCCAATCTGAACTTTTCCAAGGTGTCCCGCTGCATAAGCACCTGATGTCGAGCCGATATCTCCACGTTTGATATCTCCGATAATAACAAGTCCTTTTTCCTTACAATACTCACACGTTTTGTTAAATGCAACAAGTCCCGGGATACCAAACTGCTCATACATGGCAATCTGTGGTTTTACTGCAGGAATGATATCATAAATTGCATCAACAATAGCCTTGTTATACTGCCATATTGCCTCACCTGCTGCTTCTAAAGTCTCTCCGTATTCCTCAAATGCCTTCTTTGTTATATGCTCCGGAATGTATGAAAGCATAGGATCAAGTCCTACAACAACCGGTGCATTAAGGTCTGAAATCTTCTTAACTAACTCATTAATCATAATAATAATCCTCCTAAAATTGATGTCACTCTCAAACTATATTGAAGCGTTCTCATTTACATATAGAAAAGGTAAGACATTTCATGATTTATCAATCTTTGTCTTACCTTTTAATTATTAACGTAATATAAATCTCATAATACTAAACCTTTCGTCAGATTATGATTCCAAAGAGTAGTTTGGAGCTTCTTTGGTAATCTGAATATCATGTGGATGACTTTCCTTAAGTGATGCAGCCGAAATCTGAATAAACTCAGCAGTATCATGGAGTTTTGAAATAGTCTCTGCTCCACAATATCCCATTCCTGAACGGAGACCACCGATAAGCTGGAATACTGTATCTTCTACAGTTCCCTTATAAGCAACTCTTCCTTCAACACCTTCAGGAACCAACTTCTTTGCATTAGCCTGGAAATAACGATCCTTACTACCATTCTCCATAGCAGCAATAGAACCCATTCCTCTATATACTTTATACTTACGTCCCTTATATAATTCGAACTCTCCGGGTGCTTCATCAGTACCTGCAAAAAGACTACCCATCATACAAACATTAGCACCTGCTGCAAGAGCCTTTGTAATATCACCTGAATGCTGGATACCACCATCTGCAATTACAGGGATTCCATATTCTTTTGCCACATCATAAGCATCCATGATAGCTGTAATCTGTGGAACACCGATACCTGCAACGACACGTGTTGTACAAATTGAACCAGGTCCGATACCAATCTTAACCGCATCTACACCCATCTTAATCATTGCTTCTGTACCTGAGCGTGTTGCAACATTTCCTGCAATAACCTGAAGATCAGGATATTTTTCTCTGATAAGCTTAAATGTCTTAAGCACGTTAGCAGAATGACCATGTGCTGTGTCAATTACTATAGCGTCTACTTTTGCTTTAACAAGCTCATCTACTCGATCTGTAATATCAGGTGTTACTCCAACTGCTGCTGCACATAAAAGTCTTCCCTGAGAATCCTTTGCTGAATTAGGATACTTGATTGTCTTCTCTATATCCTTGATTGTAATAAGTCCTTTGAGATTATAATCGTCATCAACAATCGGAAGCTTCTCTTTACGAGCTTTTGCCAAAATCTTCTTGGCTTCATCCAAAGTGATACCTTCCTTTGCTGTGATGAGTCCGTCAGAAGTCATCGACTCTTTAATCTTCTTAGAATAATCTTCCTCAAAGAGCAGGTCCCTGTTAGTAATTATACCAACAAGTTTGGTCCCCTCACAAATAGGAACACCTGAAATTCTAAACTTGGCCATCAATCTGTCAGCATCATCTAATGTATTATCCGGAGTCAAATAAAACGGATCAGTTATTACTCCATTCTCAGAACGCTTAACTTTATCTACTTCTTCCGCCTGAGTTTCTATTGACATATTCTTGTGGATAACTCCGATACCGCCCTGTCTGGCCATCGCAATAGCCATTCTGTGTTCTGTTACCGTATCCATTCCTGAACTCATAAGTGGAATCTGGAGCTGAATCTTCTTTGTCAGCTGTGTTCTTAAGTCCACATCATTAGGAATAACCTCTGAATATGCAGGAACCAATAATACGTCATCAAATGTAATTCCTTTACCGATTATTTTACTCATTTCTTTTCTCTCCTACTTAGTTATTAGTTATTTATGATAAGTTTTATTAACATACCCCAAGTACTATATCATATGTTATATCCCCTAATGTAACATTACCTACTCATAACGGAGATTACTCCTCATATACACAAATATATAATTCAATATATGTCTTGTCCTCAAACATCATAGGCACCTTAATAGGTTGGATATCTGCCTGCATCATAAGATTGCTGCCTATCATTGAGATTGGTGGAGTAATATCTATTATCTTGCCTTGTGTAGAAAAAACTGTTGCAGTGTTGCCCAAAATCATATTGCTCAATTCATTAAGTGCTGAACAAGCCATCTCATCCAATTCTGCAACAGGCATTCCAAACATCATCTTACTTGCTATTTCTTTGGCATTCTCTACCTCCATAGCCAATACAACCTGTCCTTTCATCTCTCCGACAATACCAACAGTAATTGTATAGGTAGGACTGGAAAATGAAAAATTAGCAAGTGATGGTTTACCCACTTTAAGGGTAAGTTGTGTAACCGTTTCAAAAACACTTATGGTCGATTTAAGAAACGGATTAATATTATTAACATCCAATGCCTTTTTCATGCTTTACCCCTTTTCTGTTTATTTAAATGTCACGTGCGACACATTCTTATCACAATAATAAACATATTATACATTAAACTCACTCTCGAATCAAACAAAAATAGAAAGTTTTTTCATTTTTTTTATTTTTATTTGTAATTTAATATGATATACTGCATAATTATACTAAAAACAATATAATTCCTATATTTATATAAATAGTAATCACCTTATAATTGGAGGATATTTATCATGAAAATAGATTTCTATGACTTATTACCCGAGATATCCAAAGCAATTAGCAACAACTATCTTGAATCTGAATTACTTATGGGAAAAAACGACAAACCACTTCCCACAAGAAGTATAATAATTGAGATAATAAATGATTTGCGACAACTGATGTTTCCGGGATACTTCAGTTCGGAAAATATAGAATCTTCAGGTGCTTCATATTATTCAGGACATATGCTTGCCGTAATCTACCACAAATTAAAAAAGCAGATTGCCCTTGCCCTCGCATACAATGCAGACAGCAGGATCACAGCAACCAACACCGAGATAATCGCGCGTTCAGAAGAAATATGCTGTGATTTTTTCAAAGCACTTCCGAATGTACAGAAAATGCTGTTATTAGATGCACAGGCCGGTTATGACGGAGACCCGGCAGCTGACAGTCGCGAACAGATCATCTTCTGTTATCCCGGTTTATACGCAATATTCGTATACAGGGTTGCACATGAGCTTTATAAAATGAAAGTTCCATTTATTCCAAGAATAATGACGGAACACGCCCACAGCAAGACCGGAATAGATATCAACGCCGGTGCAGCTATCGGCAAATACTTCTTTATGGATCACGGAACCGGAATAGTTATAGGTGAAACAACCATAATCGGTGATTATGTGAAATTATACCAGGGTGTTACTCTCGGTGCTCTAAGCACAAGGGGCGGTCAGCATTTAGCAGGTATAAAAAGACACCCGACAATAGGTGATCGTGTGACAATATATTCAAATGCAACCGTTCTTGGCGGCGAGACTGTAATCGGTGCCGATTCAGTTATCGGCGGTGGTGCATTTATCACATCATCAATCCCTGAAAAAACCAGGGTATCGGTAACACCTCCGGAGCTTTCTATCAAAAACGACACCAACACTAAAGCTTCCGGATTATCAGCAACAAATTATATATATGAGATATAACATATTATATGATAATCAATCAAGTTTTAATATATACAAAAGTTGTTGATATCACAAAGCAAAACGTTATCCAATATAACTGGTTTTAAAAATTATCAAAAAACAAATAAAGATACAGGTAGGAACAATGGTACTAGGATGTCAAAACATATCAAAATCATACGGAACAAAAGAAATTTTAAACGCAGTCAATTTCCATATTGAAGCGAAAGAAAAAATAGCCATAGTCGGAATTAACGGTGCCGGCAAATCTACTCTTCTCAAAATAATAACCGGTGAAGAAGAACCTGATAACGGAACAATTAATTTAGCAAAGGATGTTTCTATCGGATACTTAGCCCAACATCAGGAGCAATATTACAAACAGACTATTTATGAAGAATTATTAAGTGCCAAAAAGGATGTAATCAAACTTGAAGCCACATTAAGACAACTCGAAAAGGATATCGAAACTCTCAAGGATGAGGAACTTGAATCGGCTCTCAATCTATACTCCCGACTCAATCATACATTCGAAATGCAGGATGGATATGCATTTGAAAGTCAGATTCTAGGTGTTCTTAAAGGGCTCGGCTTTGATGAAAGCGATTTGAACAGACCAATTAGTGAGTTGTCCGGAGGACAAAAAACAAGAATCTCTCTCGGCAGATTACTGCTATCCCGTCCGGATATCATATTGCTTGATGAGCCAACCAATCACCTTGATCTTGCAAGTACTGCATGGCTTGAAAACTATCTCAAAAACTATGACGGTGCTGTTATAATTGTATCACACGACAGATATTTCTTAGACAAGATAGTTACAAAGGTATTCGAAATAGAAAATACTCACGGCACTGTTTACCATGGTAATTACAGCTATTATTCAAAAAGACGTGAAGAAATCAGGCTATCACAGTACAAGGCGTATATGAATCAACAGGCTTACATCAAGCATCAGGAGGATGTAATAACAAAGCTTAAACAGTTCAACCGAGAGAAATCCATAAAGAGAGCTGAAAGCCGCGAAAAGATGCTCGATAAGATTGAACAGATAGAAAAGCCTCAAGAAGTACGCGACGACATGAAACTGACACTTATTCCCGATATCGAAAGCGGAAACGACGTGTTGACTGTCGAAGATCTTAGCAAGTCTTTTACCGACATTCCACTCTTTGCTCACGTAAACATGGATATTAAACGTGGAGAACGTGTTGCCCTTATAGGTAGTAACGGAACAGGCAAAACAACCATATTAAAAATCATTAATCAGCTAATTCCAAAAGATAACGGAAAGGTCACCTTAGGCTCTCAGGTTCATATCGGATACTATGATCAGGAGCATCAGATACTTCATCCCGACAAGACAATTTTTGATGAGCTTCACGATGCCTATCCCGACATGACCAACACGAAAGTTCGCAACACCCTGGCTGCCTTTTTATTCACCGGTGATGATGTTTTTAAACAGATAAATGAACTAAGCGGTGGCGAAAGAGGTCGTGTAAGTCTTGCAAAGTTAATGCTTACCGGAGCCAACTTTCTCATATTGGACGAGCCAACCAATCACTTGGACATAACATCAAAAGAGATACTTGAAAATGCTCTCTCAGGGTATACAGGAACAGTTCTTTATGTATCTCATGACAGATACTTTATAAACAAGACTGCAACAAGAATACTCGAATTATCTTCAGATGGCATAACCTCATATCTTGGCAACTATGATGATTACGTTTATGAAAAAGAAAAGCTCGCTGCTAACAGCACTACTGTTAATGAGCCAAAGAAACAGGAAGAATCAGATAACAAGAGAGACTGGAAGCTTGCAAAAGAAGAACAGGCTAAAGAACGAAAACGTCAGAATGATATCCAAAAAATCGAGGCAAAAATTGAGGAGCTTGAAACAAACATAGAAGAAATTAATGACGAAATGAATAAACCCGATAACGCCACGAATTCAGCTAAATTGAATGAGCTTGCCACCAGACATGAAGAGTTATCCAGCGATCTTGAAAAACTCTATGAAGAATGGGAAAAACTATCAGAGGAATAATACGATTATTCATTTATGTTCAGCATAACTAAAAAAAGATGATACATATTATCCACAGTTAAAATTAATATGTATCATCTTTTTTAATTGTTTAAATTAAAAATTATATTACAACATTGTCTCAAGGTTCTTGCGAATCTCCTTGATGAACTCTTCTGAGTTAAGAACTGTAGGATTCTCAAGTGTTGTGATAAGAGCAAGGTCTTTTGTCATCTTTCCTGACTCGATAACACCGAGAGTTGCCTTCTCAAGCTTGTCTGCAAAATCTGAAAGTTCAGGAATATTATCAAGCTCTCCTCTCTTTCTAAGAGCTCCTGTCCAGGCAAAAATAGTAGCAACTGAGTTAGTAGAAGTCTCTTCACCTTTTAAGTGCTTATAGTAGTGTCTCTGTACAGTACCATGTGCAGCCTCATACTCATAAACGCCTGTTGGAGAAACCAGAACTGAAGTCATCATCGCAAGTGAACCAAATGCGGAAGAAACCATATCAGACATTACATCACCATCATAGTTTTTACAAGCCCAGATAAAACCACCCTCTGCTTTCATTACTCTGGCAACAGCATCGTCTATCAATGTATAGAAATACTCAATTCCTGCAGCCTTGAATTTCTCATCATATTCTGCATCATAGATTTCCTGGAAGATATCTTTGAATCTGTGATCATATTTCTTAGAAATAGTATCCTTTGTCGCAAACCAAACTGACTGTTTTGTATCTAATGCGTAATTAAAGCAGGCTCTTGCAAAGCTTGAAATTGAATCATCAAGATTATGCATTCCCTGAATAACTCCGGGACCCTTAAATTCATGAATTGTCTCTCTGATTTCTGTTCCATCTTCACCTGTAAATACAAGTTCAGCTTTTCCTGCACCGGGTACTCTTATCTCTGAATTCTTATATACATCACCATATGCATGTCTGGCAAGTGTTATAGGCTTTTTCCAGTTCTTAACACACGGCTCTATTCCCTTGACAACAATAGGAGCACGGAATACTGTTCCGTCAAGTGCTGCACGGATAGTACCATTAGGTGACTTCCACATTTCTTTAAGATTATACTCTGTCATACGCGCTGCATTAGGTGTAATTGTTGCGCACTTAACAGCAACACCATACTTCTTGGTTGCCTCAGCACTATCAACTGTAACCTGGTCGTTAGTTTCATTTCTATGCTCCAAACCAAGGTCGTAGTACTCAGTTTTTAAATCTATGAAAGGAATAAGAAGCTCGTCCTTAATCATCTTCCACAAGATTCTTGTCATCTCATCTCCATCCATCTCTACTAATGGTGTTGTCATTGTTATTTTGCTCATAATTAGTTATTCCTCCTGCATATTATAACTTTATTCGTAACCACTCAGAATCCTTCATAGCTACTTTATTCATCCTCATCCTCGTCTGTACCCTTTTGTCCCATGACAAACAAAGCAGCAACGACGACAATAGAAATGATCATACATATAGCGATAAGCCACGGTTTTGATGTATCTCCTGTATCAGCAATCCCAATCAAATATTGAAACATACTCTCATCTCCCATCTACATTTCAAAACTCATAGTTCTATTCTTCCGGATGATAATTATCGACAACCTCCGGATCAGGAATTGTTTTTTTCGTTGAATTAACAAAATCTCTGACCTCTTTCATCGCATTATTGATTGGTATATTAGTTCCCGCTCCGGCAACACAGCCTCCCGGGCAGGCCATTCCCTCAATAAGACAACCGTTCTTCTTACCGGCCTTTGCAAGCATCAACATTTTCCTACATTCATCAAGTCCTTCGGCGTGTTCAATATTAACCTCTGTTCCCGGATAGTATTCCTTAATACATGCCTCTATTGCTTTCGCTACGCCACCGGCAACAGCATAACCTCTTCCGGCCCCCGTAGCATCCTCAAGAGGATCTCCTCCTTTGAAATCATCAAACTCTATATCTCTTGCAACAAACATTGCATCGAGTTCCTCAAAAGTTATAACAAAATCAACATCGCTTCTTACAGTTCGTCTCATAGCTTCTAACTTCTTCGCAGCACATGGACCAATAAATACAACTCCGGCATCCGGATGCTCTTTTTTGATCATTCTTGCTGTTGCAACCATAGGTGTAAGCGCATTTGAAATCTTATCAATAGTCTCAGGAAAATGCTTTTTGGAAAGCATAGCCCACGACGGACAACACGATGTAAGTAAGAATGGAAGTTCACCTGTTGCAACTTCATTAACATAGTGCTCTGCCTCAGTCATACAACCCATGTCAGCCCCAATCGCAACCTCATATACATCCTTAAAACCAAGCTTTATAAGCGCAGCTTTAATCTTATCAGGTGTTGCAAATTTACCAAACTGACCTACAAAAGCCGGGGCAAGTGCCGCATATATCTCGCGGCCTGAGCGAAGTGCCCTTATCAACTGGAATATCTGGGATTTATCCGCAATTGCACCAAAAGGACAATTAACCATGCACATTCCGCATGATACACACTTTGTCTCATCTATCTTAGCACGTCCAAGTTCATCACTTATGATAGCATTAGCACCGCATGCATCTGCACAAGGACGTCTCTTATATGATATTGCATCATACGGGCAATTAGCTTTACACTTTCCACACTTGATACATATATCCTTGTCTATTACAGACTTTCCATTCTCCATGCGGATAGCATTTACAGGACATACCTCCATACAAGGATGAGCGACACATCCCATACACTGATTGCTAACCTCATATACATTCTGCTGACATGCATTACACGCAGCAGGTATAACCTGCATAAGCGGCGGTTCATAATATTTCTCATCAATATTGCTTTCTTCAATACCCTGTGTTATATGAACAGGCTTATCTTCAGGACGTAATGACATTCCCATTGCAAGTCTAATACGTTCACTTGTTATCGCTCTTTCTCTATATATGCTTTCAAGATACTGTGGAGTATCACCCGGTGTTATCTTATATGGTATTGATTCAATATCATCAATAATATTATCCGAATTATACGCAAGATTAGCGACCTCAGTAAATACCTGTTTTCTGATTCTCTTAACATTGGTTATGATATTTCTCACTTTTATAATCTCCTTTAATGTTAATCAAAAAACTTAAAATTAGCTGTAATGCTGTCCACTTTAACAGTATCAACCAAAAATCCCGCCATGTACATATTGGGAACCGTCCAGGCATTAACCCGAATCCCTTTATCGTGTGCAATTCTCACTACATCTTTGGTTATCTGATTATACGATGAACAAAGCTCAGCATTTGTCTGCTCACAGATATTGATTGCAGACTGATCCATCTGATATGTCAGATATCCCAAATCCACTTTATCTCCGCCGTATTCTTCAATACGTCTGATTCTAATCAAATTGATATCCTTAAACGATATAATCCTTACTCTTTCCCCAAGATCATATTTCTGAATCATCTTCAACAAATCAGTCAACTGACTTTCTGTCAACGCCGCCTTAAGCTCAATATAATATTTGGCACTTGGGTATTTCTTTGAAAGTTCAAGCACCTGCTCTAGAGACGGAATATATTCTCCTGAATAGGTATTAATTCCATTTCCTGATGTAATTCTATAATTCATCGCTGCGCTAAGTGTCAGATCTGTAACATTTACATCTTCACCCGCTATTTCCTTCAACGATTTATCGTGACATACAACAAACTGGTTATCTATAGTTGGCCATACATCCAATTCAATGTAATCAAAATTTGATTCCATTGCAAGTTTAAATGCCGACAAAGAATTGCCGGGAGCCAATTCACTAAATCCCCTATGTGCAACAAATGTGCAATCATCCTTTGACAGCGAATTGACAAAAGCTGTATATTTTGTACTCTTATTACTTCCGTCAAGCGTTGTAGCTGTTATCACTGAGATTCCCGATTCAAGAATCAAAAGATTGCCATCGGCATCAACTCTTATTACATTTTCGTTGCTGGATTCATATTGTACTCTTTTGTCCGAAGTATTCTCCGGTGAAAATGTCACCTTAAGTTTTGCACTCGTACCTGCTTTTGCATACATAGTATGAGATGCAGTATTTACATGATAAGCGTCACTTTCATTCAATGACAGCGATATTGATTTTGCAAGGGTTGCAATTTCAAACGGCTGTTCAACGAAAACATCGCTACCGTCTGTAGCCGATGCAGTAATTACGACCGTTCCGTTTTCTTTCGGAGTCACCTTACCATTGCTGTCAACTGTGGCAACAGTCTCATCACTGGAGATCCAGTTAAGTTTTTTGTTTGATGCATTTGAAGGTGTAAATGCAACCTTTAAAGTGTAGGTCTGCCCGGTATACATTTTTGAATATTTTTCAGCATTTGTATACTGTAAATCCTCTACCCTCTTACCAACTGTAACCTTGAGTTTAATCTTCTTATTAGAACCGTCAGTGGTCTTTGCGGTAATTGTAGCAGTACCTTTTTTCTTTCCCTTGATCACGCCTTTTTTAGTAACAGATACCACTTTTTTCTTTGATGATGACCACTTCAGTTTTTTATTGATCTTTTTTGTCGGAGAAAACGTAACATTGAGTTTTTCTTTCTCTCCTTTTTCTATAGTCAGACATTTATCATAGTCAGTCCATGATATTGATTTGATTATTTTCTTTCCTTCGTTTTTTTTATTCTCTGTCGCATGAACCACATCACTACAAGCGGCAACAGCAGTTACAAGAGATAAAATACACAAAATAATACTTTTCTTTTTATACATGTTAATCGTCTCCTCTCGCTTAAAGTTTACTTTGTATATTCAAAAAATGAATTTCTGTTTTTTGTATCAAAAAGATGATTATATACTATCATATTGTATTTTTCAATAGTCTCATAGTACGGTGAATTCACGTCATCTTTCTTATAGAAATTACCGTCTGCTCCAATATATCCATTTCCGGTAATAACCGGAATATCTTCAAACATATCGAGCAAGAATTTATTATATCCTGTCATATTAAGACCAGTCTTTTTAAGCATTAATGAATGAAGGTAATTAACACTTATCTTATCATAATATTCTTCATCAATGTCATAATTAGCCCAGATGAAAAATGGAGTCTTGTATAGTTCCATACTCTCAAGGCCTGTCATCTTATCAAGCTTCTTTCCCGTGATATTTTCATAGAACTTATCTGAAATACCGGGTTCATGATCACCAAACCAAACAATCACTGTAGGTTCTTCAACCTTCTCAAAATATTCTATCAGCTCTTTTAGTGCCGCATCTGACAAATGAACCAGATTAAGATATCTTTCTGCATCAGCATTCTTCTTATCCTCAGATGTTATCTTGATTGTTTTGGGTAATGTATCAAAATCCATATCATAACTACTGTGATTCTGCATAGTTACATTGAACAAATAGAAAGGAGCATCAGATTTGGCTTTACACTTCTCGTACTCTTCTATAACTTTGGCAAAATCTGATGAATCCGATATAAAATCACGAATATATGTCGGATTTTCGAAGTTATATACATCTAAGAATTCAGAAAAACCTAAATTATTATATACATTTATTCGATTGTATCCTGAACCATAAAATGGATGCAGTGCAAGATTTCCCTGATAACCATTTAACACCATATTGCCTGTAAGAGAAGGCATATAATCCTTAATATATAACTGATACGGAGTTGAGTTCTCAGGAAGAAATGCCTTTGAATCACCTGTCAAAAACTCATATTCAGTATTAGCTGTCTGACCACCAAACACAGAAACATAAGTAAATCCCTTGATTGTATTCTCTTTCATACTGTTATAGAACGGCAATACTTCTTCATTGGTTTCAAATTCACCTACGGCCTGAAGATCAGCAAAAGCCTCATTCATAATAACAATTACATTAGGTTTCTTTTCAGCACTTATATCAATTACTGAATCAGAAGGATAATCTTTTGCAATCTTGGCAACTGTTTTTTCTGAATAACCATCAGGTTTATCAAACATACACAACTGAATACTTTTTGTAAATGTTAGCAACCCACCATTTTTTGTATAACTTTTTGTCGGTCTGAAAGTGTTGAACTGAATATATTTCTCCTGAAGATAATCTGTTTTGATAGTCAGATGATACATAAAACCAAAGAAGCCTATATATATAACCGCAATGATAACCCTGAACGGAATATTCTTCCTAAGCTTATTATTTTCCTTAATCATAGAAGATGCCACTATTACCGCTACAAGGTAACAGATCAGCAACAATACATATATATCAGGAGTAAAGTCGAAATCCCCGGCAACATTAAGAGCCGTTCTGATAACAAGAAAATCTGTTGCCATAAGAGGAATCTGACGGAATTTCAAAAGATAGATATTGACCATTGCAAAGAGTGCTGTAAATGTCGAGAGCCCTATAACAGAGGCTCTGACACTTGCCGTAATAGCATAAAACAGATAATACACTATCATATAAAGTGCTATATTTAATAACAGACGTCTGAGGTTCATAATGATAATTCGGCAGTCTGTTCCTATAGTCAGTTCAACAATAAAAAAACATACTACCGGATACCATTCCATAATGCTTAGATTAATTATTTTATTAACAGCGTCACTTAGTTTGTTCTCATATATCACTGAGAAACTCATAATCATAAAGCAACCAAACCAAACCGCAACTATCTTTTTAAGGAGTGAAAGATTACCATTATTATCAAGTCCGTAGAACTTCCCTTTGTTAATCAAAAACAATACGACTCCCAACAGAAAAATACAAACAGCTATTATTAATCTATACTTAAAATCAAGTTCTGAAATCCTTATTTTCTTTTTGGGCTTATCGGTATCTTTTTTGAGAAACATTGTTTACTACTACGTCCTTTCATATTATATTCATGAGTTTAATATCTTTGATCTGATTCTTTATTTAAGAAAGAAGAAATCATTATTTCTATGTTCTACATCAAAAAGGTTATTATACTGAATCATCTGATATTCTTCAATCTTTTTACTATACTTTGTCTTCTCATCAAGCTCATGAAATACTCCATCATCACCCTGATAACATACTGCTGACAAAATCGGTATCTCCTTCTGGAGATCAAGAAGATACTTGTTGTATCCCGTAAGCTTCATTCCTGCTAACTGCATAACATACGAAGACAGATAGTTGGCACTCATATCCACTTCCTGTTCCTCTATATCATAATTAGCCCAGATCACATAAGGAGTCGCATACCAGTTAGCCTGTTTCTCAACCGGAAGATTATTGACATCCTTACCTATAAGGTCGCTATAAAATGTATTTTCAACCGGTGGCTGATGATCTCCAAACATTACTATAAGTGTAGGCTCATCTACATTTTCAAAATACGACACAAGCATCTTAAATGCATCATCACTCATTTTCGCAAGATTAATAAATTGTTCTGCTTCGTCACTGTTAAGGTTATCTGAGGTTATCTTAATCTTCGTATCAACCAAACCTCTTTTTCCATCATATCCGCCATGATTCTGCATCGTTACATTAAATAGATAAAAAGGTGCATCACCATTGGCTGCATTCGCCACTTCATAATCATCTATAATCTGCTGGAAATCTGATTTATCAGAGATATAATTACGAACAAGTTCATCGTTTCCCTTCTCGTAATAATATTCATCTGCAAAGAAATTATCAAATCCCATAAGAGGATATACATTAGTTCTATTCCAACCTGAAGACAGATAAGGATGATATGCATTATTACCTGTATAACCGGTAGACTTCATATTCTGAGTCATTGATGCAGTTTCATCATTGATATACAAATTGTAAGGGATACATCTGTAAGGCAAAAATGCCATTGTGTTACCGGTTAAGAATTCAAATTCTGAATTAGCAGTGTTAGCTCCTTCTATAGAAACATATAACTTTCCCTTTATAGTATTATCAGACAAGCTGTGAATAAACGGAATATAATCTTCTGTGTACTCTATCTTTCCATCATATGCAAAATCTCCTAACGATTCATTCATTATAGCTATGACATTAGGCATTTTATCTGATACAGCTTCAGAACCTTCTACATCATCCGACTCATATTCTTTCATAACAGCATATGCTTTCTTTGCCGAATACCCCTTAGGAACCTCAACCTTGGTATACGACCATGAAAGCACAAAAGAAAGAGCTGTACCATTCTTGGCATATCTTACCTGTGGATGCCAAACCTCAGCCTTGATACCGCGATTCTTAACAAAATCCGAATTGAAGAATATAACATTGAACAAGCCCACAGCGCATATAGATAATACAAGCATTACCGCTCTTCTCTTAAGGCCTGCGCCTTTGTATCCTTTCAAACTCAAAAGCATTGCTGTAAATGTTATAATATATACGACTCCCCATACACCCGTAAGATCAAGCTTATATGAGAAGTTGGCCGCAACGTTCATAGCAGTCTTTGCGGATTGAAGATCTGTTGCCAACACGGGACAACCTCTAAACTGCCAGACATAATAATTAGCAATTGTAGCTGCAAATACCAGCAAAAGAAGAAGAATACTTGCATACTGCGCTCTATTTATAACCGTGTATAATACAAACCATACAACAACATAAATAAACAGATTAAGGACAAATCCCCAGTCAAACATACGGCTTATCATCTGTGACAGATAATATCCGTTGAATCGGTCTGCAAGCATAACACACAATACAGGCGATGCAAAAAAGAATATACGTGTCATAATTTTGTTCGAATCAAAATTCTCCGCCCAGTTCTTATCAGCATATTTTTGCTTTACAAGTTCATCAATCTTTTCAAACGGAATAAAGATAAATATGATAGCAAGAACGAAAAATACAAACATATCACGAACAGCTCTCACATTGTAATACGAATAAAAATATGTTGCACCCAATCTTTCCTCAACCGGATTGCCATCATCTGTAAGCATTCCATAAAGTGTTCCCTTCTGTGGATATGTGAATATTCCAAATCCCTGAGGGTTATTTACACCCGATGCAACAATCTGCATGATGTAATTCTTTGAATTAGAAAATGTTACCGGCTTACATTCTTCAAACGAAAACTTACATGGCTTTGTCGTCATTATTGATGATACTTCTCGTCCTGTTGAAAGAAGAACATTTCTGTCACTATCTAAAATATTAACTGTAATTACGCCTTCTGCACTCTGATTACCCTGGTTAGAGAATCTAATCAAAGTATATTCCATCACACCATTCCAGCCACGAAATTCCTGTTCAAATACTTTATCGCCCTGAAAGTTAATGACGATAGGATCAGCGACAGCCTCTGCCGGGATTGATACCTTGGATTTGTGTGTGCTGTAATATACATCCTTGTTTGCAACCACAAAAACCATTCCGATTATAACCAGTATTATCGCTATTATCTTTCTGATAAACTGTGCCTTATCATTCTCCCACAACTTTCGCATCCTATCGTTCCTCACTTTTCATTTTTTTCATTGATTATAGTAATTATTTTTTCTTGATCTTACTCTTCTTATACTCATTATATGGACGTTTCTTGCATTTCTTGAACTTATTCTTAATTGATCTTGCTTTTGAATTGTCACATACATTAAGTCCGTATCGTCCTGTTTTTTCAATCTTGTTATTCTTAACTGTTGCATTGCATTTGGTTACAACGAATATTCCATCCTTCGGTGAATTCTTTATTGTATTGCCTGTTATCGTTGCTGACGAATTCGTAGTAAGTACAATACCGCAAGCCTTCTTAGTTTTCTTATTGTTCTTCTTGTTAACAAATGAATTCTTATTAATTGTGATATTCTTACTCTTTACAAGACGTATACAATCGCTGTTACCCTTGCCTGAACAGCCGGCATTTATATCCATCAAAACCGAATTGTTCGAAACTTCACAGCCCTCAGTATACTGAAGCCATATACCATATCCGCTGTTATTCATCGTTACGGTATTATTGTTTACTTTAACATTCTTTAGTATATAATTTCCTGCCGGAACCTTATCTGCCCCACCATCAATAGGTATATCCGACTTGACATTCTCACTGTACAATAAAATTCCATAAGGTGTTGCATTACTGTACTTCTTGTCAGAAATCTGAATAGTGTTATTCTCAATTACCGATGCTGCATCACTGTCGATTGTGAAGCTTCCTGCAAGCGGTGAATAGAACGTATCATGACTCTGAACCATTGAACGGAATATTATTCCCGCTCCGCAATCACTGATAGTGTTACCTGTAATAACTGAATTCTTGAAGTTAGTAGCTGTGATCGCGTATCCGCTAATGTTAGTAAATGTATTATTGGTAAATGAAATGTTTGTGAAATATGACCCTGCAACCGCACTATGTGTTCCGAGTCCTCTTTGAAAATTGGTAAATGTACAACCATCTACCACAATATCCTTACATGGTGTATCATCATAAAATGGATAATTGCTAAAATGATTCTCATTATGCATGATATCAAACTGCACAGCCTCATTATTAGCATAGTTGACTGCTTTAGCGCCTTCCTTTCCCTTCTTAGGAACAAATCCCTCAAACACACAGTTCCTGATAGTTATTCCCTGACAAGCTGCAAACTCCATCTGGTGATTGTCGTATGCATTCTTAAGCGTAACATTGTTAAATGTAAGGTTGCTTCCATGACCAAACCTTAACATAGAAGGACATTTTTTAGGACCATCAATCGCAGCACGTGATCCATTACCATCAAATGTACCACCATTAATTGTTATATCATGATATCCGTTATATCCATAACAACCAACTCCGGATCCCGATCCCTCTTTATCTGTATCATTGCCTATACGAAGCATTGACTTCCATACACCATCTGATCCGGATCTTTTAAGTATACATCCATCCATATTAAGCGTTGAATTACTATAAACCTTAAGGACAGTATCAAAAAGATCATATTCTCCCTTTGGAAAATTGAATACATACTGAGTATTTCCCGATTCATCTTCTTTTGCCTTGTCAAGGCAGTCCTGAATCTCTTTTCCAGCGTCTTCTGTCCTGGTTATGCTGACGTCAATAGTCTGTGTTGCAGCATTAACCTCAACCGTCGGTACTAATATCATACCAATAGTAAATAATGCAAGTCTCATCTTATTTCTCATGGCAGAATCCTCCTTTATTAAACTGTCAGTTAGTCATCTATAACCAAAATATTCTATCATACCAAATCATTTATTGCAATCAAATTTTCCCTTATCCCCTTCTCTGTTTTAATATAAAAACACAAAAAAAACATACACTTCACATAAATTTCTTATAACTGTTGGAAAATTACTGTAAAAGTTCTATAATATAAGGAAATCAAAAAAAGGAGAAAACATCATGAGAAAACAGAGAAAACGAATACTTATCAGCTCTGTCCTTGCACTTTCTCTGCTAATGTCACCATTTAGCAATTATACAATTCCCGCAAGTGCAGCAGAGAGTACTACTGATAATACAGAGACAAAGACTATAACCGGTATAACGGTATCTATGAAAAACGCAGCTAACAAGAACATATTTTATATAGCCGACAGTGATTCCGCATCAGAAGAAACATTGGACTTAGAGGATATCATTGTTACAGCTTCATTTAGCGAAGGCGATCCCGAGACAATATCTCTTCCATCTTCAAAATATAATATTACAACCAACGTTGCAGATATCAGAAAGAAGGAAGGTAAGAACCAGAAGGTAACTGCTACACTTACAATTAAGAATACAGATAATACCGAAACCATGCTTGAATCATCTAATGAGCTCTTAGTAACTGTTCTTCCGGCTAAGACTGTTACTCCTAAGAATATACGTCTTAAGCTCAAGGATGAAAAGCAGACAACCTTTTATGCTGCAAGTGATATTATCCTTGAAAAAATAGATACTCTGGACGAAGAAGATCTTGAATTAGAGGTCACTCGTGAAATTAAGACTCCAAAGGATAATTACTTTGATATTTCAGATGAAAATGAACGTTACAACATTAAGGAGGATACAGATACAATTAGTCTTCCAACTAACATATATAACGTTACAACCAATGTTTCAGAGATACGTTCCAAGGAGGGTAAGGATCAAGAGGTCAAAGCAGAACTTAAATACAAGATATCTGAAGACAAGACCACCGGAACAGAAACTTATAAGACAATCTATTCAACTGATAATCCTAAGGTTACTATTATCAAACCCGATGTTACACCCACTATTTCTTCAATCAAATTGAAGTTAAAAGATAACAAAGATAAGTTCAATGTCGATAACGGATTGATGAGTAAGAGTGACACCTTAGATCTTGATGATCTCGTTCTTATAGGAACAATTGAGAATAATATCAAGACAGGTTCAAATCAATACAAATCCGACAAGACTGAGGAAAAAGAACTTTCTTTTGACTCAAAAGATTACAAGGTAACCACCAATGTAGACAGTGTCCGTAAGGTAATATTCTATAACAAAAAAAGCACCCCACAGGCACAGGAAATCAAAGCAACGCTTACATACAAAGGAACTGACGGAAAAGATGTTTCTCTTACTGCTTCCACCAAGGCAACGATAGTTGCACCAAAAGCTGTTAACGGTGTTGTAACTATTGAACCTCAGAATGTATATTACGGTTCAACCGGCTCTAATAAGAACGGAGTTGACGCAACAGATATCAAAAACGATAAATTCGATATTCAGTGTGCATTGGATATGGCTTCAGCCGATTACAAATTAGTAGTTCATTTTCCTACAGGAAACTACTATTTGAGCAACTCATTATACATTCATTCCAATACTACCCTGCAATTTGACAATAACGCAGTATTGGTAAGAAATTCCAACTCAGATGACGGAGTTGCAGCAGGAACAACCGACCGTTTAGGTGTAAATCATAACATATTAAAGATTGCGCCATATAATTCAACTACTACTGATTCTGTCGGCGGATACACTAACGGTGAGAATATAAGAATCGAGGGTGGAACTTTTGACGGCGGATTTGTTTCAGCTGCAATACAGGCATCCAACCTTCTCAATCTTGGACATGCACGTAACCTTTTAATCAAGAATTGTACATTTAAGAACTGCTACGGCAATCATTTGATTGAGCTTTGTGGTGTTGATACCGCTGAGATAGCAAACTGTACCTTTACAGGATTTAGACATGTCACATCAGAAATCAAGGATGAAGACGGTGAGACCGAAGCGTATAATGATCCTAATGGTGATCTTGCAGAGGCCATCCAGATAGACGTAGCCCATAAAGACAGCAAATCAAAATGGACTTCTGCATATAAAACAGATGATACTGCCTGTAGCAATATTACTATACACGACAACACATTTACCGACTATCCTGTAGCAATTGGTAACCACCATGCTCTTGATGGACATCATCATACAAATATTAAAATTATTAACAACAAGATAATCGGTAATGCAACACAGAACAGTGGAATCAAGTTGTTCGGATGTGATAATTCGGTTATCAGCAGCAATACAATTACGAACTACTCTACCGGTATCAAGTCAAGTGAAAGTAAGGCTTTCTCAGTAGAGTACAACAACATTTCAAGTGCAACTTACGGTGTTATAAGTACTGATGCAAGTTCCGGACAGATCGTGAGCAATACAATAGATAAGCTCAACAACCAGGGTATCATACTATACGGTTCAGGAACTACAGCAACAGTCATAAGCCTTAATACTATAAGTAACAGCAAAAAGAGCGGTATATTGGTACATTCAACAGCAAGCTGCGAAACAGTTTCAAGCAACAATATCAACACTTGTACCGAGAGTGCAATCAAGGTATACAGTTCCGGCAGTGTCAATTCGTTAAAGACTAACGTTATAAACAACTGTCAATCAAGCGGTATTGAGATATGTTCTTCCGCAAATGTTCCTTCTGTGACAGAGAACACCATTAGCAATGTAAACGGTTGCGGTATCAATGTATACGGCTCAGCAAATGTTCCTTCGATCACAAAGAACAAGATAACCCAGGCCGGTGCCAGCGGTATTGAAATCAACTCTAACGCAGTTGCAACCAACATCAAAAATAATACAATTGATAAATGTAGCCAATACGGTATATTCGTTACAGGTAAAGCATCTGTCAAGACACTTTCCTCTAACACTATCAAGAACATTGCAAAGAACGGTATATATGTCAAGAACGACAAGATTAAGCTGACATTTAAGTCAAACAAGCTTACAAGAGTCGGCAAAACAGCTATCAAGATTGACAGCAAGCTTTCCGCTAAGAAGACACAGAAATACACCTTTGCACCTAAGGTAATAAGCCTTAACCTTAAAGGCGGCGTGATGACCACACAGGCATCTAACTTAAAGAAGATCAAATTAAAGGTCGGAAGCAAATCTTATACAAAGAGTACAAAGAAAAAGAAATACACATTTAAATTCAAGAAGTACAAAAAGAAAGCAAGCTCAGCTACTGTTACATTTACAGACAAGAATAAGAATACTGTGGCAAGAGTATTGGATTTCAATTAAACTAAATAGATGAAATAAAGTTAAGGGGCGGTAAAAACTTACCGCCCCTTAAATATTAGATGATTGTGAAAATCCAGTTTTCTGTTTGACTTTTGTCTTTTTTTAATATTGCAAATACATTAATACGTCAGTAACGAAATAATTATCATGTGTACTAAAGCTGATATCTCCATTATATCTTTGAACTATTTCGTTAACATTCTTCAATCCTATACCATGCTTATTAGTATCTTTTTTTCTCGTTTTAATTATACCATCTTCCCGCTTTATCATTCCATCAAATGTATTTTTAATACGTATCAGAATCAATCCTTTTTTTAGCGATATACCCACATACAAGTGTCTGTCATATACCTTTTCCAATGCTTCTAATGAATTATCCAAGAGGTTTCCTAATAACATAACTACTTCATATCCTTGGATAAAAGCATCTCTCGGAACCGATATATTGGTTTCTATTTTACAATTCATTTTATTCGCTTTGCTCAATGAATAATTCAAAACCGAATCCAATTCATTATTTCCAGTCTTTACATACTGTTCTGGGACACTAATATTAGTTTGAATTTCATTTATATATGCTGTAGCCTTATCACTTTCACCCTCTTCTAAATAACTGTAAAGTAATAATAAATGATTTTTAATATCATGTCTAAATGATTCTAATCTCTTTTGCGATAATTCAATAATTCCAAACTGTTTTTTATACATTAATATCTGTTCTGACATAAGTTGACGTTCTATTTCTTCACGATATACCTCATTCACTTTATTATGTATCCAAAAAGTACTGATATCTATTATACAAATAGTAATAAGTGCTAATATTATTTTGGCACGATCAACACTTTCCATTCCAGATAACAGATATATTAGCATTACATTACCTAATAGCACCGTTAATATATTGATATAACTCTCATTTGTTATATAAAGATTCTTCTTTATCCCAACAAATCTTTCCAGAAACAGGACTATTATTATTAGAATTATTAACGTAATTAATCCTCCAAACAATTCCATCTCTTCAGCAATATTATAATATGAAAAGCATCTCCACACACATTCCTCAACAACCATACCTAAAGCAAAACTTGAAATTATCGCTAAAACTTTTTTAAGTATACTTCCATGGTATAATATCATTGTTGCCAAAAGCAATAATACAATAATAGATATACTAGTTATATAAATATTACAAAAATAGTAAAATACAAAATTAATCGACCATACCAATAATCTAACAAAAAATGAATTCTTCTTTTTTATTTCTTTTTTATCCAGAAATATATCTATAATACGAAAATCAATATACACACTAAGAAAATTGAGAGTCGCACTTAGAATAACATCTATTATTTCCATTCTTATACTCCCCATTTTTCTTCTATGATTAATTTGTTCAATTTTTCTCTCATTGGCCTGCTTACCGGTATTCTTTCCTTGTTAGTCATAACTACATGTTCCTTACCATATTCTAAAACATATCTGCTGTTAATTATATAAGATTTATGTACTTGAAAAAAACTGTTTGCCTTAAGTTTTTCTGCTACCTCCGATAGTTTACCATAAAATTGTTTATCTCCTATACTTGTAACCATTTTAATTTTTCTGCCTTCACTCTGAAAATATAATACAGCCTGTTCATCAATTTTATATACCTGTTTTCCCATATGATATTCAAAGAAATTCTGCTGAACTCTATAAATTCTATTATATTCTTCCATCAAATAGTTAACTTTCTTATAATCAACAGGTTTTACAAGAAAATCAAATGGACGTATATTAAACAACTGCATAGCATAACTTTCAGTAGCTGAAACAAAGACTATCTGAATCAAGTCATTATGAAGATTCTTTCTGAGATTATTTCCAATATCAACACCTGTGATTTTTTCAAATTCAATATCCAAAAACAAAAGATCAACACTTTCATCATTCAAATATTTAATAAAGTCATCCGGATCGGTAAATATCTGAATATCCGCTTTATAATTATTATTCTTCAAATAATCATACAATAGATCCTCTAAACTATTTGCAAATTGTTCATCATCATCGCATATCGCTATATTTAACATCCTATCATCTCCTGCAACCTGCCTTACAAACTATAATCATCTTACTATTGTTTCAAACCATCTTCTAATCCATAAAAGAATTCGGCATATTCTGTGTTAAATATTATTTTTAATGCAATTAATTCTAAAACTTTTATATTCATACGATTGGTTTCTATTTTAGCGTAGGTACTCTTCGAAATCGATATTCCAAGTAAATTTAGTTTAGCAACTGTTTGGTCCTGTGTCAAATGATTATTTTTTCGCAGTTTTTGTATATTGCCACCTATATCCAAATCCGTTCTAAGCTTCTGCATTTCACCCTCCTGAAATTCGTAATAAGGAAATATCAGATAAAGTGTAATAAAATTTTTTTGAATAATGTTTCGTAATAACAAATTTTGAATTGATGCAGTTTATTATTTCTCAGATTTTTTTATTTATACATAAATTAGAAATTAGAAAAACATTAAATTAATTAAAGCTATGCAAATTAAATAAGATACCTTATACTGTATCAAATATTTTTATTAAGGAGGTTTCATTGAAACAAATGAACAACTTAGAACAACTTAAAGAATTATACCTTACAAGATGCCGATATCTAAAGATGTTCTTTTAGATTACATCACACAAATACACAGAATGTACCAGCCAGCCACAACCAAACGAAAAATTGCAAGTGTAAAAGCTTTTTTTCACTATCTTGAATTTGAAGATATAATTGAAATCAATCCCTTCTCAAAAATCAATATAAGCTTTCGACAACCGAAAAGACTTCCAAAAACCATACCATCTAATACAATACAATATTTACTATCTACAATGTATCTACAAAAAGATTCAGCATCATCTTACTATAAATACAAATCAACAATAAGAGATATTGCTGTTATTGAATTGTTGTTTGCTACCGGAATACGCATATCAGAATTATGTAATTTAACACAGAACAACGTTGATCTAACTAATCACACAGTGTTGATATATGGGAAGGGGGCAAAAGAACGTATAATACAGATTGGCAACAATGAAGTGCTATTATCACTTTATACTTATATTGAAACATTCAGAAACGAACTGAAAAACACAAATTATTTATTCATAAACCGTCTAAATAATCGATTGTCCGAACAGTCTGTCAGGCATATGATCAATAAATATGTAGAACTATCAGATATTAATATGCATATTACTCCTCACATGTTTCGACACTCTTTTGCCACGCTACTATTAGAAGCAGATGTCGATATTCGGTATATACAAAAGATGTTAGGTCATAGTTCAATAAACACAACTCAAATATATACCAGTGTTTCTATGCACAAACAGAAAGAGATATTAGAAAATAAGCATCCAAGAAATAGGATGAATATACATTGATTAACTGTTTAGGTTGATTTTATATTATTACTAAATAAATAACACGCCAAACTACATTTATGTAGTCTGGCATGTTATTCAAAACTTTTTCAAATCAACTACTTATATACAATCACCACTACCTCTTGATTATCTCAGTTCACCTACAATACAACTCTTCGAAACTTTTTTGGGTAGTTGTCACCCTACCCGTTCCTTTCTTCTTTTATTCTTAAGAGGCTTTTGCCTCTTGTTTATCTTCAGTTACTTGTCTCGGAT
>CADBCZ010000043.1 GCA_902793335.1 uncultured Lachnospiraceae bacterium
ACTCTTATCCATGGACAATCAAGACATAAAAATATACCATAATATATCGTAATACGGCGTTCGTAAAAGAAAATAAAACATCCCTACAAACCCAAATTTCACGCCTCTCTTTTGAGTTTCAACATCCCATACAGAGCTTTCCCCACATTGGTATTCCCATTAAACGGAATTATAAACTGCTGTTTCCCTATAAATATCTGAACAATACTGTAATCAAGATTCGGATTAGGAACAACATAGCCAAGATCCGTTATCTCATCATATGATATCGTTTTCTCGCCCTTATGCATCTTAACAGTCATGGTTTTATCCCCAAAAACATATGTAATATCATATGCCTGTGGTTTTAATGTATTCCACAACAGCACAAGACCATATAACAGGCAGCCGGCACATAAAAATGTTATTACTATGCTACTTTTTTCGTGACTGGTAACCACAACTACAACTCTCAATACAGCTACCAAAATAAAAATAATCGCTAAGCTTCTCATAGCAAGCCGGTTTCTGGTACTTTTATGAACAGTATGCTCCATTTATTCACCCTCTTGTCCAACAAATTAATTATAATCAACAAAGGGATAACAGAATCTCTCCATTATCCCTTATATATCTCTCTTATTATCTATAAATGATATCCTCACGACCAGGTCCGTTAGAAACCATTGTAATTGGGAATCCAATCTCTTTCTCAACAAACTCTATGTATTTACGGCAGTTCTCAGGAAGATCTTCATATTTCTTGATTCCTCTGATATCTGTCTTCCAACCCGGAAGCACCTTTAATACAGGCTTAGCTTTCTCAAGCTTAGCTGTTGTAGGAAATTCTGTAGTAACTTCACCATCAATTTCATATCCTACACATACAGGAATCTCATCTAAGTATCCTAGAACATCAAGCACAGTAAATGCTACATCTGTAGTTCCCTGAATTCTACATCCGTATTTTGACGCTACACAGTCGAACCAACCCATTCTTCTTGGTCTTCCTGTAGTTGCACCATACTCACCACCGTCGCCTCCGCGTCTTCTAAGCTCATCGGCCTCATCACCGAATATCTCACTTACAAATGCACCGGCGCCAACCGCTGAAGAGTAAGCCTTAACAACCGTAATGATCTGCTTAATCTCATACGGTGGAATTCCGGCACCTATCGCACCGTATGCAGCAAGAGTTGAAGACGAGGTAACCATCGGATAAATTCCATGATCAGGATCCTTAAGTGATCCAAGCTGTCCCTCTAATAATACACTCTTTCCTTCCTTGATTGCCTTGTATAAATATGCTGATGTATCACACACATACGGCTCAACCATCTTTTTGTACTCCATAAGAGTGTTAAACAACTCATCAACATCAAGTAATGGTTTATGATATAAATGCTCTAATAAAACATTCTTTTGAACAATAACTCTCTGAAGTTTCTCTTTAAGACTTTCCTCATCAAATAACTCCGCAACCTGGAAACCGATCTTTGCAAACTTATCTGAGTAGAAAGGAGCAATACCTGACTTGGTAGAACCAAATGATTTTCCTGCCAATCTCTCTTCTTCATACTCATCAAAAAGAATATGATAAGGCATTACCATCTGTGCTCTGTCAGACACCAAAAGCTTCGGCATCGGCACTCCTCTTTCCACGATTTCCTTTACCTCTTTAAAGAGAACAGGAATATTAAGTGCCACACCATTTCCGATAATATTAGTTGTGTCATCGCAAAATGAACCTGATGGTAATGTATGTAATGCGAACTTTCCGTAGTCATTTACGATAGTGTGACCTGCGTTTGCACCACCCTGAAAACGTACTACTATATCGGCCTCTTTACTGAGCATGTCAGTAATCTTGCCTTTTCCTTCATCGCCCCAATTTGCACCAACTACTGCTTTAACCATAAACTTTCCCCTTTTTATAATATATATTTGAGTTTATTCCTATATAGTTTCGTTAATACATGTGTTGCCATACCTTATAAACTCAGCAGACATTTACCATTATACTGCATTTATACTCATAAGTAAAATCAATAATTTTAATATCATTCATAAGTATATCTTATATAAGGTTATCCGGCTCAAAAAAATAGCCCCGGCTCTTGCATCCTGCAAGGCGGGGCATGAAAAGAGAGGAATCTACCATTTTAAAAAATCTATATCAATAAATACACAATGTCTAACCAGTCAATTCATTGTCATATTATGCAACCTTAAGATTCTTTTCGATAAATGTACGAATAAGCGTCTTCTCTTTTTCTGTTGTAATCGGATCAAGAACTATGCGACCATTCTCTTTACCGTACATACAAGCATACAAATCAACCTGTTTTCCTGTTTCCTCCTTAGCATTCTCAGCTTCGGTGTAAATAAGGTATCTCTGTCCGTTCTCAGGGTTTTCTACGACGCTCAAACCCACATATGTAATCTCGTCGCCATTCTCATTGGTCAACTTGAATGTGTTATTCAATTCCATTAAAATCCGTCCTCCTGGTATTGCTTTCTAATAGCTCCTTCAGTTTCGTAGCCGCAACCGACATTGTTGATCGTTTATCCACTATCAAACACATATCTCTTCCGGGAATATCCTCTTTAAATCTAAGTTCAAATAATTCTCCGTCTTTTAACTGGCTGTTGGCAAAATCCTTAACCACACATCCAATACCAAGATTTCTCATAGCAAACTGAATTATCATATCACTCGTTGCTAATTCAAACTCAGGGCTTACGCGTACTCCTCTTTTCACGAGATACTCATCAACATAAGTTCTGGTACTGGTATTACCTTCCAGACAAATAAGGGGCAGATTCTCCAATTCTTTGTAGTCTAATGTTTTATCAGCTAAATAACGGAACTTATCCCCTGCCACAAACACATCCTGAACAGATCGAACACGCAACACATCAAAATAAGAATCTACATTAAGAGGTTTGGTCACGACCCCAAAATCAATCCTACCCTGTTGCAGGTGGTCAATAGTTTGTGGCGTAGGGGCATTGGTAACTGTAACCTTAATGTCGGGATACAATTGATGAAACTCTTCCAAATAGGGAAGAAGATAAAACTGTAAAGTCATATCACTTGCACCAATCTTAACCTCACCTGTTTCGAGGTTCATCATCTTGGCCAGCTGTCTTTCCCCGGATAGAATTGTCTCATAACCATCCCGCACATAAGAATACAACAAAGTTCCAGCATGGTTCAAACTTACACCCTTAGCACCTCTGGTAAAGAGCTCTATCCCTAATCCCTGCTCGAGCTGTTTAATAGCTTGGGAGACGGCAGGTTGTGATATATTGAGCTTCTTCGCGGCTCCAGTAATGCTGAGCTCGGTGGCTACATAATAGAAAATCTTATAGTATTCCAGATTAACATTCATTAATTATCTCTCCTTATACCTGTAGACTTTCTACAGAATCATTATATTATATATATTATATTTTGTATATAGTTTTTTGAAAATTTATCGAATATTTTGTGTGTTTTCAATTAATCAACCACAAAATATGACATATACGGCATTTTGAGCCAAAAAAATAAGAGATATAAGTGTGTATTATATCTCTTATCTATAATAACTGTAATCAAATCTGTTCAAACACTTCACCGATTCTCTCATTTATCAGTAAATCAGCATTTACATCTCTTGCCGTCTTATCCATATTGATTACTACCAGATTAGAACCTCTGAAGTAGTCAATAAATCCCGCTGCCGGATAAACAGCCAAAGATGTTCCTCCAATAATTAGCACATCTGCCTTACTTATATAGGAAACCGTCTTCTGAATCGTCATTGAGTCCAATCCTTCTTCGTATAAAACAACATCAGGTTTTATTACTCCACCACACTCGCAGTGCGGAACGCCACCTGCTTCTGCTATGTACTCTACCGGATAAGATTTTCCACATTTTACGCAATAATTTCTATGGACACTACCATGTAGCTCTAATACTTCCTTACTTCCCGCTGCATAATGAAGACCATCAATATTCTGAGTTATCACCGCTTTAAGTTTACCCATCTTCTCAAGTTCAGCCAATTTGAGATGAGCAGCATTAGGTTTCGCATCAAGTGCGAGCATCTTATTTCTGTAAAATTCAAAAAACTCCTCTGTATGATTAATATAAAAACTGTGGCTGACCATAACTTCAGGCGGATATTTATATTTCTGATTGTACAGGCCATCAACACTTCTGAAATCCGGAATTCCGCTTTCTGTAGAAACTCCTGCACCGCCAAAAAACACGATATTATCACTGGCATCAACAATTTCTTTTAATCTTTGAATCTTTTCTTTTGACTCTTCATGCAACATAGACCTTCTCCTTTCATTCAACTCCTTCTTTTAGGTGATTGCGAAACTCTATGAATTGTGAATTGCGTTTCGCAATTACCTAAACTCCTTCTTTGTGAAGCAACCCGGCCAAATGTTCCATAGCCTCCTGTTCGTCAGGTCCATCACATATCAGTTCTATCTCATCCCCACATTTAACCCTGGCGGCCAATAATCCCAGCACGCTTTTAGCATTTAGCAGACTTGTATCTTTTTTAATTTGTATCTTTGATTCATATTTTAAACTCTCTTCGCAAAAAATGCCTGCAGGTCTTAAATGGAGCCCTAACGGTTCTGTTATTACAACCTTTCTGGTTACCATTATCAATCCCCCAATCCACTATCAATTCTCTTTTATATCAATATCAACATCAATGTCATCAAGTATCTGTACCCCTGTAACCTCTTTAAGACTTACAGTAAATGTATAATTACCCGGACCATATCCCGTAACATCTATACTAGGAATAAGATTGGTGATACTTACTGCATCCAGATCATCCTTTAATCCCATTAATCTCAAAGAATTACTGGTGTCACCATTAAAGCTGTAAGTTAAATCCTTGTTTTTACCAACAATGTTGATTGCATCGTTTGACAGGACGAGACTCTTCTCTTCAAACTTCTCAATTCCCACCTTGATCATAATCTCTTCAGTATTATCAGCGATAGTAATACCGTCAGGTAAATAATCTTCTATTCTGACAGACGTTTCCATGTTACTCATCATATTGGAAACATCAATATCATCAATTATAATCTCGTCAACCTTTGCAAGATCTGAGGCGGCTCCCACCACTAAAATTGATGTCGGCTGATAATCCACCCCCGATATACCATAGCCTTCCTTGACATCACCTGTTGTCTTAACTCTGACTGCAAGTTCCTTGGTCTTGGCAATCTCAATCATAACATCCACCGACTTAATGTCATATTCAAATTTATTAGGGTCTATTGCCTCACCACTCTTACTTAGAAACACCGGAACAGCAGTAGCTGTCAGATTGCAATTAGCGCCTGTAACATCTACATCTACCACTACCTCATTTATCATATCGATAACACTTTCCGCCCCCTTAACTGTTATAAGGTTAGGCGTCGGAAGCTTACTTCTTATAGCATATCCTTCTGCAACATCAGAACTTGTTCTAACATTTATAGCCAACTGACTCTCTATCTTTTTCTCCACAGCTATATTGACTGCGTCATTGCCGGCGTATGAAATGGAAATGTCTCTTCCTACCAGGCTGTTATTGGCACTTACTATTACAGAAACTGCGTTGGTAACAGACATTTTCGAAAGGTCTGCCACTGCCCTGAAATCAAGACTTGTAAGTTTGTCAACTACCTTTCTTCGTCCCTTGACAACGATATCTATTGTTGTACCCTCTGGTACCTCGTATACCATGTTATTATCAGTTATTGATTCACCGTTGATAAACTCTATCTCTATACCGGTTATCTTCTTGGTGGTCTTATAGTCATCAACATTAGCCACAATAACCCATACCACTATCGCAATCAATAATGATATTATTTTCAGTCCCAAATGGTCAAAGATTCGATTTTTCATATTTTTCAATGCTTTTCACGACCTTTCCGCCATCTGATCTTACGTGTTATCGGCTCATTTTTACCAAGTTTTTCAATCTTTGAGACGAAACCCTCTCTTGAAAGTCCGCGATAGAGTGTTCCATCATGAGCAATCGAAACCGCACCCGTCTCCTCCGAAACAACAATAGTAATGCTGTCAGAAACCTCACTGATTCCAAGAGCTGCTCTATGTCTTGTTCCGTAAGCTTTATTAACATCCATGTTATCCGAAAGAGGAAGATAACAGGTCGCACTTACAATCCTGTTATTTCTGACCAACACCGCTCCGTCATGCAGAGGTGTATTGTGCTCAAATATATTGATAAGTAATTGACTGGTAATCTGAGCATCAATATTAATTCCTGTTCTCTCGTAATCTCCAAGTTTAACTTCCTGCTCCAACACTATAAGCGCACCAGTCTTAACCTCAGCCATTGCATATACAGCCTTAGTTATTTCGTTAAGTACCTTTTTATCAAGCTTCCTACCTGTATTGGTATCCTCATTATCAAAAAGCGAAGAAATGAATCTCTTTCTTCCAAGCTGCTCTAACGCCCTTCTGAACTCCGGTTGGAATATGATAATGATTGCTATAACGCCAACGCTGATAGTATTTTTGAACAACCATAAAAGTGTATTAAATTCAAGAAGCGCAGCAATTCCCATAAAAATAAGAAGTATAAGGATACCCTTGATAAGTGTCCACGCCCTCGTCTTTTTGAACCAATCCATTACATAATAGACGAGCACAGCAATAAACACTATCTCAATAGCATCCGTAACTTTCATTCTCGGAATATAAAACCAATCAAAAAAATAAGTTATCTGTGTCCACAACTGTCCCAATTCTAAATCTCTCCAATATCATTTAATTTGCTGTTTTTGAATTGATATGTTTAACATTCTTGTTAGTTCCCGAAACCGACAGTTTTGGGATAGCTTTAACATAATAATAATATTCATCATCTTCAAATTGAAGAATCTCAGTTCTCTGGTAATCAACAATGCCTTTACAAAACCGAATAAAGAATGCAAGCACTATACCGATTATGCTTCCGCTTATTACGGAAATAATATCCACATCAACTAACACCATAACATTTCCTGCCAAAAACAGGACAACATTTAAAAATCCACCTGCAATAAACGAAATGATCCACGAATGCTCTACAGGCAATCTGTAAAGTAAAAATGTTATCACAATAACAAGAGCACTTACCGCTATAACCAACAACATTTCTTTGTTGTCAATCAATGCATTAATAACATAATTGAAGCCCTGTACATCCTCATCCCCTTCAGTTGCCGAGGCAAAAACCTTGACAAGCTCAGACAGACAGTCTTCATAATAATAAAGGATAAAACCGAATGCTGTCGGAATTATCGCAGCCGGTCCCACCAAAAATCCCAACAATATTGGTAGCGCATATGTCAAATGCAACGTATGACATATCGGAACTATCAATGCGATAATACCTGTTTTGGGAACAAACCGCATATAGCTACAATAAAATATAATTATTACAGCTACAGCCAAAAGTCCGACATCCAATGATACCTTAAAGGACTGTAAAGCTATAAGTACTCCACTTATACCTGCTAATACCTGAATCGGTAAAAACGCACACACAACCGAAAGTAAAAAGATTAACATTTTATTATCAAGAATATTCCAATAGCCAAATCTGCTATTAAGTGAATTAAAAATAATTATCGATAGAATAAATTTGAAAACCGGTGTCAATATAAAATCATAACGGCTGTAAAATTCCTTAATACCATCTCTAAAAGTCAATAAAGTCGTCATGTATTACTACTCCTCCCATGGATTTCACAATCTCCCTCTCGGAAATTTCCCGAAGCTTTTTAAGATCATGATTATAATTAATAATATTAGGCCTGGCCTTCTCGTATCTTCTCGCATATACAATCCTTGAAATAATCCAGTAAATGCTGATAAAACAAGCATAAATCATCAGAAGATACATTGCCAATATCTTGTAATCAACTTTCAAAATATTAGACAGAATATAATCTAATTTGTACATTATAACAATGGCGGCAATAAGTGCAAATGCTATTGTAGCATGTACGACAGCCTTAAGAGAATATATCCTCACATAATCCCCTTTATAAAAGCTGTTCATCGGTATCTCCTGCCGTCCGTTATTCTTCTCATATATAGCAATCTTGCTCATTAACTTGACATTTTCTTCACGAACCATATGAATCACCAATCATCTATTTTTTTACACATATATAATACATTATAAGTTTTGTACCGTAAAAGTACAAGTGTTTTTCAAGATATTATAATTTAAAAATGTGGTTTTTTTATGTATTACATGGTAAAATATACGGTATATAACGAAAAGGAGGTTACAAGATGCCATTTATTAATTCAAAAGTAACTGTTCCGGTAGGACCGGAAACTCAGGAGAAGATTAAAGCAGAACTTGGAAAGGCTTGCAGTATAATCGGCAAACCTGAAACTTATGTAATGATAGGATTCGAAGACGGATACTCACTCTATTTTGCAGGTGAAAAACTTGAAAAAGGCGCTTATATATCTGTCGATGTATACGGTTCCGGTAATTCAAGCGCATTTGACAAAATGACCGCAAAAATCTGTGAGATTTATGAAAACGAACTTGGTATCCCGGGAAATCATATTTATGTAGAATACAGAACTACTCCCGACTGGGGCTGGAATGGTAGAAATTTCTAATCTTTTGTTTATTGGGACAAGGCTAAGGTGAAGAAGAAAATAAAAAATATGATACATAAATATATAATCTTTATCTTCACTCTGACTGTTTTAACGTGTATTGCGGGCGGTTGCAAAAATACTAAACAGGCTGCAGAAGGAAACTTCCAAAAAGAAGAGGTCAAGATTAACGGCAATACGGATAACACTGTATTAACAGTTAAACCTCCAAGAAAAAGTTATGAAGAAATGCAGTCTAATATTAGTACTTCCGAAATTCTCAAACAGATGTCTCTGGAAGATAAAGTTGCCCAGATGTTTATAGTATTGCCCGAAACGTTGACAAGTGACGAAGAATATATGACAAAGACAACTAAATCAACCCGATCGTATATCAACAAAATACCCGTTGGCGGAGTTGTATATATGAGCGATAATCTTATTGATCCAAAGCAGGTCAAAGATATGCTACAAAGCATACAGAAATGCAGTATTGACAGAGTTGGTCTCCCTCTTTTTCTGTGCGTAGACGAAGAAGGTGGACGTATTGCAAGAATTGCAAACAACAAATTATTTAGAGTTGATAATGTAGGCTCGATGACAAATATCGGTAAGGAAAACAACTATGAACAGGCATTTAACACCGGTGCCTTTATCGGTGATTATCTATCCGGTTTGGGATTTAATCTTGATTTTGCTCCGGTTGTCGATACTATAGGAACCCCACACAATACTGTACTATACGACAGAACCTTCTCGGACGATCCCTATATTGTATCAGATATGGCAGATGCATTTGCCAAAGGTCTTAATTCAAAGGGTGTTATAAGTGTATATAAGCACTTTCCCGGACATGGTTCTACTAATGGTGATCCACATAAAGAATATGCAATCACCGAAAAAAACAAAGACGATTTGTCGGAATTTGACCTGATCCCATTTGAAAAGGGAATCAAAGAGAACGTTAACATGATTATGGTCGGACATATATCCTTACCCAATGTGACTAACGACGGACTTCCCGCTTCTTTATCTAAAGATATTATTACAAATATGCTCAGAAAAGATATGGGGTACGATGGTATTATTATAACCGACGCTTTGGATATGGGCGCTATAAAGGATAACTACGATTCAGGCGAGGCAGCTTTACTTGCCGTCGAAGCCGGAGCGGATATTGTATTGATGCCTGATGATTTTGATGCGGCATATAACAGTATTTTAACCGCAGTTAAAAATGGAGATATTTCCGAAGAACGGATCAATGAATCCGTATTAAGAATTATCAGATTGAAGATGGAATTTATTTATTAGTCAAAAAATATCATTAAGTAACAACAGGAGGAGATTTTAATTATCTCCTCCTGTCATTTCTTCCCCTATAATACTCTGCCTTATCTTTGTACATCATATCGTCTGCACGCCTGAATACATCCTTATATGACGTATCCTGCTTTGAATCATATGGCACTCCACCTTTAGAGATTTCAAGTGCATTCCGGTAACGCTTATTATTCTCATTAAAACGAACTAACTTCTTATCAAATTTTTCAAAATAATCCGTTATATCTTTCTGCGTTTTGTTTTCGATAACAACTATGAATTCGTCACCGCCTATCCTGAACACATGCTCGGTAGAAAATACATTTTTCATAATACCTGCGGCATCTGTTATCAGCATATCACCGTATTCATGTCCAAGATTATCGTTAACATTTTTAAGACCGTTTATATCAAAAACAATAACAATAAATGTAGCCATTCCTTCAGAAATCTTGGTCTCCATGCGCTTAACAACATCCATATATGCTGCTTTATTACCAACTCCGGTCATTGCATCCGTATACGCCTGAGAATGTATATATGCAAAATATTCCTTAATCTCTTGCGCCATAAGACTGACACTTTTTGCAAGCGTTCCTATCTCATCATCCGATTTATAGGTTATAACTGTATTAAGCTCACCCTTTGCAATTCGCGAAGACGCTTTCGTCAATTCCTTTATAGGAAGAACGATAATTACCATTAATCTCCAGAAAATAGCAGCCACAACCGCTATAACAATTATAAACAAAACTATCATTCTAACACGTAAAGCTCTGACATTTCTCTTTATTCCTTTTTCCGGAACAGATAAGGCCAGAATCATTCCGTTATCAAGATTTCTACTGATAATACGATATTTGTTGCCCTTCATACTATAACTGTATATCTGACTCGACTCAGCAAATTGAGGTGTAATATATCTTGCCATAGCCCTCATTTCCGGGCTGAAATGCTTGACTGATACTCCCTCCGGATAATCCTTATGATAAATGATATCTCCGTCATTACTTGCCAAAAATGCTGTTCCATCTTTGTATTCGGTTGAATCAATGATACTGCTAAGCTCAGATACCTTCACATCCATACCAACAATACCAAGCAATGTGCCATTCTTATATATAGGTATTACATATGACATCATATATACATTGATATTTTTGTTTTTGTATGGTTTAATCCAGGTAGGTTCACCGCTGTCAACAGCCTCGTAATACCAGGCAACATATTCTCTATCGCTCTTAGAATACTTAAGAATGTCTGTCGGCATAACATTTACTAATTCATTGTTACCGTTATCAGTCATAAACACACCGGAAGTAGAACCATATACATCCGGATTAGGTCTGAAATATACTGCCGCTACATCTCCGGCCAGCCCGCCTACAACTGCACATTTTTCTGAAAGCTCTGAATAAAACTCCCTGTTATAGGATGAATCCGAACGTAATTTAACAGTATCAATATTTTCCTCTATATATTTATCTAACCGTTTGACACCTCGTTCAATTCTATTTAAATTGTAATCCAGAGTACGAGTTTTCTCATTGACAAGAATACTCATAGTCGTAAAACAATCATCCTCAACTGCCTCATTTAGCACATTATCAGCTACATATGACATAAGGATAAATAGTCCAATTAGCGCACCAAATATTAACAAAAATGATTTTGTTTTGATTGAACGCATCCACGTCTCCTCCTAGTTTCTCTTAACGCCGTTTCCGCCCATTTCCTTAACAATATAACACGCCTGACAAGCTCTGTGATAATTCTTTTTGATACTCTCAGCCAGTCGTATCTCTGTCACGCCAAGTGAAATGGTAACTCTTCCGTCCTCTTCAATCTTCTTACACAACTCTTTACACATTTCATGAGCAAATTCAATAGACCACTCCAACATTACCATGAATTCGTCTCCACCCCAGCGGAATATCTCCCCTTTTTCACCGAAACACTCATGGGTAAGTTCGACAATTCTCTTAAGAACCTCGTCACCATCCACATCATCATTTGCTTCCTTAAAATAATCAATATCAAAAACCGCAATTGATTTATAGATAGTGGTATTAAATTCTCCGCGTTCTCCATAAACCTTTTTAAAATAATTACGGTTAGGAACACCTGTTAATCCGTCATACTGTTCGTTGTCACCTATGTTATATCTATATAATGTTTTATTTCTACCGATAGTCATAAATGCTGCAATAGCAACAATAAACAGCACTATAAAACTATATATTATAAAATAAGGATCTATATTAGATATAGATACAGAACCGTTGTCTTTCTCCATAACAACATACCAGTTCGACTCCTTAATATACCTTGTAATGTAAAATCCTTTATTTTTTCTCTCCTGATATACGCATTCATCAGATTCTGTAAATGTAGATGTATCGCAATACATTGTAGTTATATTAGTATCGTTTTCATCTATCTGAACAAGGCCATTAGCATCAGTTATATGTAACTTGACTTCATATGCATTGCCAATTTCTCTCATTATATTCTGAATACTATTAATTGACTTACCTACACCACAGACACCTATAACATTTCCGCTCGGATCAAATACCTTAACATTGACAAATACAGTCAATTGTCCATCGCTATACTCGTCCGCATCAACTTCCACAGAATAATCTTTCTTACCATTAACAAATGTATTATACCATATATCATGTGAATCATTCTCCGGATCAATAGTTTTACTGAGACCAGTTGTAGTATAATACCTCTTGGTATAGTCAGAAATAAAGAAAAACGAATCAAAGCCGTTGCTTAAATTAATTCTAGTCAGATAATCCTGCATAACTGCAACAGAATCATTTTTACTGTAATCTTTTTCCTTTACAACAAACTCACCCAGAAAAGAATCTCCTGCTATGGTTCTGGCTATAACTATAGGCTTTTCCAGTTCAGAACTTAAGCCTTCATATACATAATCAGCCACAAGTATATTCTCAGCTCTTTCTTTTCCATCTGTACGACTATTCTTTTTGTAAAAAGTAATATAGGATATAATAAATGCTGTCAAAACAATTATTATAAACCATACTATTCTTTTTGTTCCCATAAACACCCCTACCTAGTTGTCATACATGTTCTCAATCATAAAAATAACTTTGGTAAAATTACCCTTCTCATCACTTTCTACCGGTGTAAATTTAACCTCAAACTTTTGATTATTATTATTAATAAACGTCTTAGATATAACATTTTTATCCTTCAATCTTTTATCAATCGTTGAAAGATTAATAAAATCATAAATACTCTTTTTATATCTTCTATCTGTAAGGGCGTCCATTAGCATTCTCAAATTATACTGAGCCCTTTTATTTTCATTATCAACCAATATACCCGAATCTGTCTGTTTTTCTATAAATTCATAGAAACGATCATTTACTATATCTATCAGAAATATAATATCATATACTTTAGTTAAAGCACGTAGCTGATTATATACATATGATTCTTTTTCCTGTCTTTTCTTAATGTTAAATATCAATCTGACCGCAATTATAAATATAATAACTAAAGACGATACAAACCAGACAAGAATACTTCTGGTAGAACCCAACACTTCAGCTATGCTTATAACTGATACAAGTTTCCATGTATCACCTACTTCCGCTGTAAGTGTAATATATCTTTTTCCATCAATTTTAATCACTCCTAATTCATCATTTTTAGATATTGACTGAACAATATCGTAACCAATCAACGAATTCTTATTGGAGTAGCTTTTCCCTATCTCTTCTATTTCCGAATGAGCAACTACATTATTGTCTTTATCCAGAATCATTCCGTATTTCCAGCCATTTCTAATGGTGGATTCTTCTAATATTCTTTGTAAAATATCCAACGACAAGTCAATAGAAATTACATCTCTTTGATTAGACAACATCCTGCTTACGGACATTGTTACACTTCCGGTTTGTAAATCCACATATGGTGAAACAAAAGCAATTTCCCCATTTGCTTTCTGTGCCTCTTTATACCATGGTCTCTCAGTTGGTACAAAATCATCACCCGGTACCCAACCAATTCCATCAAGATACACATTACCTATATAACCATAAAAACCCGTAAAACTTCTATTAATAGTTTTTCCGTAAATTATTGAACTACTCTCCAGATACTCTAATATCTGTTTTGATGTAGCCCCTGATCTATTCATATCCTCTATTGTCTGTGAAGTCAATTTGACAGCATCTATACTTTCAACCAGAAAATTATTAAACTCGATCGCCGATCTCATAATCTCCTGCTTTCTTCCTGATATCGCATTATCTCTGACATGTACATATAACACACAAAAGTTAGCTACCAATACAGCGAAAATGAATAGAATTATAACCGACCACCTAACTTTGCTTTTCCGATCTGTCCTCATCATATAATACCCCTATTCCCCATAATGTATAAAGCTAATACTATTGTACCATATATTACTGAATATAGATATTGTTTTTATAATAAAATATGAGGGGTGAGTCATACTTTTTAGCACGACCCATCCCCTCATATTCGAGGAAGGTTTTACCTTTAATTATTTCTTTCTTGTTCTAACATCGAACGCAACGGCGATAATGAAGATTATACCTTTAACGATGTACTGATAAGAAATATCAACACCCATAAGGTTCATACCGTTTGTAAGTGACATGATAACCAATGCACCAATGATTGTATTAGTAACACGGCCGATACCACCACTTACAGCAACACCACCGATATATGAAGATGCGATAGCGTCCATCTCGAAACCAAGACCTGCTGTAGGAGTTGCCGACTGAAGTCTTGATGCATAAAGAACACCACCAAGAGCAGCCATAACTGAAACCGAACAGAATGCAAATAATGTTACCTTCTTAACGTTGATACCGGAAAGCTCTGCAGCCTGTGCGTTACCACCGATACCGTAGATAGCACGGCCAAGCTTTGTCTTATTAAGCATATAGTTGTAAACAAAAAGTACTACACCAACGATTACTGCTGTCCAAGGGAGACCCTGATAGCTAGCAAGTGTCCAGATAATAACCATGATAATTGCCGATACAGCAATGAGCTTAACGATAAATAATGGCGTAGAAAGAACTTCGAAGTTATATTTTAATTTATTTCTTCTTGTCTTAATCTCAGAAAATGCCATTAATACGGCAAGTACTATACCGATTATTAATGTAAGCATATGTATATCACCATCAGTAAAATCAGGAATGAATCCATTAGATAATGCATTAAATCCCTCATTAGGAATGATGATTGTACCTGTCTCCTGTAATGTAAGGTTAAGAAGTCCTCTGAATATGAACATTCCTGCGAGTGTTGTTACGAATGCCGGAACCCCTACTCTGGTAACCAAAAGACCCTGATAAAGACCAATAAGAAGTCCGATACATAATACTACAACAATTGCAACCCATTCATTTACATTGTATTTTGTCATAAGTATAGCTGCAATAGCTCCACAGAAACCTGCAACATAACCTACTGAAAGGTCGATATGAACAATGATCAAGATGATTGTCATACCAATAGCCATTACGGCAACATATCCTGCCTGATTAATAAGGTTTGCTATATTTCTAGCACCAAGGAATCCGCCACCTGTCTTAATTGCGAAAAATGTCATGATAACGACAAGTGCAATGTACATCATATAGTCACGAATGTTAGTCTTTAACAGAGTAACAATTTCCTGACCTAAGCCTTGTTTATTCTCGCCCATGTTAATAACCTCCTTAAATTTGTATTTATCCTATTATTATTAATTTATCACGATTTAATAGCCATCGCCATTACTTTTTCCTCTGTAGCCTCTTCGATTGACAACTCACCTGTTATAGTACCCTCACTCATAACATAGAGTCTGTCACTCATACCCAATACCTCAGGAAGCTCTGAAGAAATCATTATAATACTCATACCTTCAGCAACAAGCTTGTTCATAAGTGAGTAAATCTCGAACTTAGCACCTACGTCGATACCTCTTGTAGGCTCATCAAGAATAAGAACCTTAGGCTCTGCAAACATCCATTTTGCAATCTGAACCTTCTGTTGGTTACCACCACTTAAGTTTCCAACCTTTTGCTCAATTGATGGAGCTTTAATGTTGATTGAATCTTTATAGCGATTAGCTACATTAATTTCTTCGTTTTCATTAATTGCAAGTCCATTAACTAATGCCTGGAGATTTGCGATTGTTGTATTATATCTGATATCCTGCATCAGAATAAGTCCGTTACCTTTTCTATCCTCTGAGACATATGCTAGTCCCTTGTCAATTGCCTCCTTAGGATGTTTGAAATGAACCTCTTCACCATTCATAAACAGACCACCAGATGTTATCTTATAATTTGGTGTATTACCAAAAATACTAAGTGCCAACTCTGTACGTCCTGCACCCATAAGACCCTGAAGTCCAACTATCTCACCCTTACGGACATTGATATTAACATTGTGTAATATCTCTCTGCCCAAAGATGGGTCATATACAGTCCAGTTCTTAAGCTCTAACGCCTTAGCACCAAACTCTTTCTTTTCTCTCTTTGGATAAATATCATTCATTTCACGACCAACCATGTGCTTGATGATCTCAGCTTCGCCATAGTATTCGTCAGCTGCCATCGAACATACAGTTGAGCCATCTCTTAGTACTGTAATAGTATCCGCTATTGCAGTAATTTCTCTCAACTTATGTGAAATCATGATACAGGTAACTCCCTGTGCCTTTAATTCCCTCATAAGATTCAAAAGATTCTGGGAATCGTCCTCATTAAGAGAAGCTGTAGGCTCATCGAGGATCAATAACTTAACATCCTTACTAAGCGCCTTCGCAATCTCTACCAACTGCTGATTACCAACACCCAAATCCTTAACTTTCATTGACGGATCAGCCTTAAGACCAACCTTCTGAAGCATCTCTGCTCCCTTAACAATTGTCTCATTCCAATCAATTGCTTTACCTTTAACTATTTCATGTCCGAAATAAATATTCTCATATAATGAAAGCTCCGGTATCAAAGCTAACTCCTGGTATATGATAACTATACCTTTCTCTTCACTGTCTGCTATTCTCTTGAAATTCTGTACTTCGCCGTTATATATAATATCACCCGAATAAGTTCCATGAGGATATACCCCGGATAATACTTTCATAAGAGTCGATTTTCCTGCACCATTCTCACCTACAAGACAATGAATCTCTCCACGTTTTACTTTAAAGTTAACATTATCTAACGCTTTAACACCCGGAAACTCCTTAACTATACCTTTCATTTCCAGTATATAATCGCTCATAGGAAACCTCCCTTCAAAGTTTCGCCGGCCTCCGAAAAGGCCGGCGTCCCTTCATATTTCAATAATTACTCTAATCCGGTAAACTCAGAAGCCTCATAGTATCCTGAATCTATAAGAGCTTCTTTAACATTGTCTTTTGTTACAACAATGATTGCTGTCTGCTTAGCAGGAACATCAATGCTCTCGTTGTTGTATGTTGAATCTGTAGCAGGCTCTTTGCCATCAAGAATATCAACTGCCATTGCAACAGAATCCTGTGCCAATGTTCTTGTATCCTTGAATACTGTCATAGACTGCTTACCATCAATAATGTACTGAACTGAAGCCTTCTCTGAATCCTGACCAGTTACTACATAGCTGCTTACATCTTTGTCAGATGCGAATACATCAGCGATTGAACGAGCTGTACCATCGTTAGGAGCAAGTACAAGAACGTCACCCTTCATATCAGAACCAACTGCTGTAAGGTTAGCCTCTGCTTTAGACTTAGCTACGTTGAAATCCCAGTCTGTTGTAATCTGACCGATAATCTTACCAATCTCTTCTCTTGAAAGCTCTGCCTTATCCTTAAGAGCTTCTGCCTCTGTAGAGTTAGCAATCTTGAATGTTCCGTCTGCAATCTTTGGCTGAAGAACACTCCAAGCACCCTCGAAGAAGATGAAAGCGTTGTTATCTGTAGCTGCACCAGCGAAGAGATAAAGAGGAATATCGCTTCCTTCTGGAGCATTATCGATAAGGTACTGACCCTGAGCAGCACCTACTGCCTTACTATCAAATGTTACATAGTAGTCAACTGCATCTGTTCCTGTGATAAGACGGTCGTAAGAGATAACCTTAACGCCTGCGTCTCTAGCTTCCTGAACAGCTGCTGCTGCTGCTGCACCATCCTGAGGACAGATAATCAATACTTTGATACCTTTAGAAATTAATGTCTCAACATTAGTCTTCTCTGTTGATGAAGAACCCTGGCTGAATAATACCTGATTAGAGAAACCAGCGTCTCCTAAAACTGTTTCAAACTGCTTCTGATCCTGTAACCATCTTGGCTCGTCCTTTGTTGGTAATATGATACCTACCTGAACTTCACCGTCTGCTGAGCTAGAATCTGTTGCTGCTGCATCATCACCAGCATCCTCTCCTGCGTCTGCTGCTTCTGTTACAGCTGCATCGCTACCAGAATCAGACCCCTCTGAAGCTGGAGTGTTGCTACTTCCACATCCAGTTGCAAGACCCATAACCATAGTTGCTGCGAATAAGAAACTTAATACTTTCTTTCTCATTTTACATACCTCCGTATAAAATTATTTCCTTTTTGGGGTTGAACTTAGTATAACATCACTTGTACTAAAATAACTTGCCACTTACTGTTTTTTTTTGTTCTTTTTCTATATTTTTTTGCACTTCTTAGCACTTTTTTGAGCCAAGTGAATCCTATGCAAAAAAGTGCTAGTCCAAATTATATGAACCAGCACTTTTGTAATATAGTAGAATTACATCTTATCAATCCTTTCCTTCCTTATATTCAGATGGCGTAACTCCAACGTTTTTCTTGAATGTACGACTGAAATAATTAGCATCGGAATAACCTATTTCCATACATATTTCCTTCATACTCTTAGTGGTATTTCTCAGCAACTGTTTGGCTTTTTCTATTCTGATCATTGTCAGATACTCAATAAATGTATTTCCTGTACGTTTCTTAAATAATTTACTAAAGTAGTACGGACTGATCTTAAACTCCTTGGAAACGTCATCAAGAATCAAATCTTTAGAATAATTACTCTCAATATACTCTTTGGCATTTCTTATTATATCAACACTGCTCTCCTCTTTTTTGGTCGAAATATTGTGACATACATTATTAATTTTAACCAGGAACCATTCATAAAGCTGATCATATGCAACTATACTGTTAATAGTGTCTAAATATTCACTTCTCATATTGAAATGATATACCATTCCTCCACTTTCAAAACCAATATTCTCTGCTCTTAACACAAATTCGAGGACCTTTAGTTTTACATCCATTATATTTTCTCTGTGCTTATCCAGCATCCAATCGAAAAATTCTTTAGCATAATATGTTGACTTATTGACATTTCCCTCTTCAATGCATTTAAACAATGTTCTTTCTGTATTAATAGGATAATCCTCATCAAAGTTACATAAGATAGGCATATCCTTAACATGAACAACCGAATCTGAACTGTTATAGGAAAGGGATCTCATAGCCTCATTATAGGATTCAACAAGATTGTCCAGCTCATGAATGGAGCCTATTCCCACCCTGAATCTGGCATCAAATACGTTTCCCAGTTCTCGAGTCATCTTTCTTGCATTATCAATTATCGAAACTCTCATCTCATATTCATCATCCTGACCACTGACAGCCATAGGAACAAATATAAGAATCATATTTCCCATCATTGCTCCAACACAACATCTGAAGAAAGATTTAATAACTGCCTTGATTCTCGAATATTCCTTTTGAAGTCTAACACTTGAGCCTATAGGGTTTTTCATACTCTCACGCTCATTTGCATCTCCAAACTGAAGAGACATTATATAACCAGCTTCTTCCTCTATTCCCAGAAGTGTTTTGTAATTATTAAGATCTTCACTATTATTATTTTGATAAATTAATGAATATATAAATCCATTTTCAATTATCGGAGTTACTATTTCTAATTTCTCTTTGTTAGCCAAATCCTCACTTCGCTTGCTCTTGGTCTGGTCTACCTTTTCCATGGCTTTTTTGAGTGTTTCAACTATTTCATTCTTATTAATAGGTTTATTGATATATTCAAGTACACCAATATCTATCGCATCTTTAGCATAATCAAACTTTACAAAGGCACTGACTACGATAAAAATAATATTGTCATTACTTTTTCTTATCTCACGCATCGCTTCTATTCCGTTGATACCAGGCATTTGTATATCCATAAATACAATATCCGGTCTAAAATATTCAGCCTGTTCTATAACTTTTCTACCAGTATTAGCTGTTTCGATAACACATTCATTCTCATAGTTACTGTTAATAATGAATTTGAGCGCATCAATCACTATACTTTCATCATCTGCAATCAATACCTTATACATATCAATTAATCTCCTTATTAGTCTTAGGAATAAATAGTGCTACCTCAACACCCATATTAGGTCCAACACTTGTTATTTCCATAACATTTTCTGTATTATAGAAATTTCTCAATCGTTCTATAACATTATCCATACCGATACCTTCACCGTTCGGACGGCCGTTTTTCTGAACAGACTCACCTGCCAAAATCTTATTAATGATTTCATCAGGCATTCCCACACCGTTATCTCTTATTGAGACAACAACATTATCATCATCCTCATACACCGAAATATCAATATGTTTCTCCCATTCTACTTCAGCAAGACCATGTTTGATACTGTTTTCAACTATAGGTTGAAATATCATACTTGGTATGCTCAGGCTCCCAAGACCTTCCTCGACATTCGCTGTATATATTATCTCACCCGAATATCTTCCATTAAGAATATAAATGTAGTCATCAACTATATTAAGTTCTTCATATATAGTAGATAAATATCCGTCTTTCTTAATTTTGGTTCTGAAAAAGTCAGCTACCTTGTGTATATAGTTGTAGGTTTTATCTGCTCCTTCCATCATAGCAAGCTGTGCGCCTGCATTTAATGTGTTAAACAAAAAATGAGGATCTATCTGAGCCTGAAGATACTTCAGTTCAGCTTCTTTAACTGATGATTCCATACGTATAGACTTTTCCTTGAGAGCACTCTCTGTCTGAACACTCTTTCTAAATCTTTCTATATAATCCTTAAGACTTACAACCATCTGATTAAATGCACGGTTAACCGTACCTATCTCATTTACCTCATTACTCTCAACAAGGACGATATCAAGGTTTCCGCTTCCGATTTCTTCTGCCGTTTCAGCTAATTTTTTAAGCGGATCAGTTAATTTCCTCGTAAATAAGAGCAATATACATAACTCAAGAAATCCGGAAAAGATAATTATCGCAGTAAATAATACCTCTGTATACTTGGTCAATTCCAACATTCTTTTATATGAACTAGAATTATTATGAAACATCAGGTTATTAAGATTTGTCATATACGTTGTAGTATACTCATATTCATCATTAGCCTTGCTTTGATATTCCTGGTATTTCTCAATATTTTTACCTTTTTTTGCGATTACGGCCTGGTTAACACTTTGCATATATTCTTCAGACAGATTATAAAGACCGTTTTCCTTTATCTCCAATTCTGTCTTAACAGATTCATGTTTTAAATTCTTAATAAGATTTTTGAACTTATCTTCCTCTGCATAGAATTTATTAAGTGTGTTCTCATCCTTGGTATTAATGTATTCCTGCATACCAAGTTGTATCGTATCGAGGCTGTCACGCATTTCCATAAGTTTTCTGTTACCGTCATAAGTCTGATCGACACTATCTAAAACAGATTTCATGTTACTGAAAATGAATATATTGACAATAAACATTATGAAAAAGGTCAGTAGAAATATCTTAACAACCTGTTCACTAAATGAGCCTTTCTTAATATTCATTAATATACCTCTCAACATTCTCTCTTATTACAATTGTATCATCTACAATAATATGATCTTCAATCTCACCGGTCTGAATATATTTCATCAAAGCATCAATACAAGTCATCCCTGCCTGTTTTGCATCAGCATCTACCAAGGCAGAAAACTCGTCATCTTTAACAGATCTTAGAAGTGATCCTGAAATACCGGTTCCAATTATCTGAACATCACCTGACAAAGAATAGTCCACAATTGCCTGATGAACTATCTGGGTATCTCTTTCATTTAAACATATTATAATATCCGGCTTTTCTTCATCATTTGTTATAATATCACTGACTTTATTCATCAATCTGAAGTTCAAAGAGCCGTCGACCACTTCTCTAATTATATTAACATCCAAATGATTTCCTTCATTTTCAAGTGTTTCGGTCAAACCATAAATAATATCACTGATCTGATTTTTTTCATTATCATCAACTAATATCATTACTTTGGGATTTCTGGTCTTTGCTATATCGATTATTATTCTCCCGTACTCTCTTCCCAAATTATATTCGCCAAGCTCCATAAATGATTTTCTATAACATCTCGGGCAGTCAGATAACAAAGTTATTACAGGAATACCTGCCTCATTTGCTCCATTTATTCCTCTTCTGATCATAACATCATCATAAGCTTCAACTATTATTCCATCTACGTCAAGAGCAGTAGCCATTTTAAGATAATCAGATACGGTATAGTTTAAACTGGTACTTTTATTTAAGTTCTCAACATATATCCCATGCCTTTTTCCGTATTCCTTAGCTTCTTTAAAAATATCATTGGCGGTATATGAATCTTCCGATTTACTTATAAATATAAAGTGATATTGGTAATCCGCCTCTTCTTTAACGCCTTTTTTTAAAATATAATGTACATAAATAAAAAGAGTTATCATAACAATTAAAATAATAAAAAGTATGATAATTAGTTTTAATTCTTCATGCCATATGTTCTTACTTTTGTTTTTACTCATTTTTCACTCCATAATAATATTTATAAACTATCGGAAAAATATCAATAACTTTTAAATCCTTTTCGACTTTATCATCATATTATAATAAAGTCAAGAATAAAGAAAAACAGCCGACTTATTAAGCCGACTGCTATTTCAAATATTATGTTTCACTCAAATGTACATATTAAATTATAATAATCCCAAACCGTATTAATCAAAATAATAATAATTTACTTAACTAATCATTTACTAAATAAAAAAAGACCAAAACCTCAAAAAGTACAAACATCAGTACATAAGTTTCAGTCTAACAATTAGTGCCCAGAACCGGAATCGAACCAGTGACACGAGGATTTTCAGTCCTCTGCTCTACCAACTGAGCTATCTGGGCATATCTTGGAAGTTCCAAGTAGTAGCGGGGACAGGATTTGAACCTGTGACCTCCGGGTTATGAGCCCGGCGAGCTTCCAGACTGCTCCACCCCGCGATACTAATTAAAAATGGATGGAGGTGGATTCGAACCACCGAAGCAAAATGCAGCAGATTTACAGTCTGTCCCCTTTGGCCACTCGGGAATCCATCCATAATCGGTATTACAACCATTTTCAATTGTACATCGCTTTATCAGCAACGTTATAGATTATATCACAATGCATTTGTGATGTCAAGCAGTTTTTTATTAAATAAAATAATATTTTCTGCTTAAGCCGATAGGGGGACTCGAACCCTCAACCTGCTGATTACAAATCAGCTGCTCTGCCAATTGAGCCATATCGGCATATTGATGACCCCAACGGGAATCGAACCCGTGTTACCGCCGTGAAAGGGCGATGTCTTAACCGCTTGACCATGGGGCCTGGTTATAATTAACTATGAAAATTTAATGCCACTGCTTTTCTTAACCAGTAGCATATAAAACGAAACAAATATGTTTCAAAAGCTCCCCGAGTAGGGCTCGAACCTACAACACCACGGTTAACAGCCGTGTGCTCTACCATTGAGCTATCAGGGAATATTAAGTTGAATTAAACTTGAAGGATGTACCTTCAGAACTTCACACAGAAATACTTGACTTAAACATATTTGGAATAAAGATAAGCCTTCGACCTATTAGTACTGTTCAGCTACATG
>CADBCZ010000044.1 GCA_902793335.1 uncultured Lachnospiraceae bacterium
CGCATGTAGCCGTTCGCGTATTATAGAAAAACGTATACGGAATACTTAGAAACTCTTATCCATGGACAATCAAGACATAAAAATATACCATAATATATCATAATACGGCGTTCGTAAAAGAAAATAAAACATCCCTACAAACCCAAATTTACAGAAATGATGTATAAAATTCTGCAAATCCGTCCATACTTCATATAGCCACAAACATAACAGTTTGTGAGTACAATATAAAGGAGCTTAAACATGAGTAAATTATCAGAGAAAGAATTATCTTCTTTAAACGCTCTATTGAAGGAAGAAGAATTACTTGTCAACAAATTCAATAATCTTGCAGATCAGGCAACCGATTCAGAAATAAAAAGTGAATTGCAGGATATTGCTACCAGACACCAGTCACATTTTAACAAATTATACAGTCATTTAAGTTAAGGGGGATGAATATCATGGCACAATTACAGGAAAAAGACATCTTAGGAGATGCTCTTTCAACTCAGAAGCATTGTACAGATAACTACAACACATTTTCTAACGAATGTGTACACGAAGATCTCAGAGCCACCATGTTAGATATTCTATCTGAAGAACATGATATGCAGCAGAATGTTTTTAACACCATGCATGACAGAGGTTATTATCCGACTCCGGACGCTGAGCAACAGAAAATTGATCAGGCAAAACAGAAATTCTCTGCTTCATTTAAATAATCTATTATTTGCGATATTATTTTTTCGAAAAACAATAAAGAGGGGGACAGAATGAACTGAACCTCCTCTTTATATTTACACACGTTATTATCTTAGATTATACAAAAGATTTCATATATCAGTCTCTTGCGCATCTGTAAAGAAGGTCTTCCCAACGTCTGTCAACTTCCTCTTGGAACTGAACCAGTAAATCCTCATTACCCTTCTTGAACAGGTGCTTAAATCTTCCCTGTGGACGTAAGAAATCCTCAATAGGAAGTTTCTTCTTAGGCTCATAGTTAAGAATCCACTTACCATGATCAACCTCAAAAAGTGGCCAATAACATGTCTCAACACCAAGCTTACATATCTCCATAATGTCCTCTGTAGGATATCTCCAACCTCTAGGACACGGTGCCATAACATTAAGGAATGCTGCACCTTCTGTATAAATAGCCTTCTCAGCCTTAGTATGAAGATCCTTGAAATTGCCAAGAAGTGTTGACTGTCCAACATAAGGAATGTCATGTGCTGCAAGAATTGACGCAAGATCCTTACGATTCTGCATTTTACCATTTGACTGGCTTCCTACAGGAGTTGTTGTTGTATCTGCATACATTGGTGTTGCAGATGAACGCTGAATACCAGTATTCATGTAAGCACCATTATCATAGCACACATACACGAAATCGTGATTTCTCTCCATCGCACCTGAAAGTGACTGTAAACCGATATCATAAGTACCACCGTCACCACCAAATGTAATGAACTTGTAAGTATCATCAATCTTACCTTTTCTCTTAAGTACATTGTAAGCAGTCTCAACACCACTCATGGTTGCTCCCGCATTTTCAAATGCATTATGAATGTAGCTGTCTTCATAAGCTGTATAAGGGTACATAAATGTTGAAACCTCAAGACAGCCTGTCGCATTACCTATAACCGCCTTATCACCTTCATGAAGTGCACGTAGTACTGCACGAACTGTAATTGTACCACCACAGCCTGCACACATTCTATGTCCCGGAGCCAGACGTTCCGGTTTGTTCATTTCCTGTTTAAAATTATAACTCATCTCATCTGTCTCCTTTCTTTATGCTCTATCAGCATTAACATCAGAAGTTACACCCTTTGATGTTCTTGCTATACTATAACTCTCACCACGAAGGCCTACATACCTGTATTCCTCAAATGCCTTACCTTCTTCAACATAAGCAGCAAGCTCCTTGAAGATTTCCTCGGCAGACTCAACTGTGAAATCTCTTCCACCAAGTCCGTAGATAAGGTTAAATGCTGTAACATCCTTAGCATAATCATAAAGTGCTGCCTTAACCTCTGCTCCAAGAGGACCACCCTTGCTTCTAAAGCCCTCACATCTGTCCATAATAGCAACAGCTTTACAGTTAGATAACGCCTTGGCAATCTCAATATCAGGGAAAGGTCTGAATACTCTGAGTTTAAGAAGTCCAACCTTCATGCCCTGCTCTCTTAATTTATCAACCGCATCCTTAGATGTACCGGCAGCAGAACCGATTATAACAAATGCATAGTCAGCATCCTCTAATCTGTATTCCTCGAAGAAACCATAGTTTCTTCCTGACATTTCACCAAACTCTTTACCAACTTCAAGAATTACCTGTTTAGCATTCTGCATTGCAGTATTCTGAGCCATCTTAGTCTCCATATAGTAATTAGACACTGCATATGGACCGACTGACATAGGCTGTTTGGCATTTAACAAATAATTTTCAGGGTTATATTCACCAACAAAGTTCTTAACCTTATCATCCTCAAGTAACTCAATATTCTCAACAGCATGAGAAGTAATGAAACCATCCTGACAGATCATGATTGGAAGTCTTACATCCTTATGCTCTGAAATTCTGTATGCCTGAATAAAGTTATCATATGCTTCCTGATTATTCTCAGCATAAATCTGAATAAATCCTGTATCTCTTGCACCCATAGAATCAGAATGGTCACAGTTGATATTGATAGGACCTGATAAAGCTCTGTTTACAAGACACAGTGCAAGAGGAAGACGGTTAGATGCTGCAACGTAAAGTTCCTCCCACATGAGCGCAAGACCGCAAGAAGATGTTGCTGTAAGTGCACGAGCACCTGCAGCGGACGCACCCACTGTCGCACTCATTGAGCTGTGCTCACTCTCAACAGGAATGAAATCTGTATCCATCTCTCCATTTGCAATATAGTTAGCCACATACTGTGGAATCTCTGTAGACGGTGTAATAGGAAATGCAGGCATAACATCCGGATTAACCTGCTTGATAGCATATGAAATAGCCTCATTACCCGATAATCTCTCTCTAATTGCCATTATTACTGTCCCTCCTTCATTGAGATTGCTTCAAAAGGACATACCTTTGCGCATATACCACAGCCTTTGCAGTGATCATAATCAAAATCTTCTCTCTTGCAATCCTTTACAGGAATCGAACTGTCGGGACATACCGGAACGCAGAGAAGACACTGCTTACATTTCTCGCTGTGAAATACAGGAGTCTGCGTTCTCCATTCACCTGTATTAAATGCTTTGGAGGTTCCTGCAGCATATATCTGATTGCCAACAGTAAGGTCCTGCCAATTGCTCTTTTCGGTTATCTTACTTATATCTGTTGCTGCCATTTACTCCACCTCCTCATATGCCATACGAAGTGCGGCAAGATTACCCTCAACCACTTCCGGCTTTTTTGCAAATTTATGTCTGTATGATCCTTCCATCTCACGGAAGAAATCCTCTTTGGTCATCACCTTACTGATTGCTGCAATCGCTGCAAGCATTGGTGAATTAGGGAAATATCTGCCAAGACATTTCTCTGAAATCTCTCTGGCATCCAATGTATAAACACTTCCCTTATAATCCTTAAGAAATGGTTTAACCTCATCAACACTCTTAGTTGTGTTGATTACTATTGCTCCCTCAGGATTAAGACCGGCAGTAACATCAACACTCTCAAGTAATGTCTCATCAACGACTACCACATAATCAGGATCATAAATATTAGAATGAACACGAATCGGATCCTCACTTATACGATTATATGCTGTAATCGGTGCACCCATACGTTCCGGACCATATTCCGGAAATCCCTGCACATGTTTACCTGTCATAAATGCTGCATCAGCAAGCATCAAGGCTGCTGACTTGGCACCCTGGCCACCACGACCATGCCATCTGATTTCAACTGTGTTTTTCACCTTTAACACTCCTCTTTCTCTTATCTTACCTATTTCTTAAAGTTAAGCACTTTTGTTTCCATAATTATTATGTTAGTTTTCAATATATTTTATAGGCTGTGAGTGCTTACATAGATTTCATGTGCAGGTGCTCTGGAGCCGCCGGTATTTATGCTCTGTATTGTAGAGCATTAGTACCGTTGCGAGCGACAGGCAGCGAAAGCGTGCCTGCTATGAAACTGTGTAACACGAACAGCCATTAAAAAATATTTATAATTATCAAAAACAAAAGTGCTTAACGCACAACCGCTATTATAGCCACGTTAAACACTTTTGTAAAGTGAAAATATGAATCGTTTTCATTTTATAATTGAATTTCATTCATCACACTAGAATTTCCAATCATGTATTGTAGTTTCCCACAATACTGCCAAGATCACCCGAAAGACCTCTTATATTATCAGCTTTCTTAGCAACATCATCAATAATATTTGAAATATCCTTGACTGAACCTGCAGTAAGCTCAGCTGACGATGCATTCTCCTCAGATATTGCGGACAGGCTTTCTATAGTACTGTTCATAACATCACATGCGCTTCTGATACTTATAACCTCACTGCGAATGGTATCAAAATTCTCTTTTGTATTGTTAATATCCTCAAACAGCTTCTTTAAAAATTCTCTCGAATTCTTGCTCGATTTCTCCTGAGCAGCCATTGCTGCATTAAGCTGATTGACAAGCTTAATAGCTTTCGTGGTCTGGCCCTTTAATTCATCCATTATCTTCTTAATATCCGCAGCCGAATCATTTGACTGATATGCCAATGAACCTATCTCATCAGCAACAACCGCAAATCCTTTTCCTGCCTCTCCGGCTCTTGCAGCCTCTATCGAAGCATTAAGCGAGAGCAGATTCGTCTCACTTGCTATATCATTAATTACATCTGCTGCTTCAATAACCATATCAACAGATGCTCCGACCTGCGACATCTCTGCAGTAACCTGCCCAAGCTCTTCCATAGAATCACGAATAGCCTTAATTAGAATATCAAAACTCTCAGATACAGATGCTGAATTGTTGCTCATATTACGTGTACATTCCTCAGCATAATCAATCGTTTCATTCACACCTGCAAGTCTCTCAACGATGTCAGCAACATTATTAGACGCGTCCGTTACATCAGTTGCCTGCTGCATTGCACCCTCTGATACACCCGAAATAGCCTGTGACAGCTTACTCATAGTCTGAGCTGCTTTATCAGCTATAACTGTCAATTCATCAGTTGAAGCGACAGAACCATTAACACTGGTTTTAACGCCTGAAATAATCTCTCTGATCTGCCTGATAAATATATTCATTTTACCGGCAAGAACTTCAAACTCATCTCCGGATTCAAGCACTATCTCTTTGGATAGATCACCCGATCCGTCAGCTATATCATCTAATTTATCATTGAGGGTAACAAATCCCTTCTTAATCTTTGAAATAATAAACAAGATAGCTATAACACTTATTACCATAATTACAATCGAGCAAATCACTATCTTTGTTATATGCTTTTTAATCTGCAAATCAAACCATTGAGCACCAAGATCAACACCTACAATTCCCACAACCTCTTTTTGTGAATTAAATACAGGCGCATATGCACTGTAATGTTTTCCCCACTCATCTTCCAAAGCTATCCTATCATAATCTGCAGTTCCCTTACTTGCATTATAAAGTGCATCAGTATATTCAATTTCCTGACCGAATTCAGCAGGATCCTCTAAAGCTGTGTCAATAGTAAAAACAAAATTCTTATCATCGACTGCTTTAATTGCGTATATGTACTCAATCTCTGTATTATCTCTAAATATCGCAAGTTTATTAAGTTCTGACTGGTATGCTTCAGTATCTTTATCCTCAGCAGTAAGAGTCTGTAATACATCACCATCTACAATAGCAGCTCCACTGCGTGCAATATCTAAAATTCTATCGTTCAAAAGTTTAGAAATTGACTTCTTAGATTGACTGACTGAAGCCATACCCAAAATAATAGTTGTTATAAGCAGAACAACTATATTAACAATCAAAATCTGATTCGTTAAACTAACCTTTCTGACTTTCATATTGCTACCCCCCATATTGAAAATTATTCAAACTATCCCACCACTTTAACTATTACGCTCAATTGATTATAACAAATCATCGCTTGCGACTCTTTCGCGTCTAAGCGGTACCTCTAACAATTAACAAATAATACTAAATAAATTTTATCAGTTATAACTTTTCATGTCAAGAAATATAGGCTTAATTTCCTTAATATTCAATAGACTTAGCGCATTTTTTGTAGTAAAATTATACTGTATTGGAAATGAATAATTATATATCAACAGGGGGTGGGGTTATTGTTACAATTCTTTGGTCGCGGGTCCGCTTTCGACCTTGAACAGAACAGTGCATTTTTTACTGACGGGGATGATATTGTTCTGATTGACTGTCCTATGTCTTCCTTTCACAAACTTATACGAATGAACATTGAACAACTTACAGAAACACGCAATGTTCGAATCATTTTTGTATTCGTCACACATACTCACGGAGACCACGTAAGCGGTATCGCCACTCTGATTCAATACGCTTACTACGTATGGCATGTTCCGATTGTTATAGCAGCTCCTTCTTCCGAAGTCAAAGATGATTTGAGATTTTTATTCGGACGGCTTGAAGGCTGTGACATGGCAGCGTTTCATTTAACTACCGCAGATATGTTAAAAGTCTGGATCAAGGATATTATACCGACAACTCATGTTCCGGGACTGGCAGGACGGTGTTTTGGGTATCATCTCTGTGTCGGTAATAAAAATATAATATACACAGGCGATACCAATACCTTAGAACCCTATAAACAATATATTACAGAGGACAGCAATACATATTTTTATACTGAAGCCTCCGTAAGCAAATCACCGGTTCATATATATCTGCCGGATGAGATTGACTACCTTTCAGCTCTTGCTGACAAAGGTGTCAATGTATTTCTAATGCATTTAGACAATACACAAAAAGCTTCTGAAATGATCAAAGGAACAGGAATCAGATTAGCTCCCCTTTATTAAATTATAACAATACACAGGAGGTATATACATGTCACCAGAAAATACTATGTTATCAGATATTTTTGATATTTCCGAACAATTATATAAAATGATGAGTGATGTCAAAAGCAGTGATCACTCAAAAATATTTGAATATCTTACCAATTTAGGCAAAACTCTTGCCGAATCCGACAGAGCAAGCTTTTGGAAATGGGATAAAAAGAATCATACATTATGGACTACTGCCGCTACAGGAGCTGACCGTATCACAATTCCCGACACTACAGGTCTTGTTGGTAAAGCTTTAGCAGACGGCAAGGTGTTGGTCACGAACGATCCATATAATAATCCATATTTTAATTCTGATGTTGATAAGAAGACCGGCTATGTGACAAAATCAATTCTGGTAATGCCTGTCGCCAATATCAAGGGTGAATTTATAGGTGCATATCAGGTTATCAATAAACTTACCGGAGATGGCAGGTTTGATGAAATAAAGGACTGTAAGAAACTATCACTTGCTGCCGTTATATGCTGTCTTGCCTTGGAATCAGATGTATTTTTAGAAGAATCATATACCGATAAACTGACCAGACTTAAGAACCGCATGGGCTTCTTTGCCGACTTTACATCAACATATAATGCAATAATCAACGATACAGAAAGAAAACTTTCACTCTTCATATGTGATATAGATAAGTTTAAGAGTGTAAATGATACCTACGGTCACAATGCCGGTGATGAAGTACTTAAACACGTAGCTGATGTAATGACGAAAAACACAAACGAGGGTGACGGAATGTATCGCTGGGGCGGTGAGGAATTTATAATGATAATGAAAGATGCTGACATCAGTGAATGTGCAGCAAAAGCAGAGACTTTGAGAAAGATAATTGAAAACTCCGAATGTGTTGCCGATGGTAATGTGATCAAACATACCATGAGCTTCGGGGTAACACAGTTTGATCCGTCAAAGAGTATAGAAGAAAACATAAGTGATGCAGACCAGAAACTCTATACCGCTAAAGAATCAGGTAGAAACAGAGTCATAGTATAACATCGATATACCCGCTCTTATCTTATAAGTCAAAAAACGCAGGCACATCACCTGCGTTTTTTGATTAAGTTTTATTATCTATCTACTCTTACCACTTCATAAACCATAAAGCCTTTACTCTTACCCTTAAGCGCAAGCTCTCCGACTTCTTTCACTTCTATTCTGTCCTTTAACCGTCTATAAACCTCATCACTTATAAGAACCTGTCCCTTCTTTGCGTTTGCCTCAAGCCTTGCCGCTGTATTGACTGTATCTCCGATAGCGGTGAAGTCCATTCTGAATTCACAGCCTACATTACCGACAACCGCAGGTCCGCAATTAACACCAACACCAAACCCAACGCTCCTGCCATACTTTTCAAAAAGAACTTTCTCCAACTCTTCGCCACCCTTTACAATATCCATCGCAGCACAAACCGCTTTGAGCTCATAATCCTCAAGGTCAAAAGGAGAATTAAACACTGCCATTGTCGCATCACCTACGAACTTGTCAAGAGTTCCCATATTGTCAAATATCGATTTAGTCGTAAGACTTAAATATTCATTTAATATCTCCACAACCTTCTCAGGCTCTAAAGCCTCTGACATGGTAGTAAATCCTCTGATATCAACGAACAAAACCGCAATATCCTTATTCTGTCCGCCAAGCTCAATAGTAAAATCACCTTTTTTAGAGATTTCCTCAACGATCTGTGGCGCTACATACTTTCGAAAAGCATTGATGACCTTCTGTTTTCTCGCCTTCTCTACAGCGTAGTGAATTGCAAGAGCATAGATAAATGAAACAAATGCAATTAGCGGCATATATACAATATTATAAGTTGTACCCCTGTTATTAAGTGTTACACATAAGAAAACTTCTGCTCCTACTGCCGCAAACAATATCAGTACAGACTGCCATACATTTAACTTACGGAATACAATATGAAGTATAAATGCCGCCAAAGCCGTTAATATAGCAAACATCACAGTATTACCGTTAACGGCAAATCTATTCTCAAGATAAGACTGCAGGATGTTGGCATGTATCTCAACTCCGTACATCTGCTCACTTCCGCCGCTTGGCACCTTGAAATTATCCTGCATTCCGGGGGCATATGCACCGAGGAATACTATGCTGTCCTTAAATGCACGTGGATCTATCTTTCCCTCTAACACATCAACCATTGATACACATTCATAATCACCGGGCTTTCCCGAATAATTAATTATAGACCTTCCGGATCTGTCCGTCGGAACCTCCTGTGCTGTGATATTGTTGATCTCGCAATACTTATCATACATAAGTTTTGAAAAGATTGAATATTCTTTTTCTGCCGTATCAACAGAAGAATTGTTTATATCGTCACTTTTCACTGTCTCTGTCGGAATTATTCGTCTTACAACCCCATCAGAATCCTGAGCCACATTACTGTATCCTACTGAAGTAACTTCTGCAAGTTCATCATATGGATTTGCCACACCTTTAACTGTTTTGATAAGTTCGCCGGTATTACTCTTGATCATTCGATCATCATATATCAGGTTGTTAACTATTACTACATTTCCGCTTGATTTACAGCTATCGGCTAAAGCTTTATCGCCATTTTCATCCACATTACCTGAGTACAGTATATCCAGACCGATAAGCTGTGGCTTTGCGTCACTGTTCTCATTTAATTTATTAATAAGTTCAGCATAGCGTTCCCTTGACCATGTCTGTATAGGGCCGTATTCATCCAGTGTTCTCTCATCAATTCCTATTATCTTGATTTTGCTGTCAATACCTCGCGGAATCTGATAGAGCTTGTCACGAACCATGTAGTCAAGCGGTGACAGTACGTTAAATACCGTCAGTACTAACACCAGCAAAGCAGCAACAACTGCTTCAATAATTATAGTCCATCTCTTTTTCACTATCTGTCCCCCCTGCTCTCCTGCCTTAGCAATATTAGCCTTCCCCCTGGAGGAAAGGCTAATATAATTAAATCCTAATCATTACTTATATTGACTGTGAATAGTAACTATTGTGCCTCAAATGTATAGTCACCGTCTGAATTGACATAGACCATACAGCCACCGCTGTAGACCGTTGCGTCACCATCGACCTTCCAGCTTCCACTGTTAAGCTTATATCCATTACCTGATCTCAGCCTTACTCTTGAACCTGACGGAAGCGTATTGTCTCTCATCCATGCAGCGCTTAATGTAATACTTGATGAATACTTGTTGCCCGCAAGGTCTTCTACCACTACCTCGTAGAACTTTTCTCCGCCCTCAGAGTCTAATACGACCGTAATATTCTTATCATTTGGTGCAGCGAACTGTCCATTGACCTTGACAGAAATTATATGCTCATCTTCAAATGTAAGCGTAAGCCTATCAGCGTAGAGATCATTTGAACCAGAAAGTTCAACTTCATCATTATTCTCATCAACAGCCTTTACAAGCTTTGGCATATCTTTATCAACTTTGATCTCATTCTTGATCTCAATCTCTTCTAATTGAGCGCCATCAGATTCACGTCTTAAATATACTTTCTTAATATCGCTGTTATATTTGATTCGTTTCGAATAAATACCATCACGAGTCGTTGAGATCGCATAGCCCTTTGGCGCTACAATATACACATCACTGACATAGAAACCGTTCCTACCGCTATCTCCCGTCACCTTGTATGTAATGCTATCATCCTTAAGATAGATAAGAGAAAACTCAGCATCACATGTAGTCTTCTTGTACTTCTCAGTCTCAGGGATAGTAGCTCGTACAACGTACTCACCTTCTTTGGTAGGCTTAGTCTTTGAATATTCATCATCAGATGCATCTTTTGCCTTATATTCAAAGTAAGCTTTCGACTTGCCATCCGAGTCTGTTGAAAGTACAGGCTTATACTCCTTGGTACCGGCGTACTGATCTGATAATTTAACGGATGCTTCCGGAGTTATCTTTAAAATACTAAATGTACTCTCGCATACAACCTTTAAGTATTTGTCTGTCTCTGGTATAGTTGCTCTGACAGAATACTTTCCTGCCTTAGTCGGCTCTGTTTTTGAATACGCACTGTCTTTATCATCTGCTTTCTTATATTCAAATACCGCCTTAGCTTTTCCGTCAGAATCCGATATAAGTATCGGTGCAATCTTAGTTCCCACATAAATATCACTGATCTTAACCGAAGAATCCTTTGCGGTAATCTTACTGATAGTAAATATTGCCTCACATCTCACCTCATGGTATTTGTCAGTCTCCGGAACCGTAGCCCTTACTATATATTTTCCGGCTTTAACCGGTTTGTCCGAACTAAACTCACCATCCTTATCATCCGCGCTCTTATACTCAAATACAGCTTTATCCTTACCATCGGAATCTGTTGTAAGAATAGGATCATATGTTACACCGACATAAACGTCAGGTACTTCAACCGAAGCTTTGGCTGTTAATAAATTATCTTCCGGCTTTTCTTCCTGTTCTTCTTCCTTCTGTTCCTCTTCCTTATTCTCCTCTTTGTCCGGAGTCTCTGCTTCACTGATCGTAAATTCATCCGTACATATCTGCTCAGCATATTTATCAGTTGCAGGTACAGTAACTCTTATCACATACTTGCCCGGCTCTGTCGGTTTTGTTTCCGAATATGTCGAATCATCAGCATCAGCAAGTTTGTACTCAAATTTCGCAGACGATTTACCATCCGACATAGTTGTAAGTACAGGTTCATATTCAGTACCCACTACAGTATCAGGAACCTCTACTTTGGCTGTACTATCATCCATCTTGCTAATAGTAAATGAAGTCGTAGCGCTTGTATCCTCATACCTCTTACTTCCTGAAATGATTGCTTTGACTGTGTAATCTCCCGGATTAACAGGTATTTCACTTGTATAAGCCGTCTCACCTTCACCTTTACCCTTATATAGATATTGGATATCCACATCTAATTCAGGATCAAATGATGATGGAGAAACGATCACCGGACTTACCGTTTCACCTACAATCACATCTGCAGCACTAACTTCTATAGTTATATTCTTCTTTGTTACCTTAAATGACACCTCATTACTTTCAGCAGCCTCATATAAATCAGAACCCTTGGCAATAGCTTTTGCAGTATACTCACCTGAATCTGATATAACCGCGCCTTCTTCAATCTCTGTATCACCATAATCAGTCTCAGTTGCCAATTTATACTTGTATGTGATATTTCCACCATATGTAGAATCAACTGAAAGATTAGGTTTAAATGCAGCTCCGACCTCAATATCATCTACTTTATTAAGCGTAAACTGATTAAGCTTTGCCTTAGAGATCTCAAATGGTTCACTTTCAGCTGATACACTATTGTACTTATCTGTTTCTTGTAAAGTAACTTTTACAACATATGTACCTGATTTTGAAGGAGGCTCTTCTGAATATGAACCATCACCATCCGTTTTCTTATATTCAACCTTTATCTTACTATCGTCGCCGCCAAACTCTCTCCAATCATCCGGTTCGTTATATCCAAGTTCATAACTGTTATCATCTTCTCCATCTTCAAGAGTCTTTGAAGCAACCGTAACCTCAAAATCTTTTATATCATATCGTTTGATCTCAAAACTTACTGCATCGGTAGTGAAATCATTAAATGATTTCGAACCTGTAAAAACTGCCCTGGCCTTATAATTACCTGCTGTTTTCGGTTCTGTTGTAGAGAATGTATTACCACCATCCGAGCTGTATTCAAAATAATGATCATTACCAACCCATGTATCGCTTGGATTGATTATTGTAGGTCTAAGAGGAGTACCATAGTAATATACATCACTCATCGAAAGATCTGCGGAAAAATCATCTTTTGCATATACAAGTTTAAATCCAAGTGAATCAAAATTCTCCAATCCATCAAAGACCTGATACCAGCAATCCTTCGGATTATCATCGGTATTATCCTTATCTGCTTTGAAATCAAGTTCAACTGTAGATGAAGAACCATGTGCAGGAATAGAATCACCCTCACTATACTTAATCGTTGACAATATAGGATCTTGTGCTGTTAATGTAACGGACAGCTCCTTTGCTTCTATCTTATCATTCTCATTTGGTTTAGTAATAGTCTTTCCGTCTGCAACAAAGGTTGCCGAAATTTCCGGAGCATCACTATCAAATACAATATTACTAAAATTATCGTTAAAATTAACATAATTATATGAATAGTCCGCAGTGTTAAGTACAACCAGTTTTTTGTCATTATCTTTGATGATTTCTTTATAAGTACTCTCATCAATAGTTATGGTGTTTGAATTACAACTGTCTTTACTCAGACCAACATTACATCCGGTAGGCACTTCAAGAGTAAGGCTGTTTTTTACATATGTATTGCTTCCCGACGTATAAGTATCGCCGGAAATCGTAACAGACGGTTCAAACGCAGAATCCGGATCCATCAATGTCCAGGCTTGTGTTTCTTCAATCGGACCGGAGAGTTCAACTGATTTCGTACCAAATTTTAATTCAAACTCTCCTCGTGAAGATTTGATCTTGGTCGTAGGTCCACCGGCCACAACCGTTCCAATAGTCGTATCTTCAGTATATGTGCTTTCAAAATAATTATTGACAGTAAATGAACCCCCATTAGAAAGTTTACCTGTAAATGAATCACATGTAAATGAACCATTATTACTCAAATTTCCATTATTAAATGAAGTACATGTCACTGTTCCTGCATTTGACAAATTACCTTCAAACTTACTACATGTAAAATTACCGTTATTTTCAATCTCTCCCTTTGCTGATCCACAAATTAATGTCTTATCACTGTAAACCTCTATTCTTCCATTAGTTGCATTAACTGTCATACTTGAATTACCAAATGTAGTATAGCCACCTGACATATATATCGTACTACCATTGGTAATAAGCGCATTTAGACTTTTTATATTACATTGATTTCCGGAATCATCATTAATATAATAGTCATCTCCAATCTTAGTTAGCCCGGACGCTGTATCATCAGTGTATCCGGAAAATGTCCACACTCCCGCTTCACCCGTAGTATCACCCGCAATTGATGTTGCCGCATTACCCGGCACCGCCCACAGCAACCCTACCATCATTACCAATGATAGCATCATACTCCAAAACCTTTTCTTCCGTTTCTCCATAACCAATCCTCCTTGACACAAACAAACTTATTACATTCTCCCTGTCACGCAACATATACTGTAACTATACCGTTCCTTCACAGTTACAATTTTTAAATCTAATGATATAGGTGTCAAAAGTACCATTAACCACCCATTGATATATATATCGGCATTATTGCTTCCATTCAATATTCGTATCTTTCTCAATCGGTGTTGAGAAATCAAAATCCCAGCTTCCGCTTCCGCTCGGCGATAACTTAGGGGTTACCGCATTACCGTTCTTCTCAACCGTCTGCCTTCCAAACTCACTGCCCTGATAGTTAAATATTACGGTAAATGGACCATTTAATATTCTCTCAATCTCTTCAGGAGTTACAGGAATATCCCTGTCATCTTCAACTTTAATCTCTAATATTTTAAGTACTTTCTCAGGCAGTTCACTGTAATCAATTTCTTTCGGCTCCGACACATAATCAATCTTGTTGCCATCATCATAGATAATGACCTCTTTACCCTTTGTGACCGATACTTCTTCGTCTGAATATGTACCGTCAGCATACTTAAGTCTCGTGACAACCTCACCCTCAAATACCGAAACCTTCGTGTACTTAACACCATCAATCTCATATACGCATACGCGATAAATGGTACCTCGAACCGACATCGTTGAGTTCGGCGTATTGATCTCATATGAAGACTCGGACGAAAGCTTATTCTGAATATCATTGGTTATAGCGCCGGAAAGAAGGTCTATGCTGGTCTTGCTGTTATTAGAATCACCCTCTGCTACCAGAACAAGTTCCGTATCATCCTCAAGATAGATATACTTATCCTCATCAGCTTTGATTGTTAGTTTTCCGGTCTCTAGCGATACTTTGTCACCCGATTCAAGTACCATGTTTTCATATGGCTCGATATTACCTGTATCTTCACGAGAAACATTAGCCTTCCCCTCAACCTCATAAATTTTCAAAAGTCTGTACACTTTTTTCTTGTTGAGATTAAGAAATACAATCGCCCCAATTACTATCGCCAACATTACAACCGCAGCTATTACAATCCCTTTTTTCCCCTTTTTCTTCTCCATAAGCCCCTTCTCCATAAATCAATAATTAACAACCATGCTGTTCACTCATGGTAACTATATCTATTGCAACTTCACTTCATTCCCGTACCAGATTATGCAGTTTTTCCCGTTTCTCTTGCCCATATACAGATAATCATCTGATGAATCTCACTGGCTTTTTTATATGCAGAATCAACATCCAATCCTTTATAGTATATTACGAATTCTTCGCCACCCCATCTTATTAAATATATATCATCATCTGATTCTTCTCTGATACACGCAGACAGATTAACCAACACTTCATCACCAACATCATGTCCGAAGCGGTCATTTATCTTCTTAAAATTGTCAATATCAAGAATAACCACGCTGATATCTCTATCGTTTCCCGATATAACAGTATCATACAAGAATCTTCTATTGTGAAGCTTTGTCAACGGATCGTGAGTCGATCTGTAGTCAAGTTCTTTTTTTACCATATCAAGTTCAAGTTTATAAAAAAATGATGTATACAGGATAGTAAACATAGTTATTAATAAATTGATAAAACTATATATTTGTGAATAAGGCTTGATTGATTCGTATACTTGAGAATTAGAATTATCAGATATCAACACGTTAGAATTGTGAATAAATAATGCTGCTATTACACCGATTATCTGAAACAAAAATCGTCTATCACCATACGATGGGCACAGATTAAAAATTACAGTCACCATACCTATGGTAAAATAAATGAAACCAAATGTGTTTCTTGTAAACACTGAACAATATGTCGAAAACAGTATAATCTCAAAATACGAAAAGAGTATTATTTTTTCGGTATTTTCAATATTATTACAAAACAAAAGCAACAGTATATATATAAGCGCACTTATCGCATTTATAGTATATAGCGGTGTAGCGGACAAGGCAAAAAAGAAATAAAATAACCAATGTGTACCACAAAACACATAAACAGAAATATAGTATTTCTTTTCTTTCTCATATTATTAAACACTAATGAAAAATCGTTATTTCTATCCAAAAGCCACACCTCCAACCTATACTTAATTATATTACACACCGTCAAAAGCCGCAATACCCAGAGTGTATAAAAAGCATGCAAAACACGATAAATCAGTAAGGTTGAAGATGTAATTTCACCAAATATATTTCAGATAATTTTTAATGCATAAAATTAAACCTGCACCATGGGTATATTATCCCAAAAATGCAGGTTTAATTCCATCATTTTGTATTATTCGGTTGGTTTTGATGTCTATTCGGTAAAACTATTTAATCTTGTTTTTCTTGCTAAGTCCCTTCTTTCTGAACAACTTTGTATACGCTTTCTTCTTACTCTTAGGAACCTTAATAACTGTCTTTGTATTAACGCCCTTAAATGCATTCTTATTAACATTCTTATTATTAAGCTTTGTCGTCTTAAATAATATTGTCTTAAGCTTCTTATTGCCTGAGAACACCTTAGCACCAAGTTTGTTAACCTTCTTAGGTATTGTAATACTTGTCAACTTCTTATCATTGGCAAATGCCTGATCACCGATCTTAGTAACAGTTGAAGGTACAGAAACCTTAGTCAGTGATGTACAGTTAGCAAATGCCTTATCTCCAATCTCTGTAACACCCTTAGATAATGTAGCTGTCTTAAGTTTGCTACAACCCTTAAACGCACTGTCTCCTATAGTTGAAACACCAGCCGGAATTGTTATGCTGTTAAGTGATGTACATCCCTCAAACGCGCTATCTCCAATCGTCTCAACATTCTCTCCGATTGAAATACTTGTGACTGTTGTAAGTCCCTTAAATGCATTATCAGCAATTGAAGTAACTTCATATTGTGTACCATTTACAACTACGGTTGCAGGGATTAATATTGTCATCTGACTCATAGCAACTGTTGGTACTTTGTACTCAACCGTCTGTTTTGAACCTGCTTCTGTAGTTACAACATATTCAGCACCTGAAGTTGCGTCAGAAACAGTTGAGCCTGTAACTGCAGGGGCAGCAGGTGTCTCTGTTATAGGAGTTGTAGTCTGTCCGGAATCACCGCCCTGTCCACTCTGACCGCTTCCGCCACCTTGTTCATTCTGACCGCTTCCGCCACCTTGCTCATTGTTACCGCTTCCACTTTCTTTCCATACAGCGTACAATATTATCTCAGCATCAAAGGTTGCTTTAGCTTTATCAGCATACTTCACCTCTGTAGCATCTGCACTTTCTGCCCAGCCTGCAAATGTGAAGCCATCTCTTGTAAATGTATTAGCCTTAAGCTGTGTTGCTTTTCCAATTTCTACAACCTGAGGATCCATAGTTCCTGTTCCACCATTAGCATTAAAGGTTATTGTAACGTCAGTATCAACATCCTCACCTTCATATACAACAACATATGTAGAATTATGTGTCGTTGTAAATACAGCTCTTGATGCTCCGCCTTCGTCTGTCACGACCTCAGATGCCATAGCTAATGTCTTTCCATCTGCATCTACATAATAAACCTCTAAGGTCTTGTCATTTGGAATCTGTCCTGTCGGAAGTCCTACCTCTACATCTCCTATAAATTCATTGGTAAGTGTAAAGTCATATATTCCCGCTGCCGTAAGTCCTGATTTTGCAACATTTTCAGGAACATCTGCCGTAAGGTCATTGATAGCAATCTCTGTGTTATCTTTATCACCAATTGACGCTAATGTTGCTTTCGGGAATGCAATACTGTAATTGTCATCCGAAACAATCAACAATCCCATATTACCCTCTACCGCCTGAGCAATTACACCATCAATATCCATTCCGTACTCAAGATATCCTGTAGGAACAGAGACCTTCAAGTAATCCTCTTCATTGTATGTTACATTTGAAATCATATTCTTATTAGGTTTTAACTTACCGCCAAATGTAAGAATAATTTCCTTTGAAACCAATTCAGGACTATCGGTAGAAACACTACATTTGAACTGTCTGTCAAGTAACTTCTTGAAGTCTTTGATCGTGTAGTGCTCCATTGCCTTAGCACCCCTGAATACATCAAAGAGTTTTCCATCATATGAGAATGTACCCGCTGTATCATTGTAGGTGAAATTATTATCATTATAATTTATAGCATTAGTCCAAGTATATCCGTCAGGACAAATGATATTGAATTTAAGTGAATTGTACCTCAATGTCACAGTATCAGGATCATAAGTACCTTCCAGTTTCACATTGCCCATCATATCAACACTTGCTGATGTAACCGCAAGTAATGACTGTTCTTCAATTGTGATAACCTCACTCTTTAATTCATGTATTGCTTTTGTAGTCAAATTTCTAGGATTCCTAACAGATACCTTAGCATACAACTTATCACCAAGAAGATCTGTTGCTTTTTCTTCTCCGAAGAAAATGAGTTTTGTGCTGTCCTTATTATCTTTAGATTCCTCGGAATAAGCAAACTCTCTCGTTGAATTAACATAATTGTAGTCACTTGCCTGAAGTTCAATCTCCTTATCAATCACAAATGCAGGTTTGCCATCCTGTGATGATATATTAAATGATGACCCTGAAACTCCATATGTATCATATGAATCTAATCCATCTTCCGGCAGAGTAAGTGTATACGCAATTCGGAATATTCCGTTATTAACAGAAGCCTTTTCAATCTTAACGAAATTCTCCGCTGTTGCATAATGCTTCTCACTCTCATCAAACGGATTTCTGTCATAGTCATGTCCATGAACTATAACATAGTATTTTGCCAAGTCTTCTTTCTTAACATTCTCAACATTTAACTTAAACCATTGAGTTCTTGCATTGTTAGAATCCTTCTCCAAAAATGCACCCTTGATATCATCGTTGTATGCATAAATGTTAGAAGAACCGCTTGTACCTGTCAAAGTTCCGTTCTTAACAATCTTGCCGTTATTATCATACATATCAATATTGATCTTCTCGCCAAGAACCTCACTGCTTGAAAGTCTTACAACAGCATTACCATCATCGTCAATCTGGAAGAATACTTCATCATTGCCCTTATCTTTTTCAAGCATTATTCTGTGGGTAAATGTTTTAATTGTAGTACCCTCATTGTTAAGATACTTGATAACAACTTCGTAACCGTCAGGGATTCTAGTGGTATCCATAGCCGATTTATTCAAATTTTTACATTTGAGTTTACATCCACTGTCAGTCTTTTCAAAGCTTTCAATATAGTATGTATTATCATACAGAATATGTGCTCCGTTAAAATTGCTAAGATCTCTAATACCGTTAACACCAATCGAATAAATTTCGATAGACATATTATTGTCTGCCAGCGGTTGTGTTTCTTCTACCGAAGCCGCAAGCTTACTATCCATCGAATCCTCTTCGATGCCTTCTTCATAAGGTTTAAGATATGGATCTATATTATCTTCCACTATCTCATCTTCTTCAATATGCTTTATCTTATGTGTCCACTCAAGATCAAGAGTTATACGCGGATCCTTACCTTCCTCTTTGACAAGTTCAACCTCATCCTTTGTAACCTTAATCTCACTTATTATATCCTCAGTTCTTCCATTAGATACTGCGACATTACCTCTTGCCGAACCGCTAAAGAAATGAACCTTACCATATTTGATATTTTCTCCCTCACCGGTGTTCTCTTCCCAATACCAACCTGCCAAATTAACAAGAACATTAGCTGTTGCACCTCCGGTAAAGGTCTGATAATCATAGTTACTGCTTCTTACAGGTTTTTTAAAATACCCACCGGTCTCAAACCAGCTGTTAGTATCATCAAAATCACTGCTTATCCAGTTACCACCGGGACAACCTTCCCAGCCGGTTTCATTACTTGTATTATATCCATTTACATAAACTCCCTGTCCTGAAAGAGCATCGGAATCAGTTGCGATACCATTTGTTGATGCATAAATCTTATTAACGCATCTGATTCTTTCATAGTTTTCTTTAAGTTTTGAACTTAAGCTGTTCATGGTCCATGCAAGTGAGAAAGAACCGTCTCTTCCAATTGTACAATCATTAGGATAAAATGTTCCGGTTGCATCAGTACAACTGAAATCATAAGAATCACTTATTACTGTCCAATCATTAAGAGCTACTGTTTGCCATGCACGGTAACCGTTACCGCCAAGACTATTTGTCCAGTAACCACCCGCAGAGTTTCCTTCCGGATGCCATGTGTAATCAACAACCAGGCTTTCCTGTGGCTCTCCAACAGGCTTACCATAATCATCATCACTTGTCTCAATCACCTGAACACCAAGAGTTCGCAAATAAATATCATAGTTTATAGTACTGCTTCCTGTTTCCAAATAGTTCCGCAATATTTCTGACGGCGCTATACGAATCAACGCCTCACAATCCCTGTCATTACCGGCTTCCTTTGTAATCGTTGCCGTACCGATAACCTTACCGGTTCTTGAGTTTACCACATCTCCGGAATAACCATATGGTATAGTATCTAAGTATTGGTAACTTATTTGCTCATTCACTTCGTTTTCAAGGGCCTGGTGTGCAGGCTTTGTTTCTTTAACATATCTATCTGTACTCCATTTTGCATATAGCTGCACATATGCATGGTTACTGTCGTAGCCATGATATGTTATTCCTGCTGTTTTTTTTCTACTAGAATAATTCTGCTGCTCAGATGATAAGCGGCACAGATTCTGGGTTCCGGTTGTCTTCACCCATTTATATTCTGAAGGCAAACCTTCTGCTTCCTTGTATTCAACCCTCTGATATGCCACAAAACTGAATGGTTCAGGTGAAACGCTGGAAAGATCTGTATAAGTCACAGAATATATTGTATTACCTAAATCATCTTCATCACTGCCTGTAGTTATACCACTACTTCCAAGTGACACATCACCCGATGTTCCCCTAGCAGAAGGAAGTGAAACGGACTCATAAAAAGCCGCATCAGGTATGCTCCAATGAAATACAGCTTTAGATGTTGTAGTCTGTTCACCATCAAGGGTAACCGTCCCCGCTTTAATAAGCCTGTCAGATGGAATCTCTCCCATAGCCCCCGAAATATCCACGTCAAATTCCGTCTTAACATAGATTCCACTTCTCTTTTCATAGGTGGTAAGCTTAAATTTACCGCTTGCAGGAATCAAATCCGAACCTGTGTTAATCGGGAATGTCACACCACGCAGATACTGACATTCCTCTGTCTTATAATTACTAACGGTACTCGTAACTTTCTTATAAAACGTTCCATCAATATAGACGAGAACCTCTCCATTCCAACCTGACGAGCCATATATCTGTTTCTCGTCTCTATCAATATCCCACTGCCAAATCGGTGTCAGATTGACATCATATTTATTAGTCGGATTGAATGGGTCTCTTGTTGAATCATCTACATATACCTTAAATGGTACACCAGCCGATGTTGTTCTACCTTTATCCATTGTAACCGGAGCATAATACACCGTATTCTCTGAATTTTTTTCTTTATCTTCACTCTCAAGTTTTACGTAATTACGTGAAGCTATGTAACCATCCTTTTCAGGTACAATATACTGATTACCGGTACCATTACTTGAACCCCACACAGCTCTGTCATAAACTTCATCCGGGAATACTTCTTCATCTTTCTTAGCAGGGTCTGCGTATCTGTAATGAACGGTATCTTTATAATTCTTGTAATATGTAAATGTATGTGTAAATGTTTCCTGATCAGTAAATACATAATAAGGGATTCTTATATATTTACCGTCAAAATAATTATCCCTCAACACATATCCTTCAACTATCGGTGCCTGAAATACATACGGCTTATCCTGACGTTGTTTATAATTTGCATATGGTGCCGTAACCTCTGTACCATCATCTTTTACGAAAGAAAATGTACAGTCAGTCTCCTTAACACCGTAATATAGCTTAATAACCTGTTTTGCTTCCGGCATTGTACCTTCATATACAACTTCATCAGTATCAAGAGCATAATTTCCATTCTTATCATATCTCCAGTAAGGACTTATAACCTCATGATTTACTTTATAAGTCGTTCCCGCCTCGACATAAGAAGTCGTCGGCTCCTTAATCTTTTCAACCTTATCAGGATCCGAACTGTCCGGTTTTAAGAGATACTGTACCTCTAACACATACTTATCCTTCGAATAGACAACCTGCTCATTGATTCCGCTTTCAACATCAGAAGCTAAAACATAACCCTCAACTTTCTCAGGTGTTGCTTTGTACTTATCAATCTCCGGAGACGGATAACTGTATGAATCTCCAACCTTTAATGTAGCATTTACCGGCTCATGTGCCTGAATTCCATTAGAATAATTATAAGCAATGGAAAGAGACACTTCCTTACCGATATACGGTACATCTACAGTTACATCTTTATCCCCCATTGTACCCGTAACCTTTGATGACGCATACTGGCATGTATATCCGTCTGCGGCAGGTACATCTACACTATATGCCGCACCTTTATCTAAAAATTCTATATGCGGTGTATGTACCGACATCTTATTCTGATTAATAAAACGAACCGTAAGCTTATTCTTGTCTGCAGCAGGCTTAGGTCCCAAAGTAAGTTCATTCAACTTTTTCCAGCCTGTCGAAAGCCATTTATACTGACCTGACGAATCATACGTCTTTACAAAAGCTTCCAATGCCACATATACTGTCTCACCGGAAACCGGAACATAACCACTATACCAGTATGGTGTAATAGAAAATGATAGTCCTCCATCAACTGTAGTTAAAGCTGATGAATCAATTGTAAAAATTCCTTTTTCATAGACATTTCCGTCAGCCTCCATCGCTCCTACATAAAGTTCATACTCAGTAGCTCCATTAACCGGAGTAAATGTGCCCGATATAGTCCAATTACTGGCACTATTTGGCTCATCTGAACATGTAAGGCTTTTTACTTCCGGCGGAAGTTCATCACAACCACTATCAGCTTCCTTAACAGCTTGAAGTACTGTCTCTGCATAAACGCCTCCGGCTTTCGCATCTGTTACTGCAAACATTATCCCCAATACTGTTACAAAGCAAGTAAACAGACACATTAATCTTCTCTTAAACTTTTTGTCCATAGAATTCTCCTTTCTGTTACATTTTTTCAAGCACTAAAATATGTATATAGCATATACAATATGTAGTGTATTTTACCAAATTTTTTCTGTATTCTGAACTATTTTTGTGTAATCGGTATAATTTCATGCGTATTCGGTCAACAATCATTACCACCGGCTTAGCCGGTGGTTTGCTCTGCGGCTATAAGCCGCTGTTCCCTGCTTGCCTCTAAAGAGGCACTGAATAGTCCGCCTTCCGCA
>CADBCZ010000045.1 GCA_902793335.1 uncultured Lachnospiraceae bacterium
TGTCAGAAAAGTATTGCGTTTTATTCTTGGTTCTAAATCTGTCAGATAAATATCCACAAAACTTTTGAAGCTCATACTGATACTCTGATCCTCTTTCAGTTTGAAATTACGCTCCCATTCAAGGGCTTCGCTCTTCTTGGCAAAGCCCCTTTTGGTTTTCTGTTTCCTTGCTCCGGTCAAATCCTTATAATAAGTTCTCACCTCCCACATTCCAGTCTTATAATTCTTGATAACTGCCATCTATCCCACCTCCTTATCCGTAGATAGCCCGTAGATTCGTTTCATAAAATACTGTGTACTGACACGCCCTTTTATTGTCACGAATCCATCAGCCTCAAGTTCTGCATTCAGCCGTCGTATCAGTTTATAGGAATACGATAGTGAAACACCCAGCATTTCCATTACATCCTGCACTGTCAAAAATCTCTTGTTTTCCATAAGCTAATGCCTCCTCTCTTTCGTTTTTATTATTCAGTTCATTTCTGAACGGTTTTGATGTGCATTATATTAACAGTTCACTTTTGTACTGTCAATACTTTTCGGCAAAAAACATTTCATTTTTGTACTGTTAATGATATAATGTATGCAGATATATGATTTGTACCTTGTGACATCATTCATAATACGGTACTCATTACACGAATAAGGAGCAGTAAAATGGGCGAGAAATTCACCAGCCGTGTAGGCTATTTGATTCGAAATTTCAGAATTGCATCTGACATGACGCAAAAGGAATTAGCAGATAAATGTGGATTAAACGAATCCACTATCAGAAACTATTGGAAATAGATATCCGGATGAAGCAACTTTATTAAATATTGCAAACAATCTGGGGGTCAGCTTTTATGCATTATCTGACCCTGATATTTCAAACATATTCAGCGCACTTCATGTGCTGTTTGACATTGAATGGGCATACGGACTACGACCTACTATGAAAGATGGAGAAGTATGCTTCAAATTTGAAGAGCGGCTTCCAAGTGCCGGTCCCCGTCCACAGGAAGACCTTAATAACTTTCGAAAGATGGTTGAATATTGGGCAAGTTTACGAGACAAGCTGGAAGATGATGAAATATCAGAAACGGAGTATTATCTCAAAGAGGTAAAGTACCCAATGAACCCAACAGACCCAAATAAAGAGTACACTGTCTCATTGAATCTTGATGATGACGACCAGCTACTGGTTCAGAAAATGAATGAGGATGACGATGCAGAAGAAACTGCTGAATTGTTAAAAGACTTGTTTCCGGATTTCTCTTATGTGAAGAGGAAAAGGAAACCGAAGAAAGAATAGATTAAACATAATCACAGGAAAGGATTAATTATTATGAGAAGATTTATATATTTAGATACTGATACCCTTAATTCATATATTGCACAAATATATGATGGATTAGTTCAATCTCAAGAAACACAATCACAAAGCGAAACTACTGTAGACAAACAATCTGAACGCACATCCAATCTTGAAGCAGGTGCTGATTTGACTGTATTCGGAAAAGGAATTGAGGGAAAAATGGATTTTACATATCGACACCTAAAAGATACATCTAACACCGAGCTGATAAGTGACGTACAAACAAAATTACTTCATGATAATGCATTCGATCAACTTATGAACTATTTAAATAGTAATAATCTTTTGACAGAGCAGAAAATAGGAGATTTCATCGAAATTCATGATGATTTTTATATTTTGGATTTGGATTATTACAATAAAATATTTAGTGAAAAAAAATTTGTTGACTTTCTTAAAAAGAGTGAACGTGATAAAATTCAAGCCTTACTAAAGATTCAACAAGATATCGAATTAGCTCAACCAAATGCAAATACAAATGAAATCAATAAAAGATATTCATCCCAGTTTAAAGCAGCTTGCTCTGAATCAGATAAAAGCTATGATAACATAAAAGAAATTATTGATATGCTGATTTTACTTATTCCATACAGACGTACAATGTGCATTGGCAGCAATATGGTTGTACTTAATGACAAATATATGCGAGATAACATCGAAATGACGTCTTTCAAATTTGGGGGAAAAATTAAAGTGTTAGGATACATTACCAATGAAATTAATTCAAATTCTGACGAAGAAGAAACTGACGATTCTCCAAAAGAAAAAACTTCTTCTCCTATTGCAGATATCGGTATAGGAATAAATCAGATGATGCTATCCTTCTTTTCTCAACAGGGCCTATTGCAATCTATTATGAATGAAATTTTTATTGTCATTTGATTGTCACTCAACCAAAAACAAGCCAAGAAACGCCGTAATTTCGGCATTTCTTGGCTCATGTACATTATTCGAACTCTATCGTTCCGGGCGGTTTGCTCGTCAGGTCATAGAATACTCTGTTAACTCCCTTGACCTCATTTATTATACGATTCATCACCGTCTGTAACACCTGCCAAGGTATCTGAGCACTCTCTGCCGTCATGAAATCTATCGTCTTAACAGCTCTTAACGCCACGGCATAATCATAGGTTCTCTCATCACCCATAACCCCAACCGAGCGCATATTTGTAAGCGCCGCAAAATACTGATTCGGCATCCATGAAGGGAATTCATCATCTCCATGAATCACATTCTTATCAGATACATCCTTTTCTTCATCCTCATACTCTACCTGATATGCTCCACCGCGCCATGCTTTTACAGCCTTGTCAATTTCTTCTCTGTAGATAGCATCCGCATCCTGCACGATTCTTACCTTCTCAGGTGTGACCTCACCTATTATTCTGATACCAAGTCCCGGTCCCGGAAATGGCTGACGATATACCAGATAATCCGGTATTCCAAGCTCGAGTCCTACCTTTCTAACCTCATCCTTGAAAAGATCTCTAAGCGGTTCAATTATCTCCTTGAAATCAACATAATCCGGAAGTCCTCCGACATTATGATGTGATTTAATAACCGCTGACTCTCCACCAAGTCCACTCTCCACTACGTCAGGATAAATGGTTCCCTGAACGAGAAAATCAACAGCACCAATCTTCTTAGCTTCTTCCTCAAATACGCGAATGAACTCCTCCCCGATTAACTTACGCTTCTTCTCAGGCTCAGTAACTCCGGCAAGTTTAGCAAAATATCTCTCAGCTGCATTTACTCTTACAAAATTAAGGTCATAAAGTCCATCAGACCCAAATACAGCCTCAACCTCATCACCCTCGTTCTTTCTAAGAAGTCCATGATCTACAAACACACATGTAAGCTGCTTACCGATTGCCTTCGATAAAAGAACAGCTGCAACAGAGGAATCCACACCTCCTGAAAGGGCACATAATACTTTACCATTGCCAACCTTTTCGCGAATTGCCTTAATCTGCTGTTCAACAAAAGAGTCCATTGTCCAGTCGCCGGAACAACCACATACATTATATACATAGTTTGAAAGAATCTCTTTTCCTTTAATAGTGTGAAGAACCTCTGGATGGAACTGGATAGCATATAACTTCTTATCAGAATTCTCTGCTGCTGCAACAGGGCAGTCTGCTGTGGTTGCCACAACCTCAAATCCCGGTGCAGTCTTGCTAATATAGTCATTATGACTCATCCAGCATATCGTACTTTCAGGTATCTTCTTAAACAGTGGAGAAGATGTATTAACCTTAACTTCGATCTTACCGTATTCTCTGACAGGCGCTTTCTCGACCTTACCACCCAACTGATGCATCATGAGCTGTGCACCATAACACAATCCCAGTACAGGTATTCCAAGTTCAAATAACTCATTCGTATAACTTGGCGCACCCTCCTCATAACAACTGTTTGGACCACCCGTCAAAATGATTCCCTTCGGCTTCATTTCCTTAATCTTGTTAATATCAGTCTTATACGAGTATATTTCACAATATACATTGCACTCACGTACACGTCTGGCAACAAGCTGATTATACTGTCCACCAAAATCAATTACTACAACTAATTCCTTATTCAAGCCGTCTCCCTCCTTATTCTGCCTTTTCAGGTTCGTTTGCATTAGTGTCTACGGTAGAATTACTGCTTGAGCTTTTCCCCATTTTTTTAAGCATTTCATTAATTGCGGCGTCTAACTGGTTATCTTCCTCACCATTAGACTCTTTATATTTTGCCGAATCGAATTCAACTTCGATATCCGGCTTAATACCAATTTTATGAATATCATTTCCCTTAGGAGTAAAATATTTTGCTATTGTAACTTTGACAGCCGAACCATCATCAAGCGGGAACATTCTCTGTACAATTCCTTTACCATAAGTATTAGTTCCCACCAGTGTTCCGATACCATAATCCTTGATAGCACCGGCAAATATTTCCGATGCAGAAGCACTGTATCCGTTAACCAGCAACACCAAAGGTTTTGTAAACTTTTGTTCATCTGTCGAATTGTATGCATCAATTATATTGCCTTTTTTATCTTCCGTATATACGATTTTTCCTTCAGGAAGCATGAAATCTAACATCTCGACAGCTATATCCAGAAGTCCGCCACCGTTGTCACGGAGATCTACAATAAGACCTTCCATTCCCTGTACATTGAGATCCCCGACCGCATCTATGAACTGCTTAGCAGTAACCTCATAAAAGCTTGATACTGAAATATATCCTATATTATCAGAAAGCATTTTGTACTCGACAGTAGGATTCTCAACTTTTTTTCTTTTCATTGTATAATCGTGATCCTTACCATCAGAGCTTCTATATACAGTAATTGTCACATCAGTACCTTCGACACCTCTGATCTTATCTACAACAGCATCCAGTTCCTGATCACTGACATCCTCACCATCAACCTTTGTAATCACATCCTGTGCCTCTATACCGGCTTCCTTTGCAGGACTGCCATCAAACACCTTGACAACAGTTATTATTTTAGTTTCATTTGCCTGCGAGACCTGAACTCCGACACCCACATACTCACCCTCGGTGTCCTCCATAAACTCTGCATATTCATCCTTTGTATAATATACAGAATACGGATCATCAAGTCCTTCCATATATCCCTTAATTATGCCATCCTGCTTTTTCTGATCATCCTCTTCAAAATAGAAATTATCATCAAGGATTTTCTGAATATCTTCCAGCTTATCATTGGTGTCCTTACCTACAACCTCGCTGCCTTTTAAGGTATCCACCTCTGTTGTGGCAGCCTCCTTAGTATCCTGTTTATTTGAGGCCTCCTGCGTAGAAACATTCTTATTTAATACCATTTGAGGTTTTCCGCATCCCACCATCGATGCTCCCATTACAAGGGAAAAAGTAAATGCCAGAACCTTCTTATTAAGCTTCATAAATTACTATGACCTTCCTTCTATATCATTCTCATTTTAAAATCATTTATTGCAGATATGTCAACGGATCAACATACTGACCATTAACACGCACACCAAAGTGACAGTGTGGTCCTGTCGAAATACCGGTCGATCCCGCCTGCGCTATAGTCTGACCCGCAGAAACGCTCTGCCCTACTGAAACAAGCAATGCCGAATTATGCATGTAAAGTGTTACAACTCCACCGCCGTGATCAATACAGACATAATTTCCTTCAGCATAATTATAGGTTGCAACAATTACCGTTCCGGAAGCTGCCGCAACGATCGGATCTCCCGTATTAACAGCGATATCAATTCCCATGTGATTAGAACTTGCTCCCGCAACGGGCGAATTTCTTCCTCCAAAGTATGAAGTAATCTTATTATTGCCCGGAGCAGGCCATGTAAATACACCACCTGTATATTCCGTTGTTGTTGACATTGCCAGCGCAGCCTGTTCAGCTGAATAAATTATAGACTCAGCTTCCGCTTTTGCATTCATATATTTCTTAACTTCTTCTTCCTGACCTGCAATAGAAACATTGTATTCAGCAATCTGCGCTTTCTTCTGCTCCTCTAAAGTGGTCATTGCATCCTGCTGAGCCTTAACCTCTGCCTGAAGTTTCTGATTGCTTTCAAGATCCTTATCAAGCTTCATCTTAATGTTGGCAACCTTCTCTTTTGCCTTCTTAAGCTTTTTAAGTATATTATAATCATATTCAGAAACACACGATACATATTCTGTTTTGTTAAGCATATCTGTCATAGATGAAGCAGTCAGTAGCACATCAAGATAACTCTTGTTACCTGATTCATAGACCATCTGAATACGTTTCTTCATCTGCTCATACTGGTTTTCCTGTGCTGCCTTAGCATCAGCAAGCTGTTGCTTAGTCTCCTCAATTGATTGCTCAAGTTCTTTTTGATCCAACTCTAAATGTGTAGTTTGAATCTGCAGTTCATTCAAAACCTTATCTAATTCCAGTACATACATCTCAAGATCATACTTCGCACTTTTAAGATCCTTCAATATACTTTGAGCCTTTTTAAGGCTTTCATCCGCCTCCTTTGCTTCCTCTCTCGCCTGTTGAACAGATGCATCTGACGGCCCATTATATATGGTATTATTGTATATATCCGGATTAATCGGTTGTGTTTGTTGTGTCTGCTGTTGTGTAGTTTCTTTCTCTGTTGTTTTCTTTTTATTATTATTCTTCTTAGTGGATTTCTCTGTTGTTTTAGCTTCCGTTGCCGGCGCTTCTGTTGCCGGCGCTTCCGTTACAGGCGCTTCCGTTGCCGGTGCTTCTGTTGCCGGCGCAACCTCTGTCGGTGCCTCTGTTGCTGCATCTTCTCCTGTTGCGTGACTGACAAATGACGGATTAGCAACGCCGCTTATTAACAACGATCCAATTAATACGTAATTTAATATTGTTCTTCTTCTGTTAATCACAATATCAACCTCCACATCATCTTAAACATGTAAATGCTTATGTGTAGTAAGCAGACTGGCAAAAAATCCGATTCCAACACCTAATAATAAAGCTATAGGTGCAACGCCTTTAATAATCTCTCCAGTAGAGACAAAATGAATCAGATTAGCAACAACATTATAATGCTTGGCAAGATAGTCAACTACACCGTCATACATAAAGTACAACAATATGACGGGAATAACAGAACCTATTACACCTATCATCACACCCTCTACCAAAAACGGTGTACGTACAAAACTATCCTTTGCACCGATAAGCTTCATTATAGCTATCTCCTCTTTACGGACAGATATACCTATAGTAATTGTATTGCTTATCAAAAACATTGATACAAGTAAAAGAATACCAATAAGTCCAAGTGACGCATATCCGACAAACTTATTGATAGAATTAAGACTGTTAGCAGTTCCGTCACTGCTGTTTACCTTCCTTACATTGGGAATAGCCTTAATTGTTTTAACGGTAGCATCCTGTTTGCTGATATCCTTTAAGGTCAACTCATAGGAAGATGCATCCTCTAACGGATTATCCTCTCCGAAGATATTCTGAACATAATTCATATCACCATTGTAAACATCATCAACATAACTCTTCCAGGCAACGTCGGATGATATATAATTAATTGTTTCAACATTCGATATGGACTTAATTTCATTACCAATCTCCATAATACGCTGTTCATCTATTCCCTGTTCAAAAAACACTGTTACAGTCAGGGAATCTTCGATCATCTTAACTTCATGTTTCATGTTATAGACAACCGAATAAAACACTCCGAAAAGGAACAGACAGGCTATTATCGTACCAATAGAAGCAAGTGAAAACAGAAGATTCCTGCGGATATTGATAAAGCCCTGTTTAAAACTGTATCGTATTGTATTAATCTTCATACCTATATCCACCCTCTTCTACATCACTGATAATTTTACCCTTCTTCAATCTGATAACACGTTTTTTCATTTCATCAACAATTTCCCTATTATGTGTAACCACAACAACGGTAGTTCCTTTTTTGTTGATTTCATCAAGAAGTGTCATTATCTCTTCCGAATTCTTAGGATCCAAATCACCCGTTGGCTCATCAGCCAAAATGATATCCGGTCTGTTTATCATAGCTCTTGCTATGGCAACTCTCTGTTGCTCACCACCGGACAATTCACGTGGATACTGTTTATACTGATCGGCAAGTCCCACCATTGTCAACATAGCCGGAACCTCTCGCCTGATTTCTTTCATGGATTTTTCTATAACCTGTTGAGCAAATGCTACATTCTCAAATACTGTTCTGTCCTTTAACAAACGGAAATCCTGAAATACCACTCCAAGCTTCCTTCGAAGCATCGGTATCTCTTTTCTTTTCAATCGGCTATATCTCTTACCTTCAACAGTTATCTCACCCTTGGTAGGAGTGAGTTCTTTTAAAAGTAGTTTTATTAGTGTAGTCTTTCCTGAGCCACTGCTTCCGACAATAAAAACAAACTCTCCTTTATTAATATGAAATGTTACATCATCCAATGCCTTTTTCCCTGTAGGATATTGCATTGTAACATGATCGAGCACTATCATATATATGTTCCTTTCTTTATAAAGACTTTCTGCCCGACAGATATAATTCCACCGGGCAAAGTGTATAAACATCTATTAAATTAATATTCGAGCGACTCCATATACTTCATGTATTTAACAACCATAAGGGCAATCTTAAATGTTATAGCATCCTCAAATACTCTAAGATCAAGACCTGTGCTCTTCTGCAACTTATCAAGTCGGTAAACAAGAGTATTTCTGTGTATATAGAGCTGTCTTGATGTCTCTGATACATTCAGACTGTTCTCAAAGAACTTATTGATAGTTGTAAGTGTCTCCTCGTCAAAATCATCAGGAGAACGGTTTTCAAATATCTCTTTGATAAACATCTTGCAAAGTGGAATAGGAAGCTGATAAATGAGACGACCAATTCCCAAATTGCTGTATGCTATAATATTACGGTTTCCGTAGAATATCTTTCCAACATCAAGAGCCATCTTAGCTTCCTTGTATGATCTGGAAACTTCCTTAAGCTCATTGACAATCGTACCATATGCTACATGAACTGAAGACATCGCCTCGGTATTTAACATATCTACTATAACCTTGGCTGTCTTTGTCATATCCTCATAAGTCTCGTTCTGCTTAACTTCTTTTACAAGGATAATATTCTTCTCATCAACAGCGGTCACGAAATCCTTAGTCTTGCTTGAGAATATATTTCTTACAGTCTCAAGTGCGTTGGTATCCTTCTCATTCTTTGTCTCAATGATGAATACCAGTCTTCTGACTTCCGCATCAATATGTAATTTCTTAGCACGATTATATATATCCACCAAAAGAAGATTATCGAGAAGAAGGTTCTTGATAAAGTTATCCTTATCAAATCTTTCCTTGTAGGCTACCAACAGGTTCTGTACCTGAAATGCCGCTATCTTACCTATCATATACACATCGTCAGCTTCACCTTTTGCAATAATAATGTACTCTAACTGATTATCATCAAAAACTTTAAAAAACTGGTATCCGGAAAGCACCTGACTCTCAGCCGGAGAATCCACAAAAGCAAGTACAGCCTTTTCATATTCTGCTGTATCACGCAATGTAGATGCAAGCGCTTTTCCTTCAGTATCCATTACACACAGATCTATTCTGGTGATCGATTTAATACCCTCAATAGTATCCTGCAAAATCTGATTAGATATCATCCCTTCTCACTCCTATCTTGTATAGCTTAATTCACATTATCTAATTTAACAGAAAATTGTGAAAAAAGAAAGACTAATAATAACATTTTTTCATAAATGATAAATATTATCCTTATTTTCCCGACTGTCCGGCAAGATAATTGATAAATTGCTGAGCAGTCCTTCCTGAAATTCCTCCGTGTGCAAGCTCCCATTTATTGGCTTCTGCACACAATTGTTCATCTGTCAAATTAATTGACGGTTCTCGTTTTGCCAACTCGCAAACTATATTAAAGAACTCTTTTTGATTAGGCGCAGAGAAACTGATCGTAACTCCGAACCTGTTAACTAACGATAATTTTTCATGCATTGTATCTGAGTGGTGTATCTCCTCACCACCGGTTTCCATATCATTCCTGTCATTCCAGGTCTCTTTGATGAGGTGTCTTCGGTTAGATGTTGCATAGATAAGCACATTATCCGGCTTTGTCTCGACACCACCCTCAATGACCGCTTTTAAGAATTTATACTCTATCTCAAACTCTTCGAAAGAAAGATCATCCATATAAATGATAAACTTGTAATTTCTATTCTTGATCATGGCGATGACCGTCGACAGATCCTTGAACTGATGCTTGTAAATCTCGATCATTCTCAAGCCCTTGTCATAGTACTGGTTGATAATCGCCTTAATACAGGTTGACTTTCCTGTTCCCGCCGAACCGAACAGCAGACAGTTATTAGCCGGTTTTCCATACACAAATGCCTCAGTGTTATCAACCAATTTCTTCTTCTGTATCTCATATCCCACAAGGTCATCCAATACAACATTTTCTGTATTATTAATTGGGTAAATGTCAACCTTGTCTCCCACATTTCTTATTCGAAATGCCTTGTTAAGGCCAAACATTCCCACTCCGTATGTTTCATAAAATGAAGTTACCTTATCAAAGAATCCCTTTGCATCATCACAGGCCTCAAGTTCCTTAGACAAATTTCTGACCTTCTCAGACACATTGTAGTTATACATTCTTTCCTTTTTGACAATTGCCTTGTAATCAGAAATCGTAGAAAAGCAGTCTATCGCAAGCTCATTTTCAATTTCTGAAAAATCAAATTCAAACAAAGCTTTGAAAATTGCAAAGTCATTCATGGCAAAATGGTTAACACTTCCATCATTTGCACCTATCTTCTCACTGGTAAGCGTAAATGAATTCTCGTTCGTTATCATCACAAATGCAAGATAATTATGCCAGAGGTTGTTGTCAAAACCATAGTCGGTCGATAAGTCTAAAAGCCTTTTTATCTCTGTATAAACTCTTGTTATAAGCGACTCCTTGCTTATATGTTTCTTATCAGCAATCTCCGCAAGTTTTGAGGCGCTAAATGCCGAAGAATCAGAAATCACATTTTCTTTGTACCAGTCGAAATCCTCGAATATATTAGCAAGTCTTTTCAATATACTGTCTTCTCCAAGCTCTCTATATACAATTAATTTTGAAACATATTTATACATAATACAATCCTCTCAAATATTACTCTTCTGTAAATGTGAATTTCGCAATCATCAAACATCTACTCCAAAATCTCACCGGTCTCAACATCGACATTCAATACGTTAATTCCATTGACCTCGACACTGTCATTAACTTCGATCAGAATATACTGACGTCCGTCAATGACTCTTGACTCTACAAGATCGGTACGTTCCGGTTTAACCTTGATCACAACATCAGGAGTCTTAATATCAAAACTTCTTGTACTGGCAACCGTTGCAGCCGTAAACTTAGGATTTTCTTCATCGCATACAATACTGTCAAACGCCGCATCAAATGACTCTAACGCCTGAGGTTTAACTCCGCTGTCCTCCAAGAGCTTCTTCATCTCCATTTTGTCAAGTTCAGGCGGAACCTCTGCATCTTTTCTTGTCTCATAATACTCATTAAGATTCTCATGTATGGTCTTAACCATTTCAAAATCACACTGTGAACCAAGCGAATTTTCGATTATATCCTGAAACGTCTCCTGCTGTGCCTTGTAAGAAAGCGGCGCTCCGCATCCAAGAACGTGATCGATGAAATTCTCCTGTAATAGCTCCGAATTCTTAGTGTAATACAAGAGACTGTGAATATCTGTATTCCTATCATTAAATGCAGGAAACAGGAAACCGTGTGCAGGGGCCGAAACCAGCCAGTCTCTGATACGGCTCTCTATACTGTTATGCTTTTCGTTATAGCAAAGACCTGCGTCAGTTAATTTAACAGGACAAATACTGCATAACACATAATCATAAACATAATCCGATGCATCGTCATTTTCCATACCGTCAGAGGTCTTTCCCGGAACATCATAAGCTGCATAGATTAAAATTATATAATAGTTTTCCCCATATTCATATGATTCAATCACTTTATCATAAAACTCGGACACGAGATTCTCATCTTCAAGTTTTGAATTCTTAAGACGAAGAAGAAACTCCTGAGTTCCTCCCGGCTTTTCCTGATCATTTGGAAACTCCATATTGATAAGATTCTTACCTATGGTTCCCGACATCGTATTCTTAAATATTGTAAAATACTTAAAATTTTCTTCCTCTGTCAACATCAAAAATGTCTGAGCCAGCTCTGTTTTCTTATTCTTATCACCGTCAACGTAGCAGCCGCATATCCTTGTTATAGTGCAGTGTTCCGGTGTAAACTGCTTCTTAATCTCATTTATCTCTTTCTTGTTCATGGTATTTTTATCTCCTTGATACTATCTATAAACTACTTCATAATTACGTTATTTATACATTGAGTATATTATTTAGCATACATAACCAGACCGTTTGCGACCGCCGGTACTTATGCACCGTATTTGGGTGCATTATGTACCGCTGCGTGAGCAACAGAGCGAAAGCGTGTCTGTTATGTTGCTGAATAATATACTCAATAATAATTATCCAAAGTAGGAAAAATACTCTATCTTATACTTACTCTTAGGAAAAATATATTCAAAAAGATCCACAAAATAGTCATCAGTCATACTTGCCATAAAATCAGCAACCATCTGTTCAGGAGAAGTTGTGGAAAAATATTTATCATATCCGTAAATAGAGGTATTCTCTTTGACAAATTCCATGTGATGTTTACTAATGATTGATTGTGAATCTCCACTCTTTACATCAGCTAAAAGCTTGTCATATAACTCGTGAAACATTGGTCTGATGCTTTCCTCATAAATACTGTCCACACCCTCATTAAAATATATCTTTTCGTAATTTTCTTTCTTCGTCGCTTTGATAGCCATATAGTATTCATCATCCATAGCTATGTAATCCTTACCATAACTGTTCTCTACAATATTCACTATTAAATTATTAATTATCTCCGGATTACTCTTACCAAATGCTACTTCGGAGAAAATGGAATCATCCTCTATGAGATTAGCTCTAACGGCATCCTGGCGGTCCTTACCCAGATAAGCTATCATATCACATATCCTTACCACACAAGCCTCTAACGTATAAGGCACAAGTTCTCCGATAGCCTTCTCATCAACATAACATTTTCCTACCTTCTTATCAAAGCTGTCAAAATCCTCTAACTCAACCGGGCGATATTCTTTCATCGCAAACTCTCCATTATGACAGAGTATTCCGTCTAATGTCTGCAAACTTATATTTCTGTTCATAATAGTATCAAGCACTCGTACACTGTGAACATTATGGTTGAAATATGTGCCATTATGCTCCTGCATACACTCACTAAGATATCTTTCACCGGCATGTCCAAATGGAGTATGTCCGATATCGTGCCCTAAAGCTATAGCCTCTATAAGATCGGTATTAAGTCCCAACAAACCTCCTATATTGCGGGAAATTCTTGACACTAATTGTACATGAAGTGCTCGCCTGGTAATATCATCATTTTTATAGAATGAAAATACCTGTGTTTTATCAGCATACCGATTATAATATGGTATGTGCATTATCTTCTCCACATCCCTTATATATGCCGGTCTGAGCAGTGTATTCTTATCCCAATCCTGTCTTCTTCTAAGCGCCTTATCATTATCTGTATAGCATGGATTTTTGACACCATTATTTCTGTCTGCAATAATACGCTCTTCCAGTTCTTTAGAAAGCTTATTATAGTTCTTTTTTCCTCCACTTTCTTTAGGCATATCAAACCTCGTATCAATTAATTGTTCTTCCTGACTTCTTACAGTCCGGGCATCTGTCTGCATCTTTTTTTACCTCTGAAAACTTCCGCTCACATCAGTCAACATATAAATCCACAAAATCAAATACCTCTCCATAATACATCTCAGGGTCTGCATATCTGCTGTCACCATGAGTTCCCGAAGGTATAGTCACCAGCTTATGTGATGATGCTACTGAAGCATTTAATTTATTTACCATATCGGTAGTAACAAATGTATCGTTGCCACCCTGTATTAACAATATCGGCACTGAAGCTTTCTGAACCTGTTTAACAGCATCCGCTTCTTTTAATGTATATCCGCCCCAGATTTTAGCGACCGGATTAACCATCTCCATCATAGGGAATGCAGGCCAGTCCTCATGTCGTTTCTTGAACTCCTTGTTCATAACATCCCATGCGCTGGTATATGCGCTATCAGAAACAATTGCCTTGATATTGCTCTTTATAGGCTCACCCGACAACATAAGAGCTGTATCCGCTCCCATATCAACACCATGGATAACTATGTCTGCATCCGGGCACTCATCAATTATCACATCTACCCAGTTGATAACATCCAGTCTGTCAAGCCAGCCCATACCAATAAATGAGCCCTCACTTTCACCTGATGCTCTGAGATCAGGAACTAAAATGTTATAACCCTTCGACGCATATTTCTTGGCTATACCATATACATCCTCCATGTTTCCATTATATCCATGAAGCACTACTGCCCAATTATCTCCACCCTCTTTAATAATCATTTTTCGGGCAATAAGGATATATCCGTCATCACTTTCCATAGTGAGTTTTTCATACCTGACATTTCTTATCCATTCCTTGATTTCTTTTTTCTCTTCGTCAACATTTCCTGCAACAGTCTCAGAAACAGACATATTATCCAGACATCTTAGGTTTCCGTTTCTACCTCTTATAAGCATTTCTCTCGACAAAAAGAATCCTACAACCGTCGTAATTATACCAACCACAACTGCAAGTTTGAACATCGTCCAGACAAATTCCAAGAAACCGCCTATTATATTTCCAATCTTGCTTCCTCCTCTGCTAAGAGGTGTCGGTACATTGGTCTCAACAAAAACATCATCTTCTATAGCCATTGTTGCTGCCATTTCATTTGCGGCCTTTTTCTCACTATCAAGCTTCTCAGCCATCTGGTCAACAACCTGTATATCGATTCTCTGCGTATTTCCCTGAACCTGAATAACCTGATCATCTGTTTTAGAAACGTTGGAATTATCAGCTTTGGGATTTTTGGTGTCGGCATTCTTGTCATATGCCGCCAATTCCTTACCAACTCTTTCCTTTTCGGCCTGCTCTTTTACAAAGCGCTCTCTTTCAGCTTTTTCTTGTGCAGCTCTAAGTTCCTGTTCCTTTTTAAGTTTTTCCTGAAGAGCTTTCTCTTCCTGCTCTTTTTTCAGCTTCTCCTGAAGAGCCTTCTCTTCCTGCTCTTTTTTTAGCTTCTCCTGAAGAGCCTTCTCTTCCTGCTCTTTCTTCAACTTTTCCTGAAGAGCCTTCTCTTCCTGCTCTTTTTTCAGCTTTTCCTGAAGAGCCTTCTTCTCCTGCTCTTTCTTTTGCTGCTTTTCCTTCGCTGCTTTTTCTTCCTGTTCTTTTTTAAGTCTTTCCTGGTTTGCTTTCTGAATTCGTTCTTCCTGATCTCTAATTAAGCGCTCTCTTTGCTCCTTTTCACGCGCTCTTCTCTCGAGAGTAGCCCTGTCCTCCACGGGAGCCTTGCGACTCAGATTAGAACTCATATCGCGATTAAGCTGTTCCTGTGCACTCCTAAGCAATTCTTCTACCGCTTCATTTGTAGTATTTTTCTTTGCTTCATTAATCTTTCTGCCTGTAAGGATTTCACTTTCCATTACGCCTTCTCCTCATATATAAAAAAATAATTATACCCACTCAAATTAATTACCATGTAATACTTTCAAAATATTTCTAACTTCTTCAACAGGAATCTGTCCCGGAGCCGATACATTTCCAACTGATGCAAATGTCACAGCGGAGCCAAAAAGTTCACCTGTAAGCCTGCTTATCTGCCCCATTCTTCCCATTGACATCGTGATAACAGGAACCGCATCATCTGATTTCCTCGCCTTAAGCGTCGCGTCAAGCAACGCAATAACGTCCTCTTCACATTTTGGCATAACCGCAATCTTTGCTATATCCGCACCTTTATCTTTCATACTGAGCAACCTGTTGACAATCTCGTTTTCATCGGGAGTCTTTTCAAAATCATGATTGCTTGCTACCACGCAAACACCATTTGCATGAGCAACATCACAGATTTCTTCCAATATTCCTTCCAGCATAAATGCTTCCGCATCTATCAAGTCAATAAAACCACTCTCACATGCACATTTACATAATTTGACGTATTCGTCAGGGTCAAGCATTACGTTGCCACCCTCATTTTTTGTTCTAATTGTAAATAGGAGTACGACATCTCCTATGAGTTTGCGAACTCTCGAAAGCAATTTCACAAGACTATCCTTATCCGAAAGCTTTTCATATATATCTGCTCTGAATTCTATTATATCAGGTTTCTTAAGAATAACCTGCTCTAGCGCAGACAACACTCCGCTTTCGTCTTTCTCCACTATCGGCACACAAATCTTAGGTATACCTTCACCAATTACAATTTCTCTGATTTTTACAGTACGCATTTATTCTATACTCCATAATTATTCGAAACCAACCGGCTACATATATGCATAAACCATTCAAATATTTATTATTATACATCCTTCTATAATATATCACAAATATAATAAAAAGGCTATTTTGTTATTCCATATCAGCTTTCGCTTATTGGATTTGCTCCCCTCTCTTTTGCTTTCTTAGGGACTAAACATTCTAGTCCTGTAACGTACTTTTAATATACTTTCTATAATTTTTCATTTCCTTCTTGCCGGATTTGTTATACATATATGATGAAGAAAACAGTACGAATCCCTGGCATCCCGCTGCCTTTTCCTGCTTAATCTGATTAACTATAACACTGTTACTCTTCTTCCAGCCTTTATCTAAAGAGTCCTTGACCCCGGCACGGTAAAGAGCCAGTCCAATTATCATCGGAGTATCATTTTTATTAAGTGAATTCCATTCTTTAAGTCTCTTACTATACAGTTTCGTCTTCTTGCCATTTAACTTGTAATTATCTGACCAGTATATCTGAGGGATTATATAATCTATATATCCATCTTTGCTTAGCCAGGTCTTTAAATCGCAACCTATTGATTCCGCATAAGATACATTTCCCGCGGGACTTATGCCAAACATTATCTCCTCATCAGTCTCCTTGATTGTCTGGTATACCTGACAAATCATGTTGTTGACATTCTTCTTTCTTTTCTTGACTGAAACCTTCTTAAACTGACCGTTTGACGGATAGAAGTAGTCATCCATATGTATTCCGTCAACATCATAATTGTCAATTATTTCATTTACAATATCCAATATTCTGTCTACCGATGACTCTTTTCCGGGATTAAAACTTTTCTTCATTGTTTTTCTGTACGGATTAAGCCAAGCATGAAATGACATGTCATTTTCATGAGCAAGTTCAATGAGAATTTTGAGAGGATCATAAGACGGAGCTTTTGTAAACATGTACTTGCTCCACTTAAGATATTCACTCGGATAAATGGCATCATTACACGGAACGACATGGAAAAACACTGTATTAATATTATCACTTTTAAGTTTTGCAAACATCTTGCTTGCATTATTGCGAAATACAGTCTCAGACTTGTTATAAAGCCCCATATTTTTATAGTCCACAAAAGCAATCCAGACACCACGCATATCCGTCAGCACCTCAGAATTGCGGATATCTCTTGCCGAATTCACATATCCCTCTTCATCACCTGTCATGTTCAAATTATTATTGCTCTGTTGAACATCCGTCGCACCTGCATATGCAATAGGAACACAGCTAAACACCATAACTAATAACATTAAAAAAGCTGTTGCTCTCAAAACACATTTACTCTTACTCTTTTTTTCAAATATAAACATTATCCTACCATCCTTGTTATCAAAGTACTCCCATTCTACCAATTATATCAAAATATGTCCACCCGTTTATAAATGTATCCAAATGTCATTGTGACAGTTTTTTGTTAAGCTCGTTTAATACCCTCTTCTTATCCGCACTCCACAAAGGGGCAATCAACGTTTTCTTTGCACCGTCTCCTGTCATCCTGTGAATAACTATATCCTCCGGCAGAACAGCTATACAATCTCTTATCAAATCAGTATATTCATCCATAGTCATACATTCAAAAAGGCCATGCTCATAATCCTTTGCAAGATCTGTTCCTCTTATAACATGAAGCAACTGCAACTTTATACCCTGAACATCGCCGGCTCCCACATAAGAAACCGTTTCAAGCATATCTTCTTTTGTCTCACCCGGGAGTCCCAATATCACATGTGTTATAACTTCCAGTTTTCGCTCCCGAAGCTTCTTAACCGCCTCATCATAAATCCCAAGTTCATATCCTCGTCTTATATAACGTGCTGTATCCTCATGTATTGTCTGAAGTCCCAGTTCCACCCACACCGGTTTAATTTTATTAATTTCTGACAACAGACAAAGTACATCTTCCGGGAGACAATCAGGTCTTGTAGCTATTGATATTGCAACTACATCCTTATGATTTATCGCCTCCATATATAAATGTCTGAGTTTCTCAACAGGCGCATAGGTATTGGTAAATGATTGGAAATACGCTATGTATTTCCCCTGTCCATTATCATTTACTGTACCTGTATCCGCATTTTTTGGCATCTTCCCCGATACCTTGAGTTTTCCTCTCTCTATCTGTTCTGTGACTGAAATTGAAGAATCTTCCGTAAAATCTCCCGATCCGTATCCCGAACAAAATATACATCCGCCCTCTCCCACAGTACCGTCTCTGTTAGGACAGGTAAACCCGCAGTTGATGGCAATTTTATACACCTTACATCCAAACCGCTTTCTCAAATATTGATTTAAACTATTGTATTTCATTTTATTATCTTTCACCAAAACTATTTTTTAACGAATTCATCACCAGAAGAACTGTGTCCTCAATTGAAGCACCTGTTTCTTCCACAGTTATATCAGCATATTTCTCATATAATTTCTTGCGGTGCTCGTACATGTCCTCTATGCTTTCACCGGGTCTTAATACTACTCCGCGTTCCTTGATATTCTTCAGTCTCTTATTCAAATCCTCAAGCTTAACATTTAAATAAATGATTGTGGATTTTTCTGCAAGGTATTTCATTGCAACGTCACTATACACAGCACTTCCGCCTGTAGCTATAACCGCATTAGAAACACTAACACTTAATATTGCCTGTTCTTCCTTCTTTATAAATTCATCAATGCCATGTTCTGCAATAATTTCATTTAACTTAGCATTTTCTCTTTGCTGGATAACAATATCTGTATCTAAGAAATCCATTCCTAAAATTTTTGCTATCAAAACACCTACAGTACTCTTTCCCGATGTCGGCATTCCTATCAATACAATATTATTCTTTTCCATCTGTTTTTCCTCCATTGTTTTTATAATAATACGAAACCTCGCAAGCTGCAACTTACGAGGTCAATTCTACTTATCTTTTCTACTTATCTTTTTCTTCTTCTGTTTTCTTTTCTTCTTAACCCAACGGCTATTGTACCATATACAAACCAAATATAAAAGTATTAATGTATATCAGAATCTCCTTCATTATTCAACATACATAACCCTTTACCGATTTGACATTATAACAATGCTGCTAACCTTTTTCCCATAAAAATACCGACAATACAACAGCATACGCTCAAAGTCACATATAATCCACCAAGACCATACGATTTGTTCTCAAAAAGCTTATATGCTTCGAGTGAAAATGTTGAAAAGGTTGTGAAACCTCCGCATACACCGGTTTTCCAAAACAGAACACCATTAGATGAAGCATTCCCGTTTTTCTCAGATATTCCAACTACAAACCCTATCAATATTGCTCCAAGAATATTTGTCACCAAAGTAAGCAACGGAAATTCTGTCTTTACAGGTATCAAACTAATTGCATATCTCATAACAGCACCAAGTGCACCACCTAATGCCACAAAAATAAAATTCATCACTATTCCTCCTATCAGGTTGTGCGCGAGAGGGTGAGACGGAAACCGAAAAAGACCCTGTGGGTCTTTTTCCCGTCGAACCGACCGACGAAGGAGCTATGCTCCGAGGAGACCGAACCTGTTCGAGTTCTTCCCACTACCTTTTTCATGCGCGAGAGGGCGCTGGATGTCCGGTGGATGCCACTCTGGCGAAGAAGCGGAGACCGAACCCCGGACTTTTTTGTGCGTGAGAGGGTGCTGCATGCCAGTGGCATGCGTTCAGCACCGACCGAGCAGCGTACCCACGCTGCGAGACCGAACCTGTTCGAGTCCGACTGGACTACACTGCGCGCGAGAGGGCGCTGGATGTCCGGTGGACATCCGTTAGCGCCGACCGGAGCGAAGCGGAGACCGAACCCCGGGGTCGTGTCATCCGCGTCGCTCTAACAAGAAAAGGATCATGATGTAATCATGACCCTTTTCTTGTTATAACGTGCGCGAGAGGATTCGAACCCCCGACACCTTGGTCCGTAGCCAAGTGCTCTATCCAGCTGAGCTACGCACACGTATTAAATTACCAGTCCCTTGTCAAGACTGCTATGCAATTATATTATAACAACTCATATTTGTCAAGGGGATTTTTACTGTAATCCAATATTTTTTTATTATTCACTCATCTTCAGGATTGACATGAATCATTATATGCTTAACATTCGGGAAATTCTGTTCAACACCGTTATGTACACTCTCAGCTATCGCATGAGCATCAACCAAAGAAATATCACGTTTTACACATATTTCAAGATCTACATATATCTTATTTCCAAATTGTCTTGTGCGCAAGAGGTCAATATTCAAAACCCCGGGTTGTTCGCCGATATACGTCTTCAATTTAGATTCAAATGCTGTATCACACGAAGTATCAAGCATCTTAACCAAAGCATCCTTACATATATCATACGCAACCTTAATAATCAAAAGACAAATTATAAGGCTTGCGATAGGATCCATAACAGGAAATCCCATCATTGCCAGTCCTATTCCAACAAAGGAGCCCACAGACGAAATAGCATCTGATCGATGATGCCAGGCATCAGCCTTAAACGCTGCCAGATTAAGTCTCTTGGCATAGTACATGGTGTACCAGAACATTGCCTCCTTTGATATGATAGAAACCACTGCTGCAACCAAAGGTAAAATCGTCGGTATCTCTATCGCGTCTCTTTCATAACATAATTTATGAACACCGCTGTATCCAATACCCACACCTGTTCCGGCTAGAATAAGACCTAATATCAGCGCAGCTACACATTCAAGCCTTTCATGTCCGTATGGGTGTTCTTTATCCTCTTTTTGTTTAGATAATCTTACGCCGACATAGGCAATTAATGTTGCAAAAACATCTGACAGCGAATGTACTGCATCCGAAACCATCGCTCCTGATTTACCGAATATACCGGCTAACAGTTTAAATGTTGCCAGAAAAACATTACCTATTATACCTACGCGTGACACCTTTCTAATAACGGCATCTTCATTCATGTCATTATCCCCTCTAACATCACTTTTTAACTACGGTTAAATTCAACCGGATTCCCCATTTATTTCATCGTAACCAGTTCATAATCTCTTGAGCCTATACCAATCTTTTCTGCATGCTCGAGTGTCTCTGCCCACGAAACATTCGGGTTGCTGTTATGCCATACATCTCCATGATCGTGAAAATGTTCCTTTGCCATATTATCACCAAGCTGGCTGTTTCTAATTGGTTCCGCCTTCTGGCAAAGATCAACGCATGCCTGATCAAGAGCTACCGGATCAAACGATGCAAGCATTCCTATGTCAGGAAGAATCGGAGCATCATTTTCACCGTGACAATCACAATTAGGAGATACATCTGTTATTAAGCTTATGTGAAAACATGGTCGATTATTCACAACAGCTGCCGTATATTCCGCCATTCTTCTGCCTAACATCTGTGGTGCATCCCAATTATCATTTTCTATAGCATCAAAGGCACATGCTCCAATGCATCTGCCGCATCCTTTACATTTTTCCGGATCTATCCATGCTTTATTGTTTTCATAAACTATTGCATCCGAACCACATTCCCTGGTACATCTTTGACACCCCTTGCACTTCTCCGTAATTACATGGGGATGACCGCTATTGTGTTGTTGCATCTTACCCGCACGACTTCCGCATCCCATGCCTATATTCTTTATAGCCCCGCCAAATCCGGCTTGTTCATGACCTTTAAAATGATTAAGAGATATCACAATATCAGCATCCATAACAGCACGGCCAATATATGCTTCTTTGCAATACTCTGCATTAGGAACCGGTACAGCAATATCATCTGTACCTCTAAGACCGTCTGCTATAATAATCTGACAACCAGTGGTTATCGTGTTAAAGCCGTTAATATTAGCACAGTCTAAATGTTCCAGAGCATGTTTTCTGCTTCCCGGATACAATGTATTACAATCAGTAAGAAATGGCATACCGCCATTTTCTTTGACAACATCAGCAACAGCCTTGGCATAATTTGGTCTTAAATACGCAAGATTACCAAGTTCTCCAAAATGCATCTTAATTGCTACAAACTTACCATCCATATCAATTTCACCAATTCCTGCCATTCTTATAAGCTTCTGCAACTTTGCCGGCAGGCTGACTCCAAGTACTGTTCTAAAATCAGTAAAATATACTTTTGATTTCTCCATTTTCAATCTCCTTCCGGTTTTCCCCTTGACATTTCCAGAGATAAGTTAAACTTATACCATTACCCCTTCTCCAAATAATAACTCTTAATTATTACCCGAAACGCAACTATTAATATTTTAACATAATTATAATCAAAAGCAATGAAATCCATATGATATTTATTAGTTTTAATAACAGCATTTTTTAATCAATAGTATTCATCCATTTTCTGCTTCGGAACATAAAGATTGTAATTATAAATCTCACCAGTTCCTCCTGTGAAAGAATAAAATAAACCCATACAATCGGTAACTTCCATACAAGGCCTGTCAAAAGAGCAAGCGGTACACCTATAAGCCAGGTTCCCAGAATATCAATTATCATTATGTATTTTGTTCTACCGCCACTTCTGATTATTCCACCACCAAGTATCATGTTCTGAACCTTAACAGGCATAAGCACACCAAATGCAATCAGAATATTTGCACCTACCGTTCTTACATCATCTGACACCTGAAATATCGCCACATATGGATATCTTAAGGCTATCATAATAACTGAAAATATAGCACTGCCAATGAAGCCATAAACACACAACTTTTTGGATTCTTTATATGCTTTTTCATATTCCCCTTCGCCTAAACGTTTTCCAATAAGTATACCCGCAGCCTGTGCCAAACCGCTAAGTCCACCAATCGTAAGTCCCTGAACCGAACCCGTAAGAGACATTCCGGCAAGTTCGTCTGTTCCCATATGTCCATATACATAGGTATTAATACTCTGTCCCACAGACCATAAAAATTCATTTATAACTATTGGCATAAGCATCGCAAAATACTGTGCATAACCATCTTTATCTAAATTAATCGAGAAATTAATCTTTCCATACAGCCTAAAGAACAATACTAAAATTAATGCCGCGCTCACAATCTGTGAGATTACACTTGCATAAGCCGCACCCTTTACACCAAGCTTCGGCATTCCAAGGTGTCCAAAAATAAGACAGTAATTCAAACCGGTATTTACAGCTGCAGATATAAAACTGACATATAACGGCCATGAAGACTTTCCCCTACATCTGATTGCAGCACCACAAATATTACTAACACCAAGTGGTATAAATGCCCAACCAATAATTCTAAGATACGCAATACCGTCATTTACAACCTTTGCATCATTGCTAAATAACGCAGTAAACTGCGGAGCAAATGTTGATGCCATTATAAAGAAAAGTAAACCAGTAAATATCATAACCAGGAAATTAAGACAAATACTCTTCTCTTCTGCCACTCTGTCCTTTTTTCCGATATACTGCGATATCATTATACCCGCAATGGCTCCGACAGCTCCTGTTACAAATGCGTAAATGAATCCCGGTTTGCTTGCAATTTCTACTCCTGCAATACTCTTTTCACCCATCTGTCCGACCATTATCTGATCAATCATAGAAAATGACGACTGCAACATCGATTGAATTGCAACCGGAATAGCTATATTAAATACTTTTTTATTAAAATTCTCATCCATATTCAAGGCCTCTGTCTTTCTGCTAAATACGTATTATTTTAAGACTATAATTTAGGTTTTTCATATGCTTTTTTATTATTTAATGATACTATTCACTCAAAATAAAAATTTAATTATACTTCTTTAATTATGGCAAAAAAAAAGCAAGCTCTTAATATTAAGAGTTGCTTAATTAAATGATAATGCCGGCGACCGGAATCGAACCGGTACGGGAGTATAAGTCCCGCAGGATTTTAAGTCCTGTGCGTCTGCCAGTTCCGCCACGCCGGCATATTTATCAGCAAAAAAGCCGATAAATAATGGAACCTACAGGGCTCGAACCTGTGACCCTCTGCTTGTAAGGCAGATGCTCTCCCAGCTGAGCTAAGATTCCACATTTAAAATATTAAATTCTCCATCAGTATATATCACTTCAGGAAAGCGACCCGGATGGGACTCGAACCCACGACCTCCGCCGTGACAGGGCGGCGCTCTAACCAACTGAGCCACCAGGCCAAATTAACTTTACACTACTAATCACTCAACGCAAATACTATTATAGCATAAAACAATCAATTTGTAAAAGAAAATTTTAAAATTTTTTTAAAAATAAATGGACCATCGGGGACTCGAACCCAGGACCGACCGGTTATGAGCCGGTTGCTCTAACCAACTGAGCTAATGGTCCATATAATAAGCCGATAGGGGGACTCGAACCCTCAACCTGCTGATTACAAATCAGCTGCTCTGCCAATTGAGCCATATCGGCACATGATTCATTTGATATTTTAACCTATAATTCTATAAATAATCAACGATTATTTAAAAAATTATAAAATAAAATGGAACCTACAGGGCTCGAACCTGTGACCCTCTGCTTGTAAGGCAGATGCTCTCCCAGCTGAGCTAAGATTCCAGGTAAATAAACGTATATATAGAAAAAGCGACCCGGATGGGACTCGAACCCACGACCTCCGCCGTGACAGGGCGGCGCTCTAACCAACTGAGCCACCAGGCCATATGAAGGATGTACCTTCAGAACTTCACACAGAAATACTTGACTTAAACATATTTGGAATAAAGATAAGCCTTCGACCTATTAGTACTGTTCAGCTACATG
>CADBCZ010000046.1 GCA_902793335.1 uncultured Lachnospiraceae bacterium
AGCCATAAGATTATTATGAAAGATTTTGAAATAAGAATCAACCCCTAATCCCCTCAAGATTGAGGGGCAGGGGAGTTGATGTGTCGAAGACACTTTTTTGTTCGTCTCACCCCATCACCGGCATGTGAACAACAAAGGGAAGGAAAAAGTATTAATTCAAGGATTATGGATATTGTATTGGATGTAATATGTATGGTAAAATAAACTATTAAATATACAGGGAAAAGTACAGAAGGGAACGGTTAATACTTTATGTATACCGATAGAAGATTAAATGGAAAAGAATAAAAATGAAAAATTCATTATCCTGCTGGTATCGCTTGCGTGTGTAGGATTGACAATTGAAAGTATAGTTATGAAATGGGAGTTCTGGGTTCCACCGCTTATTATATTGGGTACAATTTTTTTATGGGTGATGAACTTATCGGAAAGACCTGATTATGAGACACGTAAGGTATATTATCTGATTTACGCTATGCTTACGTTTTTTTATCACGGTGTGCATGAGACTAGTTTCTTTGATGTGGCACTTGTAGCAACACTTGTGCTTATAGCGTATTCATTTTTTGACCACATTTATATGATGAACCTTATCATGTTGGAATACATAATTATAATGTTTATTCAATTTATTCTTGCACATAAGGGAAATTATATAGATTTTGATACGCTTAATATATCAAGAGTCATACTTCATATGGTTATTGTTCTTTTGATGTATATTTCATGTGTAAGGTCTATTCGTAACAGATTTGATGAAATGGAAATCAGGAAAAGAAAAGATGACAAGATTGAAGCATATGAATCAGATATGGATGATTTTCTTTCAAATATATCACATGAGCTTAGAACACCTGTCAATGTAGTAAATGGCATGTCGGATTTAATGATTAAGAAAAATGCAGGTGAAGAGGCTTACTCAATAAAAAGCGCAGGTAGAAGGCTGGCTTATCAGATTGAAGATATTCAGGATTACAACGAATGTAAGCGTGAGAAGATGTTACTTATGGAAGAGGAATATATGAGTACCACTCTTATCAATGATGTTGTGAATGGCTATAGATTATCAGATGTAGTAAAAGATTTGGAACTTATTGTCGATTTTGATCCACGGGTTCCGAAGGTAATGAAGGGTGATATCGTAAAGCTTCATAAGATATTCAGACATTTATTGGACAATGCGGTCAAGTTTACGAAAAAGGGTGGAATTTTAATAAAAATGTATGCAGAGGAGACTGCTTACGGAGTAAACCTTGGAATTGAGATGACAGATACAGGTATCGGTATGGACAGGATGACTACAAGATATGTCTCTGAAGGATTCTATCAGGATAATAAGAAGCGTAACAGAAGTTCAGGTGGTATTGGATTGGGTCTTCCTATTGTATACGGGTTTGTTCATAAAATGGGCGGATTTATCAAAATTGAAAGCGTTAAGGGCAGTGGTACAACTGTGCGTGTCACTATTCCTCAGAAAGTTGTTGATAAAACAGAATGTCTGGCGCTTTCCAATACATTTGAGGGTGATATTTTATTCCATGTAAGATCAGATAAATATAAGGTTCCTAAAGTTAGGGATTTCTATCGTGTCATGGCAGCCAACCTTGCATCGGGCATTCATGTACCGTTGTATTCTGCTGAGACTCTAAAAGATATAGAGCATTTAAGAGAAAAGTTAAATGTTACACATATCTTTATGGGAGAAGAAGAATATGCGGATAATCCTGAATACTTTGATGAGCTTAGCAGAAACGGAGTGGTAGTATCGGTAAATGCTTCGGATGGATTTAAAACTAATCCGGACAGCAATGTAATCGTGATGCCTAAGCCGCTATATGCATATCCAATAATTAAAATACTCAATGATGGTCAGGCTGTAGATAGAGCAGAGTTCTTTGTAAGCAAAGATAAACCTTTTTTTGACGGAGTCAGGGCATTGGTTGTTGATGACGAACCGATGAATCTTGTTGTGGCAACGGGACTTTTCAATAATTATAAGATGGAAGTGGATACTGCACGAAGCGGAAAGGAAGCTATTAATAAGTATAGAAATAATGATTATGACATAGTATTTATTGATCATATGATGCCGGAGATGGATGGCGTGGCAGCTATGAAGCACATAAAAGAAATAGCTGAAGAAACTGATAGGACAATTGTTGTAGTAGTACTTACCGCAAATGTTGTTTCTGGTGCAAAAGAACTGTTTATCAAAGAAGGATTTGATGAATTTATAGCAAAACCTATTAATATTGCAGAATTTGAGAGGGTTATGCTTAAAGTTCTTCCTCAATTAAAATTGGGAAAGGAGGCTGAAGCATAATGTTTATCGAGAAATTTATCAGAGATGTCAACAATGCAATGAGAGATCCTGAAAGAAGTCTTCAGGAACGATTATTTTTAAGACTTAATATCATATCGGAAATCGTAGTTTTCATAGCGTATGTTGTAGACATTTATATGAAAGAAAGTCTGGCTGAGATAATTACTATTACTATGACGCTTATTCTAATTCCTGTTATTTCTTATACCTGTATGTATAAGAATAAGCTAAGGTTTGCGATACGTCTTATTGGCACGGGACTTGTATTTGTGATTCTGCCATTACTGTTCTTTTTTGGCGGTGGCCTTAAAGGTGGTGGAGTTTTGTGGGTTATATACAGTTTCTTGTATGTTGGTCTTTTCCTTACGGGTTCATTGCGGAAATTTTTTATTGTTGTATTGATGTTTTTAAGTGTAGTTTTTTATGCAGTTGATTATTTCTGGCCTAACATTGCATTTGAACATTCCAGAGAAATGTACTATATCGATTCCTTCATTTCTCTTGTATTGATTGGCGTTGTTGGTTACGTTATGACAAGAGCCCAGAACAATATATTTTGGGAGGAGAATGCAAGAGCAAAGAAGGAAACTGAGAGAGCAGAGAATCTTTCTCGAGCACAGAACAGATTCTTTTCGAGTATGAGTCATGAAATTCGTACACCGATCAATTCGATTCTAGGTTTAAATGAACTAATTTTGCGCGACGAAGCTGCCTCTGATGAGATTGTTAAAGATGCATTGGGAATCCAGGGTTCAGGAAAAATGCTGTTGTCATTGATAAATGACCTGCTTGATTTTTCAAAGGTTGAAGCCGGAAGTATGGATATAGTTTCGGTAGATTATAAAGTTGTCGATATGATATCAGAAGTCGTCAATATGATCTGGATAAGAGCAAAAGAAAAAGGACTTATTTTTAATGTTACAGTAGATCCGACTGTGCCTTCGGTGTTATACGGTGATGAAGTTCGTATTAAGCAGGTAATAGTTAACCTTCTTAATAATGCTGTTAAATATACTAATTCAGGTTCAATAGAGCTTCATATTGAGAGTAATGAAGAAAATGATGAAGAAACCATTCTTTCTATATCGGTAACTGATACCGGAATGGGTATCAAGAAAGAATCTATACCGTATCTGTTTGATACATTCAAGAGAGTTGATGAGGAGAAAACAAGATATATTGAGGGTACAGGTTTAGGCTTAAGTATTGTTAAACAGCTTGTTGAATTGATGGGTGGAACGATCACGGTTAACAGTGTTTACGGTGAGGGTACCACATTTAATGTTGTACTTGCTCAAAAAATTTCTGATAGCGCAGCGATAGGTGAATTTAATATTCAAAGTCAAAATACCGGCAGAGGAGCAAGATATGAATGCAGTTTCAAGGCTCCTGAGGCAAGAGTATTAATAGTTGATGACAATGAAATGAATTTGGAAGTTGAAACTAAGTTATTAGCTGATACTGAAATGATAATTGACAAGGCGACGACAGGAAAAGATGCGTTGGAACTTACATTAAAACACAGATATGATGCTATACTAATGGATCATTTAATGCCTGAGATGGATGGGATTGAAACACTTGGTAATATCAGAGAACAGACGGGAGGTCTTAACAGATCAACACCTGTTATAGTGCTAACCGCTAATGCAGAAAGCGCAAACAGGGAGCTTTACAGTAGATCCGGTTTTGATGGATATCTTGTCAAGCCTATTTCCGGTGAGACTTTGGAAAAGATGTTGATTAAGTATATCTCATCTAATAAGCTCATTTTGAGTAGCAAAGTTGTGAGTATGAATACAGATATAAATGCATCTGTTGGTTATTCAGGAAAGGTGCCTGTAATAGTCGCATCTACAAGCATGAGCGATCTTCCTGATGATATTGTCAATAAATTAAAAATTCCTATACTTCCGTTTCTTATAAAAACAGAAGAGGGAGTGTTCAAGGATGGCGTTCAGATGGATTCGGATGAACTGATACGTTATATCCATACGGGTAAGAATGCTGTGTCATCACCGCCGGATGCTTCTTCTTACACAGAATTCTTTGCAAGTGTATTGAAGAAAGCTCATCATTTAATATATATTTCTATCGCGACAAGTATGAGTGATGATTATATGAGAGCGGTTGATGCGGCAAAGTCATTTGATAATGTAACTGTTATTAATTCGGGATGCATATCGAGTACAACGGGAATACTTGTACTTATTGCTCATAAGCTTGCGCAACAGAATCTTCCGGTTGCAGATATAGTAAAGGAATTAGATAAGGCCAAGAACAGGTTGAGATGCAGTTTCGTTATAGATGACACTGAATTTATGTATAAAAAGGGACTTATTAGTTCAAGAGTTCATAAAATAGCAAGGTCTATAAACCTACATCCGTCATTGCGATTTAAAGATGGACGATCATATATCGGAGGAGTATGGATGGGTAAAACATCAAGAGCCTATAAGAGATATATACGTAAGGTGTTTTCAAGGAATGTCAATCCTGATAACGAAGTAGTATTCATTACATATGCTGATATTCCGCAAAAGATTCTATACATGATAAAAGATGAAGTATGTAAGTACGCACATTTTGATCATGTTTTGTTCAAACAGGCGTCTGCAGCCATATCTTCGAACTGTGGACCCGGAACACTTGGAATACTTTATTTTGAAAAATCCAAAGAAGCATATAATATTGCAACATATATTGATGAGCATTATAATGATAACAATTATTCTGATGATTTTTACAGACGGGTAGTAAATGTTGCAGAAGCTAATATAGGTGTAGGCTCTGCATTTAAATCACTAGATAATATCGAAGGAATAGATGTTGAAACCGCTATAAGAAATACAGGTTCTGAAAGCGTGTTTGAAACTGTACTTAAGATATTTTATGATTCCATACCTTCAAAATGTGAAGAGATTAATAGATACTATGCAAAAAAAGATTGGAAAAATTACACCATCAGTGTTCATTCTCTTAAGAGTTCAGCGATATTAATAGGTGCTATGGATTTGGGAGAGATGGCAAGGTTGTTAGAGAGTGCCGGAAAAGAAAAAGACATAGATTATATCGATAATCATCACGCAGAGCTTATGGAAGAATATGAAAATTACAGATATTATCTTGCAGGAGTGTGTGCTGATAAGGCTCCCGCAAATGGTATTGCAAAAACTTTTATCGATGAAGCAGAACTTCGTAAGATTTATCACAGGTTAAAAAAAGCTGCTGAAGAAATGGACTGTGATGCTGTTGATAAAGTTATTATAGAACTTGATACTTACGATATTACTGATGACGAAATTGACAGAATAAATATACTAAAAAACAAAGCTGATAATTTTGATTATGATGGAATATTGGAAGCTCTTGATACAATGTAAGGAAACAGACAAGATTTAATTACAGGAGAAATTTATGGAGACAAAGAAGTGTTGGATCGTTATAGTCGATGATGATGTTGTAAGTTTAAAAAATGCCAGAGCTTTATTGAGCGGAGATGATCTAAAGATAAGTGTTTTGCGTTCAGGTAATGAATTGCTGACTTTTGTACAAAAGAATTGTCCGGATGTGATACTTTTAGATGTTATGATGCCTGAAATGGACGGTTTTGAAACATATTCCAAGCTTCGTGAATTCGAGAATTTAGAGGGACGCAATCATATTCCGGTTGTTTTTTTGACAGGTGAAGATGATACAAATAAGGAAGAAAAAGGCCTCATGATCGGAGCTTCAGATTATATCAGAAAGCCAATCAATCGTGACGTGCTGCTTAGACGAGTTTACAATATCATTGAAAATGTTGAAGTTATTGAGAACCTTACAGAAGAAGTGACAATCGATAAACTCACAGGATTTTATAATAAAGCATATGCTGAAGAAAAGATGACTGAAGTTTGCAAGGATAGCATCGGATTATTGATGGTTCTTGATCTGGATAACTTTAAGCTTATTAATGACCTTTACGGACATGATATGGGAGACAATGTTCTCAGTTCATTTGCGGATATTGTAAGACATAATTGTAGGGAGAATGATATTCTTTGCAGGATAGGTGGAGATGAGTTCTTAGTATTCTTTACAGATACAAAAGATAGTGATGTTGGTTATTCATTTACATCAAGAATCAATGATCAGCTTATAGATAAGTGTATTACACTTATGGGTGATGACTTTGAGGTGCCGATTGGCGTATCCGTCGGATGTGTCGTTGTTTCTGAAAAAGATAAATATAGTGAATACTTTCAGCTTGCTGACAAAGCACTTTATCAGGTTAAACAGAACGGTAAACATGGTTATCAGCTATATGATATAAACTATTCGGAGAACAACAGCTTATTTGATCCTAAAACTGAGCTTAAAAGGATGATGACACTGTGTAATGAGCGAGGTAACGCGGAAAGTGCAATGATGTTAAATAGGGATGCGTTTGTCTATGTATATCGTTATCTGGATCGTTTTACCAGAAGAAATAACAAGGAGACAGCTAAGGTTATTGTTTATCTTACACCTTTTGGGGAAGTAGATAATGAAGAGTTTATGGATGCTTTATCTTTGTTTGGCAACATTTTACAAAATAGTTTCAGGAAAAATGATGTTATTACAAAGAGCAGGACTAATTGTTACTTCCTTCTTTTGTCAGAGTATAGTAAGAATGATGAAGAGATGGCTATTAAAAGAGTTCGGGAAAAATGGAATGAGACTAAGTATGCCGGTAAGTACAAAATTGATTACGAGGGAATGTGCACCGATGAAATGATTTAAATATTAAATGACTGATCTCCGTTACTCATACCGATTTGTATGGGTGACGGGGATTTTTTGTAAGTATGTTTTTATTGTCAATATACGGCTAATCTGATAAAATATTAATGGTAAATTATGTGTATAGGTGAATACTACATGAACAGAATTATAATAACAGAAATGAACGGTATAAGATATCTTCTGGTCTATGAGAATGATGTGTTGGTGGAATGTCATCCGCTGTTGGAAGAAAAGTCTGTCATGATCGGAGATATATATCTTGGTCGTGTTCAGAAGAAACTTAAGAATATAGATGCCGCTTTTATTTCTTTGGATGGAGACAATATAGGCTATCTGCCGTTAGATGACAAGCCGGCAATTGTTCTTAACAGGCAATTGCCGAAGGGACTTTCTTCAATAGCTGAGAACGATTTGATACTTGTCCAGGTTGTGCAGGAACCACAGAAGATGAAACAGGCAAGAGTGACGGGTAACATTTCCATATCAGGAAAATACATTGCTTTGGATCTCAAAGAGGGAAGTGTCGGAGTTTCAAAGAGGATTAAAGATGATGATATTGATACTCATTTACGAAATCTGGTTGACAACAGTGGTGATGATTATAGCTTTGGTATTGTCTATAGGACAGCTTGTGAAAATGCTTTAGATGATGACATTATTAAAGAATATGATAGTCTTTCTAAAATTCTTTCCGGCATGATAGCTACAGCGTCATATGAGAGAAATACAGGACTTGTAAGCCGTGAAAAGTCTGAATATATTTCTATAATAGAAGACTACGGTTTAGATAGAATAGGTGAGTTAAAGACTGATATTCCCGACGTATATGACGATATTATAAATTATTTCAATGATCGGAATATTGATTACACTATTCCAACAGAGAAACTTTTTGTTAAAGCTTCCAATGCAGAGGTTTGTGATTATACTCAATGTTCGCTTAATATATTATTGTATAAAGAGAATAATTATCCTTTATACAAACTTCTGGATTTAGAAACGGAAATTAGCAGAATGCTTAATAAAAAAGTGTGGCTGAAATCCGGTGGTTTTCTGATAATTGAACATACAGAAGCAATGGTGGTTATAGATGTTAATACCGGAAAAGCCATCAACAAAAAAGATAGAGATAAACATGTATTAAGAATCAACTTAGAGGCTGCAAAAGAGATTGCGTTGCAGTTAAGACTTCGCAATCTGTCCGGCATGATAATGATTGATTTTATTAATATGAATTCCAGCGAAGATAAGAAAGCTATAATTGCCTGTCTGAGAAAGGAATTCGCAAAAGATAAGATATCTACTAATTTTATTGATATCACAGGTCTTGATGTTTATGAAATCACAAGAAAGAAACAGAGAAGACCAATTTATGAACTAATTAGAAATACTGATGGTGGGGTGGTAAAATGTTTAAAAGAGCAATATGGATAATTCTTGACAGTGTGGGTATAGGTGCAATGCCGGATGCAGAGAAATTTGGAGATGTGGGTGCTGATACCTTAGGTCATGTAAATGCTCACAGAGGACGTTTGAATGTGCCTAATCTTGAAAAGTTAGGCTTGTTTTCAATAGAGGGAACATCTATTTATGACAGTAGTGTCAAACCTATTGGAGCATATGGTAAATCCTCAGAGATTTCAAACGGTAAAGATACTACAACCGGACACTGGGAGATGGTCGGAATAGAGACCAAGAAGGCTTTTCCCACATATTCTGACGGATTCCCTGATGAAGTTATGCAGGAATTCCTTAAAAGAACAGGTCTTTCGGGATATCTTGGAAACTGCGTGGCAAGCGGTACAACAATAATTAACGAGTTAGGTGACAGGCATGTCAGGACCGGTTATCCTATCATTTATACATCAGCTGACTCGGTGTTCCAGATTGCTGCAAGTGAAGATGTTATACCGATACAGAAATTATATGAAATATGTGAAATCGCAAGGGAGATGCTTCGCGGTGAACATGAGGTTGCAAGAGTAATTGCCAGACCGTTTATCAAAGAGAATGGTAAATATGTCAGAACATCTAACAGGCATGATTATTCAATCGAACCATCAAGAAAGAACCTTTTAAGCTATATGGATAATGCAGGTTATCGGGTTACAGGCGTAGGCAAGATCAGTGATATATTCTGTGGCGTTGGCATCGGTGACAGTGTTCACACGAAGAGTAATATAGATGGTATGGAAAAGACACTTGATTTCATGGATACTCAGCATGACGGATTGATATTTACCAATCTTGTTGAATTTGATTCCACATGGGGCCATAGAAGAGACGTTGAGGGATACGCAGGTGGATTGGAAGCGTTTGATCAGGAACTTGGGAAAGTGCTTGCCAAGATGAGAGATGATGACCTCTTGATAATAAATGCCGATCATGGATGTGATCCGACATTTAAGGGTACAGATCACACCAGAGAGTATATTCCGGTACTAATGTATCACAAAGGTTTAAAGGATTCTATTAATCTCGGAACTCTTAAGACATTTGCAGATATAGGGGCAACTCTTGCCGATAACTTTGGTGTTGAAAAATTGGACATTGGTAATCCGATTAATCTTAAATAAGCTGGAGGACTATTATGAATACTTATGATTTGATTATGAAAAAAAGAAATGGCAACGCTCTTGACAAAGATGAGATAACTTATATTGTTAATGGATTTACAGATGGAACAATTCCTGACTACCAGATGTCTGCATTTTTGATGGCATTGTTCTTTAAAGGAATGAATGACAGAGAAACTACAGACCTTACTATGGCTATGGCTGACAGTGGAGACAGACTTGATCTTTCAGGAATACATGGTAGAAAGGTTGACAAACATTCAACAGGTGGTGTGGGAGATAAGACAAGTCTTGTTGTTGGACCTATCCTTGCAAGTCTTGGTGTACCTGTTGCAAAGATGAGCGGTAGAGGACTTGGACACACCGGTGGTACTATTGATAAGCTTGAAGGTATTCCGGGATTTAAGACAGCTATTACTGAGGAAGCATTTATCGATCAGGTGAATAACGTTAATCTTGCGATTGTTGGTCAGACAGCAAACCTTGCTCCTGCTGATAAGAAGATATATGCTCTTAGGGATGTTACTGCAACGGTTGACAATATTTCTTTGATAGCTTCAAGTATAATGAGTAAAAAGCTTGCTGCCGGAGCTGATGCGATTGTTCTTGATGTTAAAGTCGGAACAGGTGCATTTATGAAGAATATAGATGATGCAAAGGCACTTGCTAAAGAGATGGTATCCATCGGTAAAATGGCCGGACGTGATGTGACAGCGGTAATTACTGATATGAATGAGCCTTTAGGTAATAATGTAGGTAATATCCTTGAGGTTGTCGAAGCTGTTGAGTGTCTTAAAGGCAAGGGTGAAGAACGTCTCATGAAGGTGTCTAAAACACTTGCATCATATATGTTGCTAGCATCAGGTAAGGCTGATAGCGTTGATAAAGCAATGGAGATGATTAACGAAGTTATTGACAGCGGCAAGGCGTTTGAGAAGATGAAAGAGTTTGTAGAAGCTCAGGGAGGAGATTCATCATATCTTGATGATATTGATAAATTTGAAAAAACTGAACATGAAAGAATAGTTAAGGGTAAAGATTTGATTGATTTTTACGGTTTGTCTGCTGACAAAACATACTATCTGTCAGAGTGTAATAATGAGGAGATAGGTATGACATCACTTATCTTAGGTGGAGGAAGAAGAACTAAAGAAGACGTTATTGATCTATCTGTCGGAATTATACTTCATAAGCATCTTGGTGATGAGATAAAGCCTGATGATACTGTGGCGGTTCTTTACGGTAACGTTGTAGAAAAAACTGATGAAGCATTTAAGAGATTTGTTAATGCTTATAAGTTGTCTGATAAAGAAGTTGTAAAGAATCCTATTGTTTATGATATAATCGAAGGCTGATAAAACTTAAATTTAATGAATATTCATTATCTTTTTGTAATAAAATTAAATAAAGATTATATGGATATTAATTGAGTTGAAAAAAAGATTATTATTAATTACATTTTGTTTTGCATTTATAATTGCTTTGTTAAATGTTGAGGTCAATGCTAAGGAAAACGATAATGACGTTACTCTTGATATTGAGTCTCCGTCAGTGATATTAATGGAAGCCGGAAGCGGAAAGGTGTTATATGAGAAAGATGCTGATACACCCAGACGTCCGGCTTCTGTGACAAAACTGATGACGATGTTATTGGCATTTGAAAAAATTGACTCCGGACAAATTAAACCGGATGATATGGTTACGGTTTCCGAACACGCTGCAAGCATGGGCGGAAGTCAGGTGTATCTGGAGTCAGGAGAACAACAGACTGTAAATGATATATTGAAATGTATGGCTGTATCATCTGCAAATGATGCATCTGTTGCTATGGCTGAATATATCGGTGGCAGCGAGCCTGACTTTGTAAATATGATGAATGATAAGGCGGCCGAACTTGGAATGACAGCTACACATTTTGAAAATGCATGTGGTCTTGAAGCTGAAGGACATATGATGTCGGCAAGAGACATTGCTATATTGTCCAGAGAATTATTGCGTGCTCATCCTGATATAACTAAATATTCATCTATATGGATGGATTCAATTACACATCATACGGCAAGAGGAGATTCAGAATTCGGTCTTGCAAACACCAACAAGTTTCTCAAGAAATATGAAGGTGCCAATGGACTAAAGACCGGATATACCTCTGTTGCCGGTTTTTCAATGTCTGCAACTGCTGTACGCAAAGGTATAACTCTTATTGCGGTTGTGATGGGCTCATCTACCAAAGATATCAGATATAAAGATGCAGCAACTCTTTTGGATTATGGATTCAATAACTGTATACCTTATACTGATGATAATGTATTAAGCGCTGATTTGTCCGATAAGAATATAATTGATAACGGTCAACGACTGATCATAGAAAAAGGAAGTAAAGATTCCATAGGAATCAGTGCACAAAAATCATTTAAAACTGTTTTGCTGGGCACAAAAGAGCAGGGAGAGATTGAAAAAAGAATTGTTATAGTTAATAATGCTGCACCTATTAAAAACGGAGATGTAGTGGCAAAGGTAATATATGAAATTAACGGTAATGAGATAGGCAGTGTCGATATTCATGCCGCTGAAACCGTTGATGCGATGAAATATAAGAATATATTACAGAAATTAATTAAAACTTATATTAATATCTATTAATACAGATATTTAGGGAGTCACTGATGAATTTATTCTTGATTATCTTAGAAATTATATGTATACTATTTTTGGTTGTTTTTGCAACCGTATGCTTGGTAAGTTTTATTGAAAACAGAAGATTGTCTATTGCAAAATATCAAATCGAAGATACGACTATACCTCGTAGTTTTTCCGGATTTAGAATTGTACACTTAACTGATATGCACAATGCTACTTTTGGAAAAGACAATGAAGTATTGTTGAATAAGGTCAAAGATTTAAAACCGGATATCATTGTTATAACAGGAGATATGTTAGTAGGTATTCCGGATTCTGATGTATATATTGCAGCTAAGACTATGAATAGTCTTACGGATATTGCACCTGTATATTTTTCTATGGGTAATCACGAACTTAGAATCAGCAGATATATTGATAAATACGGCGATATGTGGGAAAGATTTATTAATGAACTAAGTCCTGACATTCACAAACTTTTCGATACATCTGAAGTGATTGAGAAGAATGGTGAGAGGATATATCTTCACGGTCTGACTCTGACCCCCAAGCTTTATACACGATTAAAAGATATCAAGATGCCAAAGAAGCATTTAAAGAAAAGATTCGGAAAATGTAAGAATAATGAATTTCACATTTTTCTTGCTCATAATCCGGATTATTTTAATGATTATGCAACCTGGGGTGCAAAACTTACATTTTCAGGTCATGTACATGGCGGGATTATGCAGGTACCTTTCTTGGGCGGTGTGATTTCTCCAAAGCTTGCAATCTTTCCTAAGTATGATAAAGGATTGTTTGAAATATCAAATAAATACATGATTTTAAGTGGTGGGTTGGGAAATCATACAATTAAATTCAGGATTAATAATCTTCCGGAAATAATTTTGGCAACACTTAATAATTCGGAGGATTCAAAAGCATATAAGATTAAATGATATGTAGTATTAATAGTATTAGGAGCATGTAACAATGGATGAGAAGAAAAATGATGCAATGAATGAAGATCTTGATGTAGTTACTGTTGTCGAGGATTATGATGAATTTCAGGCTCTTGTAAAAGACAGAAAAAATTTTTTTGACGATGAGAAATCTGATTCAAAAAAATCCGAAACAAAGGATAATAAGGACTTACAAAAGGATGAAGTGAAAGAATCAGATAAGAAAGATAAGTCTGAGACGAAAACGGAAAGTGACAAGAAAGAAAAATCTGAGTCTAAACCGGATGCAGACAAGAAAGAAAAATCAGAAACAAAAACAGAAACTGACAACAAAACTTCTAAAGAGAAAAAGAATAACATAGAGGAGAAAAAAGCTACAGAAGAGAAGGAAGTCAAAGAGAATAAGAAATCAGACACTCCTTATGTAGATAACACAGTAAAGAAAAGTGGTTCAAAAAAAAGACTTCTGATCGGTCTTTCTGTTTTTGCAGGTATTCTTCTAATTGCATATATTTCAGGATTTGTATATTTCTCAGGTCATTTTTATCAGGATGTTGCTGTTAACGGAATCAACGTTTCAGGTATGAATAAAGCATCGGCAAAAAATGTTCTTGATACTTTTTACAAAAACTATAATTTAGAGATTGAAACTATAGACAATGAAAAATACGTTATCGATGGTAAAGATATTGACTGTAAGGTGACGGTACGTGATTCATTTGATGAATTGTTCAAGAAACAGGAAGCATGCTTATGGTTTGTCAATGTATTTAATCATCATGATTTTGATATTGATGCGTCTGCACAATGGGATGCTGATAAGCTTGATGATGTTTTAGCTACATTTGATTTTCTTAAAAAATCAAAGATGGTAAGCCCTGAAGATGCTTATATCGGAATTGATGATGGTAAATTTGCAATTATCAAAGAGGTTTTAGGTTCAACCGTTGATTCAGAACAATTTGACAAAGTGCTTAAGGATTCTCTTGTTTCGGTTCAGTCGAAATTAGATCTTTATGCATCGGATTGTTACGTTCTTCCTAAGGTATATTCTGAGGATGAAGAATTAGTCAAAGAGTATGATGCCAAAAAAGAATACGCTCAATACGTTATCAATATTCAGATGGACGATTTAAAACTTGAACCCGGTATGGATTTATATGATGCAGTTCTTGAAAAAAGCGGAGACGGATACAAGATTTCTAAAGATAAGGTTGCTAAGTATGTAAATGATCTTGCTAATGAGTATGATACAATGGGCAAAGAAAGAACATTCACTACTTCATATGACAATAAAAAAATAACTACAACAGGTACTGCGTTTGGTTATGAACTTAACAAAGAAGAAACCACAGAGGCATTGTACAAGGCTCTTACAGCCGGAAAAGCATCTACGGTTGAGGCTGTATTTACGAGTAAAGGAAAGACTTTGCAGGGTGAAAATGATATAGGAGACACCTATGTAGAGGTTAACTTGTCAGAACAGAGAGTATTTGCTTACAAGGATGGCAAGAAATTTGCAGAGGGTGATTGTGTTTCGGGTAAGGAGGCTGCTGGTCACGGAACCCATATAGGTCTCTATCAGGTACAGGACAAAAAGAGTCCGACAGTTCTTAGAGGACAAAAGAAGCCTGTCACTAAAACAGTTAAAAAGAAGAATAAAAAAGGTAAAAAGGTTGAAAAGACTGTAACAAAATATGAGTATGAATATGAGTCGCCTGTTACTTACTGGTTACAGTTTAACGGTGGTGAGGGATTGCATGATGCTGCAGGCTGGAGAAGTGCATATGGCGGAAGCATTTACTATTACAGTGGTTCGCATGGTTGTGTTAATCTTCCGTTAGACCTTGCAAAAACGATATATGGAACGATTGAAGTCGGAGATCCGGTTATAGTGTATTTTTGGGATAACGAACATAGAAAGTAATTGACAAAAGATATTAATATGGGGGATTGTTTTATGTCAAAGATATCAGAGAGAATTGATAAGTGTGTTAAATGCGTAAGAGAGAAGACGGATTTTGTACCTAAGGTTGCATTGGTACTGGGTTCCGGACTTGGTGATTTCGCAGAACAGGTTGAGGCGGAAGCGGTAATAGAATATTCGGAGATAGAAGGTTTTCCGATTTCAACCGTAGCTGGACATAAGGGAAGACTTGTCTTTGCAAATATAGGACAAACTCCTGTTGTTATAATGCAGGGTAGAGTTCATTACTACGAAGGCTATTCTATGGAAGATGTAGTTCTTCCTATACGTCTTATGAAAAAGTTGGGAGCAGAGATTTTATTCCTTACAAATGCTGCCGGTGGACTTGGAGATGGATTTAAATGTGGTGATTTGATGGTGATTAATGATCATATCTCAACTTTTGTACCTAATCCGTTGATAGGACCTAATTCGGATGATTTGGGTGTTCGCTTCCCTGATATGAGCGAGGTATATGATAAAGATCTTCGTGAGCTCATTCATAATACTGCTGACAAACTTGGTATGAGTCTTAAAGAAGGTGTTTATTTACAGTTAACAGGCCCTTCTTATGAGACACCTGCAGAGATCAGAATGGCTAAGACACTTGGGGCGTCTGCAGTGGGAATGAGTACAGCTGTTGAAGCGGTAGCTGCAAATCATATGGGTATGCATATTTGTGGTATTTCATTTATATCTAATCTTGCTTCGGGAATTTCTGAAACAAAGTTAAGTCATGAAGAGGTTAAAGAGGCAGCTGATGCTGTTGCTCCGAAATTCCAGAATCTTGTAAAAAATGTAATTGAAGCTATGAAATAATAGTCAAAACATGAATCTGTCATGAGAGATGAATAATTATTTTTTATGGGGTATGTATATGAGAATTAGACTTTATAATGCCAGACTGCTCACTATGAATGAAGGCGAAAAGGTTTCATTTGGCGAGGTGTGGGTTAAAGACTCTGTAATTGAAAAAGTTATCATATCAGAATCAGATGATATGTTAATGGATCATGATATTACTTATGATACGTCAGATACATTTGATGAACAGATTGATTGTATGGGTAATCTTCTTATGCCGGGATTTAAAAACTGTCATGCTCATGGTCCGATGACATTTTTGCGTTCATTTGCAGACGATCTACCTCTGCAACGATGGCTAAATGAAAAAATATTCCCTGCTGAGGCTAAACTTCAAAAAGAGGACATATATACATTAATGCAGCTGGCTGTTTTAGAATATATCAGTAGTGGAATAACAACTAGTTTTGAGATGTATTTTTATCCGGAGATGATTGCAAAAGCATGCAAAGACTTAGGTTTTAGAGTTGTTATATCGGGGACGGTATTTGGTTTTGATGAAACTATGGATGAGGCAATCAACACTTTAAGGAATGATTATAACACTTTTCATAAATATGATGATCTCGTTGATTACAGACTTGGATTTCATTCAGAATACAGCTGTTCTAAGAACCTTATTAAAGGTATAGCTGATCTTTCAAAAGAATTAAAGGCACCTGTATATATGCATAACAGTGAGACTCAAAAAGAAGTTGCTGAGTGTATAAAACGTCATGGTATGACACCTGTTCAATTGATGGATTCTCTTGGCCTGTTTGAATATGGTGGTGCAGGACATCATTTGGTATATACTGATGACAAAGACAGGGAAATACTTAAAAATAAAAATATATATGTTGTCACAAATCCATCATCTAATTTAAAGCTTGCAAGTGGTATTGCACCGATAAAAGAGTATATTGATCAGGGAATTAACGTTGCTATCGGAACGGATGGTCCTGCCAGTAACAATAATCTTAACTTTTTTAAGGAAATGTACCTTACAGCGGCTTTACAAAAAATTAAATATGAGGATGCTGCAGCTGTATCGCCTTTTGAAGTTATAAGGATGGCTACAGTTTCGGGTTCGAAGTTGCTTGGACTTGACGATTGTGATGTTATAGCGGAGGGTAAACAGGCTGATATTATCATGATAGACATGTTAAAAGCGAATATGCAGCCTATTAATAATATTATCAATAATCTTGTGTATAGTGGCAGTAATGATAATGTGCTTATGACTATGATAGCCGGAAAAGTTTTATATGTGAACGGAAAATATCGTACCGATATTGATCCTTTGGAGGTTTACGAGAAGGCTAATTATATAATCAGAAGAATAGAGTGTTCATTATAAAAACTTGATGTGGAAATGATTGCTGACAGCTATGAGGCTGTCAGTTTTTTGCAATTAAGAAGTTACTTTTTATTTGGAAAAACTCTGGGAATAGAGAATCTCACGGTGATGTAATTTGTGGATTTCTATGTCGTTTTATCAGTATATATAGTGAATAATGTGGTAAACAAGCATTTGCAAAAGATAATATTTATGTTATAATATTTATGTCTGTATACAGACAAATGAATGAATGGGGTGAGTTATAATGGAGATACAGCTTTGGAGGGAGATTCTTGATCCCTATAGGCTGGCGGTAGATGAACTAATCGTCAAATTTAATCATATAATAGATGAATACAGGAACGCAGGTCTATATTCTCCTATAGAACAGGTTAACGGTCGAGTTAAGAAGATTTCAAGTATTTTAGACAAAATGCAGAAGAAGAATATTGCTATAGAGGAGATTGATGATCGTATATCAGATATGGCCGGTATCAGAATAATATGTCAGTTTGTTGAGGACATAGAAAAGGTTGTAGAGATAATACATAATCGTACTGATATGGAGGTTGTCAAGGAGAAAGACTATATCAATAAGATGAAGGATAGCGGGTATAGAAGCTATCATATGATAATTTATTATGATGTATATACTTTAGACGGAACCAAGAGGATACAGGCAGAGATACAGATTCGTACTCTGGCTATGAATTTCTGGGCTACAATAGAGCATTCACTGCAATACAAGTATAAGGGCAATATGCCGGAGCATATAAAAGAGAAGCTTCTTAAGGCATCTGATGCGATTATTACCCTCGATGAAGAGATGAGTACTGTGCGTGATGAAATTATGGACGCTCAGAATATCTTTCAGGTTAAAGCAGTGCTGGTATCTGATATTCTTATTAATATCCAGAATCTGTTTAAGGTAGCTAATAAACGTGAGGTGATTAAGATTCAGGATGAGTTTTACAAAGTATATCAAACTGAGAATATCGAACAATTAGAGAGGTTTTCAAAACAGCTCGATATCATTTCAGAAGGTTATAAAGCTCAGAGTTTATATTGATACTAATGTTATTTTAAATTTAGCCTTCTCCAATAGGAGAGGGCTATAGATTATTAATATTTATTGAGAGTACTTAAGATGATGAAATTACCCATTGAATTTGAAAATAGAATGAAGAAAATGTTAGGGCCGGATTTTGACAATTATCTGGCTTCTTTTGAATTGCAAAGTTATCAGGGACTGAGAGTTAATAATTTGAAAGTTTCGCCCGAAGACTTTTTGGAATTGACTGATGATACTGTAACTATCGATAAAACTGCTTTTAGTCCGGTTGATTGGACAGATAACGGATTCTATATAGGTTCCGCAGTTCAAAATGATGGAGATATCAAAGGTATCAAACCGTCTAAACATCCGTATTATTTTGCCGGAATGTATTATTTACAGGAGCCATCAGCGATGAGTACAGCAAGTCTTTTGCCGGTAGAAGAAGGTGATAGGGTTCTTGATATATGTGCTGCTCCCGGCGGGAAATCAACAGAACTTGCTGCAAAGCTTAAAGGTACAGGATTGTTGGTGTCTAATGATATAAGTAATTCGAGAGCTAAAGCATTGCTTAAAAATCTGGAACTTTTTGGCGTCGGCAATTCGCTCATTACCAGTGTTGCACCTAATGAATTAGCTAAGCATTTTCCTTCATTTTTCGATAAGATATTAATAGATGCTCCGTGTTCCGGAGAAGGAATGTTTCGAAAACAATCTAATATGACTACCGCATGGGAGAATAACGGAGTTGATCTTTTTGTAGGATTACAGAGGTCAATACTTAAAGAGGCTGTTACAATGCTTAAACCCGGTGGAAAGCTTATATATTCTACATGTACTTTTTCACCTGAGGAGAATGAACAGTCTATACAATATCTGTTGTCTTTAGATGACAGTCTATCATTGGTTGAGCTACCTTTATATGACGGATGGGATAAAGGACATACTGAGTGGGGCGCAGAAGGAGACTGTAATGAAGAACTTACAAAATGTCGAAGGCTATGGCCTCACAAGGTTAAAGGTGAAGGACATTTTGTTGCAATGGTTGAGAAAAAAGCTGATTTAAATTATATTGACGATAAGACAGCTTCATACAATTTCTCAAAAACCAAACTCAGTATAGAGACGGTTGATTTTATAAAAAATATAAAACATTCATTTGATCCTAAAAGAATGGATGTATTAAAGGATAAAGTATATTATATTCCGAAAGATCTGCCGGATGTCAGAGGACTTAGAATTCTCCGTTGTGGACTGCTAATGGGTGAGATGAAAAAGAACCGTTTTGAACCGAGTCAGGCACTTGCGATGTTTTTAAAAAAGAACGAATTTGACAATTCTATATCTTTAAAATGTGACGATGATAGGGTTGTCAGATATTTAAAAGGAGAGACTATTGAATTATTTGAACAGGAGCTTGCAGGGATATCAGATGGATATGTCTTGATTTGCGTTGATGATTTCCCTTTGGGATGGGGAAAAAATACAAGAGGAACGGTTAAAAATAAATACCTCGCCGGCTGGCGTATGATGTAGAGTTCGAACTTGAAATGTATATAAATATAATGTGAGTGGAGATGATTACCAATGAGAATTGCAATAGTGACAGGTGCTTCTTCCGGGATGGGGAGAGAATTTGTTATACAACTCGAAAAATGTATGAAAACCATTGATGAGATTTGGGTTATTGCAAGAAGAGAAGAAAAGCTTAGGGAGCTTAAGGAAAAATTTAAAGGTATTCCTTTGAAGATATATTCACTTGATCTGAGTAAAAAGATGGATGTTAACATCCTTTCGCATTTATTACTTGCTGAACAGCCGGAGGTTAGATTGCTGGTACAGGCTGCCGGGGTAGGATATGCGGGAAGCTTTGCAGATAGAACCAGACAGGAAGCGGAGGAGATGGTTACAATCAATAATCTGGCGCTGGTCTCAGTTACAAAAGTCGTCCTACCGTATATGTCTTGTCCGTCTAATATAATTATGTTTGCTTCAGCATCTGCATTTGCTCCTCAGAAGGATTTTGCGGTATATGCTGCATCTAAAGCGTTTGTGTTATCCTTTGCAAGATCATTAAATGTAGAGTTGACAAAAAAGAGAATTAAAGTGACAGCTGTATGTCCCGGACCTGTAGCAACTGAATTTCTTGATAAATGCAATGAAGGACAACAGGAAAAACTTATGAAAAAACTGGTAAAGGTAGAACCTGAACCGGTAGTAAGGAAAGCACTTGTTGATGCTAAGGCAGGAAGGGATATTTCCGTATACGGAACACCTATGAAGTTTGTGCATGTGATTTCAAAGATTATACCTACAGGTATTCTCTTAAGGTTTATGTAAGTTTAGTGATGATTAATATTTGTTGAATTGTTAATTGTCATAGTTTTTTGAGGATGTGATTATTATGAATAACAGTGGACATAACAAAAAAATGGTTGCACCTATTATTGTTACGGTTTGTGTGGTTATATATTATATTTTATATACAACATTACTAATACATGTTTTGCCGGGTTTTCTGGGAGTGATATTTGGAATAATACCTATTATACTTTCAGGTGTTATGATATATGTATGTATTCAAAGATTAGATGAGATAGGAAGGGGAGAGGAAGATGATCTTAGTAAATACTGATTACATTAGCGGTAAGGAGTTTGAGATGCTTGGACTTGTTAAGGGGAGCACTGTTCAATCAAAGAATGTCGGAAAGGATATTACACAAGGGTTCAAGACTTTAGTTGGTGGTGAGCTTACCGCATATAACGAAATGATGAATGATGCGAGAGCACTTGCTACTAAGCGTATGGTTATGGAGGCTGAAAATCTTAAGGCAGATGCCATAGTTAACATCCGTTATTCTTCATCAGCGATTATGCAGGGGGCCGCTGAGGTTATTGCATACGGAACTGCTGTTAAGTTTGTCTGAAAGTAGAATAATAATGTATTTAAGATTTTATCATCACATAATATTATTTTGTGTAAAAATCCAATAAGGCAGGTAAATAAATTGCAGAAGCTTGTTATTGATAATAACGGATCGGGTCAGCGCCTCAATAAATATCTTGGTAGATATCTGGATGCTGCGCCACAGAGTTTTATATACAAAATGCTTAGAAAAAAGAATATTAAATATAATGGTGGTAAGGCGGATGGTAGCGAATTGCTTTCTGTAGGGGATATCATTGAAGTGTATTTAGCAGATGATACGATTAAGAAATTTCGTAAAGATGGTACATTGGAAGTATCTGTTAATAATACATATGAGGATGTTATTTGCACTAACAAGCAAGATATTTCACCATTAAAAGATATAGAGATTATTTATGAGGACAAAGATATTCTTATTCTTAATAAACCTGTTGATATTCTTTCGCAGAAGGCTAAAGCTGATGATTATTCACTTAACGAAAGAATTGTAGATTATTATCATAAGCAAAAGGAAATTGACTTGATGTTTACTCCGTCAGTCTGTAATCGTCTTGACAGGAATACGAGTGGGATAATACTGGCAGGGATGTCTTATCTGGGGACGAGAATTCTTTCGAAAATGTTGAAGGATAGAACAGTACATAAATATTATCTGACTATTGTTAAAGGTAATATTGAAAAGGAAAGTGTTATCAAAGGTTTTCTTTCTAAGAAAGAATCTCACAATCGCGTTATGATTTTCTCTAAAAAAGAAGATGCAATAAAGAATGGTATAGAAAATCCTGCGTATATTGAAACCGGTTATATTCCGCTTAAGCATGGACACGTCAATGATGGAAGAAGAGATTATGATGTTACTTTGTTAAAGGTTGAATTAGTGACCGGAAAGACGCATCAGATAAGAGCACATCTTAAATCGATCGGACATCCTATTATCGGTGATGGTAAATATGGACACAAGGATATCAATGCATATATGAGAAAAGAGTTTGGATTAAAACATCAGTTGCTACATGCATATGAATTACAATTCCCGGTAGAAGTTTTTGCGCTGTCAGACAAACTTTCTAAACGCGTGTTTGTAGCAGATCTGCCTGAGGAGTTTAGAAATATTGAAAAAGTAGTTTTTTGAACAAATTAGGGTTTGTACGCGAAACTCTTCTTAAATTTTGTATGCATAGTCAGTTTGCCTGATTTAGTTTTATAAATGCGTGCGCTTGGATAAAAAGTTTTATTTCTATGACTGTTTGTCCGAAAAAAGAGTTTCTAAGTATCCTGTACAATATATTCAACAATAC
>CADBCZ010000047.1 GCA_902793335.1 uncultured Lachnospiraceae bacterium
ATGGACACCCTTGCTGTTCGGCTATACACTTCCTCGTTGCCTAGGCGTGTTCGGGACTTTCACCCGTTAGAGCGCGCCCATGGCGCGCAAACAAAAAGACTTTGATTCAGGCCTTAACCCAAATCAAAGTCTTCATAATTAAAATATGATTAAATATTAATAATTACTTATTGTAATTAACAATCTGACCGAAGTCTGCCTTAAGAGAAGCTCCACCAACAAGACCTCCGTCGATATCAGGTTTTGCAAGAAGTTCTGCAGCATTACCTGCATTCATAGATCCACCGTACTGAATACGAACAGCTTCTGCTGTTGCATCGTCATATATCTCAGCGATACAATCACGGATTCCCTTACATACTTCCTGTGCCTGATCAGAAGTAGCTGTCTTACCTGTTCCGATTGCCCAGATTGGCTCGTAAGCGATAACAAGCTTCTTAACATCATCAGCAGCAACACCGTCAAGATCAGACTTAATCTGAAGACGGATCCAATCCATAGTAACACCCATTTCTCTCTGCTCTAATGACTCACCACAGCAAAGGATAGGTGTAAGACCTGCCTCGATTGCTTTCTTAACCTTCTTGTTAAGAAGAACATCATCCTCTTTGAAGTAATCACGACGCTCTGAGTGTCCGATGATAACATACTTAACACCTGCATCTACAAGCATTGCAGCACTTACTTCACCGGTATAAGCTCCGCTCTCTTCAAAGTACATATTCTCAGCACCAATCTCAACATTAGTTCCCTTAACTGCCTCAACAACAGGAACAATATCAACAGCTGGTACACAGTAAACAACATCAACTTCATCATTCGCAACTAATGGCTTTAACTCTTCTACAAGCTTAACTGCCTCAGAAGGAGTCTTGTTCATTTTCCAGTTACCTGCGATAATTTTCTTTCTTGCCATTTTATAATTTCTCCTTATTAATACAATTATTAATCTAGGTTCGTTCTTATTACATTTGTCCCTGCGCCGCCTCTCGACTAAGTTCACACTTCGTCTTCGACTCGTGTTCACTAAGTATCGATGCGCAAGTTCGAACTATACTCAATCTTCGCCTTCGGCTTGATTTCGTTAAGTTCTTACTTGTCATTAGCGGCTGCAACACCAGGTAATTCCTTACCCTCTAAGAATTCAAGTGAAGCTCCACCACCTGTTGAAATGTGGCTCATCTTATCACCGAATCCAAGCTGGTTACAAGCTGCTGCAGAATCACCACCACCGATGATAGTTGTAGCATCTGTATCAGCCAAAGCCTGAGCTACAGCAATTGTACCTGCTGCAAGTGTTGGATTCTCGAATACACCCATAGGTCCATTCCATACAACTGTCTTAGCAGTCTTAGCTGCATCTGCGAAAAGCTCTCTTGTCTTCTCACCGATGTCAAGACCTTCCATATCAGCAGGAATAGAATCAGAAGGAACCGTTTTTACTTCGATTGGTCCATCGATAGGATCAGGGAAACCTGTTGAAATAACTGTATCTATAGGAAGAAGAAGTTTCTTACCAAGCTTTTCAGCCTTTTCAATCATTTCCTTACAGTAATCAAGTTTTGTATCATCAACAAGTGAAAGACCAACTTCTTTTCCCTGTGCCTTAAGGAATGTATAAGCCATGCCTCCACCGATGATAAGTGTATCACACTTCTCAATAAGGTTAGAGATTACATTTAACTTATCAGCAACCTTAGCACCACCAAGAATAGCAACGAATGGACGAACAGGATTCTCTACAGCATTACCGAGGAAATCGATCTCTTTCTGCATAAGGTAACCAACAACTGCTGTATCAACAAGTGATGCAACACCAACATTCGAACAATGTGCTCTATGAGCTGTACCAAATGCATCATTAACAAATACATCACAAATTGAAGCAAGGTCCTTAGAGAATGCTTCACCATTCTTAGTCTCTTCTGCGCGGAAACGTGTATTCTCAAGTAAGATTACATCTCCATCGTTCATAGCTTCAACTGCAGCCTTAGCATTAGGTCCTACAACCTCAGGATCTGCTGCAAACTTAACTTCCTGACCAAGGAGCTCTGTAAGTCTCTTAGCAACAGGTGCAAGAGTCTTAGTCTGCTTGTCCTCTTCTGTTTTAACCTTACCAAGATGTGAGCAAAGGATAACCTTTCCACCATCTGCGATAAGTTTCTTAATTGTAGGAAGTGCAGCTACAAGACGATTCTCATCTGTAATCTGTCCATCTTTTAAAGGTACGTTGAAATCGCAACGGCAAAGAACTCTTTTACCTTTTACGTTGATATCATCTACTGATTTTTTGTTTAATGACATTACATTAACCTCCATAAAATAAAATAGTTAAAAGAAGGTCCGGTCCAAGAAGACCGGACCCCTCTTTTAGGTCATAGCTATTATCTCGAATTAAATATTCTAATATAATCAGCCTAACTCAGCGAAGTACTTGATTGTACGAACCATCTGAGATGTGTATGAATTCTCATTATCATACCAAGAAACTACCTGAACCTCATAGAGATCGTCAGCGATCTGGCTAACCATTGTCTGAGTAGCATCGAACAATGAACCAAATCTCATACCAATAACATCTGAAGATACGATAGGATCCTCGTTATATCCGAATGACTCGCTAGCAGCAGCCTTCATTGCAGCATTGATACCGTCAACAGTAACATCTGCTTTCTTAACAACTGCTGTAAGAATAGTTGTTGAACCTGTAGGTACAGGAACACGCTGTGCAGAACCGATTAACTTACCATTCAACTCAGGAATAACAAGACCGATTGCTTTAGCAGCACCTGTTGAGTTCGGAACAATGTTAGCAGCACCTGCACGTGCACGACGAAGGTCACCCTTTCTGTGTGGTCCGTCAAGGATCATCTGGTCACCTGTATAAGCGTGGATTGTGCTCATGATACCACTCTGAATTGGAGCGTACTTATTAAGAGCGTCTGCCATAGGTGCAAGACAGTTAGTTGTACAAGAAGCTGCAGAGATGATCTTGTCATCTGTTGTCAAAGTCTTCTCATTAACTGAATATACGATAGTCTTAAGATCATTACCAGCTGGAGCTGAGATAACTACCTTCTTAGCACCTGCATCGATATGAGCCTGTGACTTATCCTTTGAGCAGTAGAAACCTGTACACTCAAGTACAACATCTACATCAAGCTCTCCCCAAGGACAGTTCTTAGCATCAGCCTCTGCGTAAATCTTAAGTGTCTTACCGTCAACAGTAATTGTATTAGCAGCATCATCTGCTGAAACAGTATGCTTTCCTTCACCGATCTTTCCACAGTATCCACCCTGTGCTGTGTCATACTTAAGCAAATGAGCAAGCATAGAAGGCTTAGTCAAATCATTGATTGCAACTACCTCATATCCCTCTGCGTCAAACATCTGACGAAATGCAAGACGTCCAATACGTCCAAATCCATTGATCGCTACTTTTACTGCCATTCTAAAAAACCTCCTAAAATGTATAATTATATTGTAGTGTAGGTTATAGGTATCATCCCTGAAGATACATATTCAAAACCAGTGTTCCAAATACTTAGCGTAAACATCAGGAAAAATACTTGCCCATACACCCATGCTTTTATAATACATTTTTTATTGTCAAATTTCAAGAGGTAAATAAGAATTTATAGACGATATTTTCCTGTTATGTTAAAATATGCCTGTTGCCTAATTATTTTGATATTTGTTTTATAAATAATTATAAAACTCTATGAATTGTGAGGTTATTTTATTAACGGAGGTTACTCAAATGTTTATTGCAGACTGTCATGTACATTCGTGTTTTTCATCAGATTCTAACGAAAAGCCTGAAAATATTATAATCACCTGTATAGATAAAGGATTTAAATACGTCTATTTTACAGACCATCATGACACAGACTTTCCGATAAACCCCGAAAATCCCGATATGGATTTTCAGTTGGATTTTGATGCTTATTTTTCTAAACTTTCAGATTTAAAAGAGCAATATAAGAATAAAATCGAAATAAGAATCGGCGTTGAACAGGGAATATGTCCCGAAGTTGCTGACAAAGTATCCAAGCTTTCAGACTCATACCCGTTTGACTTTATTATCGGTTCTTCACACCTTACCAACCTATCCATTGAAAACGGTGATCCCTACTATCCTTCCTTTTATGAGGGCAGAACTAACGTCGAAGCTTACAGGGAGTATTTCAAAACAGAAGCCGAAAATGTCACGTTAACGGATGGTTTTGATATATACGGTCACATCGATTATCCAATACGCTATTGTCCTGATAAAACCTTCAAATTTAATTTTAAAGATTACAGTGATATTATAGAAATATTTTTTAAAAGACTTATTGAAAAAGGAAAAGGAATAGAGATAAATACTGCCGGTATATCCAAAATCGGTTACGCTCATCCTCATATTGATATATTAAAGATGTACAAAGAATTAGGTGGTGAGATAATTACAGTCGGAAGTGATGCCCACAGTACAGAAAATATCGGTTTCGGTTTCGATATCGCCTATAAACTTTTAAAAGAGCTTGATTTTAATTATTACTCTGTCTACAAAGACAGGAAAGCGGAATTTATACCTTTATAAATGACAAAAAGAAAGGCAAAACAACGAAATGTCGTTTCGCAAACACCCAAATATTTATTATAATGTAAAAGGAATCCTATTATGAAAGAACAATTATACACAATACCTGTAAACGAAGTGTTTGAGGGCGAATGTGAATGTCCTCTTTGTAAAATGAAAGAACAATTAGAGAGAAATGCCATCGAATATACCTTAGGACCCAGTTATATGGAAGATGATGTCCGTGCTATGACAGATGAAACCGGATTTTGCGAAAAACATATCAGAGATCTCTATATGGAAAAAAACCGTTTAGGACTTGCCCTTATATTAAGCACTCATTTACAAAAGACTACAAAGGATTTAAAGACATTGTCTTCACAAAGCACACAATCAGGCGGTTCATTTTTCAAAAAAAGAGAAAACACTGCAACCATAGGTGAATATGTCGACAAACTTAAAAAGCGCTGTTTTATCTGCGAACGTATTGATAACACATTTGACAGATATGTTGAAACAATCTTTCATTTATACAAAAAAGACCCGGCTTTCTCTGAAAAATTATGTAAAACCAAGGGATTTTGCACATATCACTTTGCGTATATTTATGACATGGCACCCAAACATCTTTCAAAGGATGTACTTGAACAATTTCTCACTGATATAAAATCAGTATATTTCGATAACATGAAACGTATACAGGAAGATCTCGAATGGTTTATCAACAAATTTGACTATCGATATAAAGACGAGCCCTGGAAAAACTCCAAAGATGCTCTACCTCGTGCAATGCTAAAAACTCATAGTGTTTTAACAGACGAAAATAATTAAGAAAAAAAACTCCGACAGAAAACCTTCTGCCAGAGTTTTTTCTATATCATAATATTTAACAAAATACGGATTTACGCCGGATAAGCAGGAATCACATACTCTCCCCACTCCATCCCCTTTGTGTAGGAACGTTTTTCAAGGAACGATCTGTACTCTGTAAGCTTACCTCTGTATATCCTGTAGTTTTTCAGTTTCAAATGGAAATCATATGGTTTGATTAAGTTATTATCTCCTTCAAAAAGCGGCATACCGCTCTTATCAAAGACATGATTTACAAACTGTGAACACAGAAAATGTTTACCATCTTCAATATTGACCTCAAGCATAGCTGCAAACAAGCCCACAAAGTTATATCCATATTGATTAGGATTATCTACGAAATGATCAATCTCTTTCTTAAATGCTTCATACTGTTCATCAGATACAGGCACAGCATATATACTGCAATATACATTCTTATCTCTTCCCAACACTCCTGAATTGATATCTTCTCTTATGAAACCACTGTTTAGCGGGTTCCAAACCCCCTTACGTGCAAAACTGTACATCTGTGTAAGTTCCGGATCTAATGCAATAGAAGTATGTGAATATGGAACTTTGCTATAAAGTCTGATTAATCTTGCCGGAATAGTATGTGTCCGACTCAACATTACATATATGTATTTATGGTCACCATTACTTTTTGTCCTTTTATGATTAGCCATTTTTACATCTCCTGATATATTATTTGCCCGGTTTGTAAGAGCTCTTGAGCGATACTATCCTGTTAAATACAAGATTGTCCTTACCTGAGTCCTTTGAATCTACGCAGAAAAATCCATGCCTTAAGAACTGGAATCTGTCTCCTGCGCTAGCATCCGCAAATGCTGCCTCCAATTTACAATCCTTAAGTTCTACCAACGAATTAGGATTGAGGTTAGAGTAATCCTCTTTGAGTACATCGTCACCTTCTGCAATAAGATTCTCATAAAGTCGTACTTTTGCATCCACACAAGTCGAAGCATCAACCCAGTGAATTGTTCCTTTAACTTTTCTGCCCTCAAAACCTGAACCGGATTTTGTTGCAGGATCATAAGTACAATGTATTTCAACAACTTTACCTGTCTCATCCTTAATATAGTCAGTACATGTAACAAAATAAGCATTTTTAAGTCTTACCTCATTACCAGGGAATAATCTGAAATATTTCTTAGGCGGTTCTTCCATAAAGTCTTCTCTGTCAATGTACAGCTCACGACTAAATGATACCATTCTCTTCCCTAATTCCTCGTTCTCCTGATTATTCTCAACTTCCAATAATTCAGATTCGCCTTCAGGATAGTTATCAATAACAAGCTTAATAGGGTCAAGTACAGCCATCCATCTCGGTGCTTTCATTCTAAGATCTTCTCTTATACAATATTCAAGCATCGCCATATCGGACACCGAATTAGCTTTGGAAATTCCGGAAAGTTCAATGAACATACGAATAGCTTCAGGAGTGACACCCTTTCTTCTAAGTGCGCTTATAGACACAAGTCTTGGATCATCCCATCCATCAACCACTCCATCCTCAACTAATTTCTTGATATATCTCTTACCTGTGATTACATTCTGTAAATAAAGCTTGGCAAACTCAATCTGCTTAGGTGGATGAACATATTCAAGCTCTCTTACAACCCAATCATAAAGTGGTCTATGATCTTCAAATTCGAGAGTACATATAGAATGAGTTACTCCCTCAACCGCATCCTCAATCGGATGAGCAAAATCATACATAGGATAAATGCACCATTTATCACCTGTTCTGTGATGCTCCATTCTCGCAATTCTGTATATTACAGGGTCACGCATGTTGATATTAGGTGATGCCATATCAATCTTTGCACGAAGCACCTTAGAACCATCTTCAAATTCACCGTTCTTCATTCGCTCAAAAAGGTCAAGATTCTCTTCCACACTTCTGTTTCTGTATGGACTTTCTTTTCCGGGTTCTTTTAAAGTTCCGCGATACTCTCTTATCTCATCAGCTGTAAGATCACACACATAAGCCTTACCTTTCTTAATAAGCTTAATAGCGCCCTCATACATAGCATCAAAATAATCAGATGCATAGAATATCTCGTCTCTGAAATCCGCACCTAACCACTTCACATCCTCTAAAATCGAGTTAACGAACTCGCTCTTTTCCTTAGTCGGATTGGTATCATCAAATCTTAAATTGAATATTCCGTTATACTCCTTTGCAAGTCCTGAGTTAAGAATTATCGACTTTGCATGACCAATATGAAGATATCCGTTAGGCTCCGGTGGAAATCTTGTTACTATCTTCTCGTATGTTCCCTCTTCAATGTCCTTGTCTATTATCTGCTCTATAAAATTCCTTGATACTACCTCTGCAGTATTCTCTGTTTCATTCTCAACATTATTCGTATTACTCATTATCTTTCTCCTCAAACACATTGTTCAATATCGATATAACCTAAAGACACAGTTATATCACTTCGCATAATTAGAGAGTATTGTATCATATTTAACAGTTTACGTCAACGAATCATCAAATTCATTTGATTATTATAAACATTTGTTGTATTATGTATAAGATTTATAGAACAACATGAAAGGATCTGATCAGTTTGGCAAAAGAAAAAAACACTAAAGACATTAAAAAACAAAACACTTCCAGAAAGACTTCAAAAAGAAAAGATACAGACAAAGAGCAAAATGATCCATATATGAACGGTGAACGCACAATCCCCACAAGCGATATGTTAAAAACCATCCTTATGATATTATTTGTTGTAGCTATCGCATGTCTACTTCTGGGATTTATCACTCTGGTAGCTAATTCTGTCGGCGGTGGATCGAAAAAGAAAAAAGAAATCGCTACAACGGAAAGCACCGAAGAAAGTTTCTTTAAAGACAAAGAAAATAATACTGAAAAATCGTCAGATAAGAAAAGCTCATCAAATGATTCCACACAGGATTTTGAGCAAAGTATCGAAGATATTACCAAGAAAGTAAATGACGACAGCAAAAAAGACAAGAAAAAGAAAGACAAAAAAGATAAATCAGAAAATACAGAATCTAAAGATGTAACAACAGAAGCTACAACTCAGGCTACAACCCAGGCTACAGCTACTGAAGAAGTCACCACAACCGAAGCTCCTACTACTGAAGCTCCTGCAACTGAGGCTCCTGCCACCGAAGCTCCTTCAACCGAAGCTCCTGCTGAAACACCTATTGATGCCACACCTGCAGAATAATCATTTAAACTCATAATATTAATTACCCGGAGAACACACAATGGCAAATAAATATGATAACTATCTTGATGAGGATCTTATCGAACTGATAAGATCCGGGAATCAGGAAGCAACTGAATATCTGGTTAAGAAATACTATCCTCTCGTTATCAAATCAACCCGTACACTTTTTCTTATAGGTGCTGACGACGAGGATCTTACACAGGAAGGTTTGATCGGTCTTTTTAAAGCTATTCAGAGCTATGATTGTGATAATAGCGCATCATTTTACACCTTTGCGCAGCTATGTATTAAAAGACAGATATATTCTGCTATCAAAGCATTTAACCGTGAGAAACATACACCGCTTAACAGCTATATTTCTTTCTATAGCACTGCAAATGAAAATGATATCCAGTTGATTGAGAATCTCGAAGCTGATATCAAAACAAATCCTGAGCATGTCATTCTTGATCAGGAGACTTCCTCTAATATCAATCGTCTTTTGTCATCAAGACTTAGTAAAATGGAAAAAGTTGTCCTGCCACTGTATCTTGACGGCATGTCATATAGTGATATTGCAAAGACGATTGGAAAACCTACAAAATCCGTTGACAATGCCGTATCAAGAATACGTGATAAAGTTAAAAAGATTTATTCCACCAACTAATATTTTTAGCTGGCTATTTTTCCTGTTAACGAAACTGCTTTTCCGTTCTCAAGATACACGATTCTGTCACCGTACTCAGCGCATTTTTCAGAGTGTGTAACCTGAAGTATAGATATCCCCTTCTCTTTATTGATACGGCTGAATAATTCCATAATCTCCTCACCGGATTTCTTATCTAAGTTACCTGTAGCCTCGTCTGCAAGTATAAGCTCCGGATTACCCATTACGGCTCTAGCAATCGCAACTCTCTGCTGCTGTCCACCGGAAAGCTTAGACGGCATCTGCTTTCTCTTCTCTGTAAGTCCCGTTATTCTTAAAATATCCTCAAGATCCTTCTTAAGCGACGCTCTACTCCTACCTGCAACCAACTGTGGAAGAAGGATGTTGTCCTCAACATTTAAGTTCTGCACAAGATTATAAAACTGGAAAATGAAACCTACTTTATCAAGTCTAAGTTTAGATAATTCTTTCTCTTTGATCTTTCCGATATTCTTGCCACATACTGTAATGTCACCCTGATAATTTCTGTCCAGTCCACCGATAAGATACAACAGTGTCGATTTACCCGTACCCGACGGTCCCATAAGAGAAACGAACTCGCCTCTCTTAACTTCCATGCTAGCGCCATCCAACACCTTTGTGATGACATCCTTACTCTTTCCAAACTCCTTATATACGCCTCTTACCTCTATTATATTATTTGCTGTTTTTTCCATGATTCTATCTCCTATCTTTTCTTTTTTTAATTTTATTCTTAAACTGATTGCTGAACTTTTTACTCCTTATTTTTTTGCAATTGCGAAACATCTTCTCTTTTTATCGTTTGTCCATAGGTGATTGCGAAACTATTTGACTTATGTGTAATCAATTACAAAAATCCTCCATTATGTTTAATGCTATATACATGTTATGCAGATTCCATACGCATGGTGCTTTGGAGCCGCCGGCACTTCCAATGACACTTAACGAACAAAGTGAGTTCTAGTGTCATGAACCTACTTGGTAACGAATGCAAAGCATGAGTTTAGTACCGCTGCGAGCGACAAGCAGTGAGAACGTGCCTGCGATGGAACTGTATAACATGTATAGAGCAAGAAAACGAAAATCTTATTTTTGTATATGTTTACTCATACTTCAATTGTTCCGCAATCTGCATCTTCTTTATATTTTTTATAGTTTTAAGTATCGTGATTCCAAATGTAAAGAACATCACCATAAGGAACATCACTATCTTTCCAACGCTAAGCACCGGATCTATCGACATAATCCCCTTCATTGCTCCAAAGATCAATATCGCCTCGATTATTCCGACTAAAGCCCCGAGAAGGATTGATACCGCACTTGACAAAATGTTTTCATCAAAGAACAGTTTGATAAGTCTGCCCTTGCTCATTGCTGTCGAGATAAGAACCGCACTCTCTCTTTTTCTGCTCTCAAATCCAACAATCTGGTTACAGAACACTCCGACCAGTGAAAGCGAAACTCCCATAATGATGATCATGTAAAGAAGTGTCATGATTCCGGCACTCTGCTCCATATTTTCTTTCACGTAATCATCCATTGTATTGATCTTATTGATCGTACTTGACGAATAGCTCTTGATAAGCTCAACTGTCTTTTCAGGGCTGTCACACTTGACATACGCATATGCAGGTCTGTCAAAATATATCTGTTTATATACGTTTAAAGGAATAACAACTGTCTTGTTTGAGCTGTCGCATTTACTTGAATCGATGATTCCCGCAACCTTAAATGTTCCATTGTAAGGAACCACGCCTTCCGGATTGAACATGATATTTGTGGTATCCCCAACTTTAAGATCTAATTCCTGTGCAATCTTTTTTGCAAGGTATATATTGCCATCTTCTATCTTGTCAGGAAGTCCCTTGTATCCGTCATTTAGTCTGAGTGCTCCGTCAGCACCGAGTACATTTAACGTTGTATAATCATCGTCAAACTTCTTGTCATACTTGTGTTCTATGTAGTCATTTACCTTATCGCTTCCAACGAGCACTCTGTCGGTTGTCGAGTACTCAAACTCGATATCTTCAACACCGTCTAAAGATGAAACATAATCGTAAGATTCCGCTCTTTCCGAAAGACCCTGAAGAATCACCTCTGCGTTTGCACGTGGCATTTTCAGGTAGTGCTGGAATGAGACAACCACAATGAACAGCACAAGTGAAAGACTTGTTGCGATAAATGCAAGCTTTGAACTTCCGATGGAGGTCTTCTTTGTCTTAAGGTTGTTTGCAGCAAGTTCAAGAATCGGATTCTCATGTTTGTGATTGAACTTTCCTAAGATATTCATGATTCCTTTTAATATAAATGAATATCCGCTGAAAAATGATAATACAACCAAAACAAATGCCGCGATATATGGTGCCGAATTATCCTTTGCAACCGTAAATGCCAACGTTGCCATAACAAATGCAAGTACTGCGCACACGATAGAGATAATAAGGTTTTTCTTTTTGAATTTGTACTCGGTATCCTTATTGTCAAAAATGATATCTCTGATTGCTGTGTTTGTTGCTTTTAAGAGCTCTCTTAACGGACACAACATCTCGACAAGAATTGCGCCTGCGATTACGGAGACCATTACAGGTATTGAAATCTTTCCAAGATCCATTGCAAGGTCAACGTCACTTCCTGAATTAAGCGTAAATACGTTATTAAAGATTGCATCTCTTGAAAGTGCGTAAAGCGAAGTTCCGATCAAACCACCGATCAAACCGTAGAAAATATTTTCAACAAGTATCACTCTTGCCGTAAGGGCCGGTGAAACACCGATACTTCTAAGTGTTCCGATAGTTGACATTCTGTCTATCATGATTCTTTCTGAGAGTGTCACCGTTACGAATATTACAAGTAACAATGTTATCAAAAAGAGAATCATGAAAATGCCGCTAATCTGTGAAACCTGATCTCTTACAAGCTTTCCGCTCACCAAATTCTCACAATAAACATTAGGTAATCTCTTCTCAAGACCATCGCAAAAATCCCCAAGCTTTGCTTCATCATTTACTCTGATGTAAGCACTCTGATATTTCGGATGTCCGTCAAAACATAATTTTTCCATGCCTTCCTTGGAAACGATTGCCGAATAATCTGCGCTTAAAAGTCCGTTTAACGAAGCAATCTTTTTGATTTTGTAGTCGACAGCAACGTAATTGTCACCGTAGATTGTAAAGGTGTCGCCCTTTTTAAGCTTTAATTCTTTTGCCATCGTCTTTGTGATAATACACTCATCCTCAGCAAGCTCAACACCCTTTGGAATGAGTCTCATATCTGAAGCCACCTTAGTGTCAACACCTGTGGTTGTAAGGTTTTTCTCATTATAATACGCGTACATCTGATCATTACGAACTGTTATCTTCGAGCTCTTTGTGGACATAAATGTCGCCGTATAATCAGGCAGTCCCTCAAAGTCTTTCTCACTAAGCTCTGTGCTTGTCTCAACTACTACATTTGATGTTCCAAACATCGTACCAAATGCACCTCTAAGTATGTTTTCAAGACTGTTAGACATATCAAACGCAAGCATTCCCGCAAACGCGCATATTGTTATACTAATTACAAGAAATATTGTCATAAGAGGCTTAGCAAATATATTTTTTAATGTGTGTTTTAAAATTACTCCCATGTTTACCACCTTTTTATTCTATTCTCAGGAGCCACATACATGTCATCTCCCTCTTTTACATCGTACACTTCGTAGAACTTATCGCATGAACTAAGCGGTGCGTTAACTCTTACAATCCCCGGACTGTGTTCATCACTATGAAGGTTTTTTATACCTGCCACATCGCTGTTAATGCTGCGCCATATAAGTCCAAAATGTTCATACATCTCTCTATACTGTTCATTGGTTTTGGCTATATTGCTGATACACTCAAGCGCTCCGAGATCCGCATAGTTTTCACCGAGCGTCAGATTACCATCAACATGATAGACATCCATAATAGTGTATTTATTGTAATAATCTATGCACATATCAGCTCTTGAACGGAGTGCTTCTCTGTCCTTTTCATTTAGCCATTCAGGGTTATATACTCCCTTGTCATCCCAGTTAATACAGTTTGAATCAAATGCGTGTCCAACCTCATGAGCTATTACCATACCAAGTCCTCCAAGGTTAGCATACTCACTGTTGCTCTCGCTAAAGAACGGCTCTTCAGTTATTGCTGCTGTCATAACTACCATGTTATCAACCCAGAAACACGCATTTACTGTCTGCGGCTGCATGGTCGAACCCATTTTAGGTCTTGGCCTCTTAATCTTTTCCTTTGAATTATCGTGGTTAAATTTCAATATTCTCTTATATGTATCGTAGGCATCCTTTCCGATTATACCGTCAGTGCTTACAAATGTTTCATTGAAGTTTCCGCCTGTTGTAAACTCTATCGCTTCAAGCTTTGTAAGCAGTTTACTTCTTCCGTCTTCAGTCAGCCAGTCGGCCTTTCCTATAATTTCCCTGTAGGATTGTTTGATATCCTCACACATCTTTTTGACTTTTTCATCCTTCGATGCAGGATAACAATTCTCCACATAGATTCTACCGATGAAGTCCGGAAGATCATTTATTATCTTATCTTTAGCAACAGTATCCTGATCCTGCGTATTGTCACCGTATATATCTTTTACAGCTTTATAGTTATCAGAAAAATACATGTTCATCTTATCCGTATATTCAACGAGCAACCAGGTTTTAAACGCTTCTAAGTTCTTCTCGTCTTCCAACTTGTCTGCAATAAATGCTACCTGTTCAGGATATGCGAGCATCCATTTATCATATGGGTTCTTGATTCCGTAGCCCTCAGAGAAGCTTTCGATATCAAACTTCATATCAGATAATTCTTTATCATTTACTGTTTTAATGTTCTTAAGCTCTGCTCTGTAATCCTTACTAAAATATGCTATATCCACCGCTAACGACGCAAACTCGTCTGCCTTTTTCTCAGCTGCTTTTTTGTCACTTCCAAGACTTACCAAAACATCTTTAACGTGACTTCTCAAATTTCTTCTTCCGTCTTCCGATTCCGCTATATCCTTATTTGAATTACCCAGAATGTTTTCCATTCCTTCAAAAGAAAACGAATATTCATCTCCTCTTGTAAATCCTTCAGAAATAGAAAATGTTGCTATCGGACAAATTCCGTAGAGTCGGTTATACTTACCTATAAGCTCCATATACTCCTGTTTATTGCTGATGCTTTCTATCTCTTTTCTTACATTTTCAAAATCCTCATCAGCATCGCTGCCGACATCTTTGTACGAGACTATCTGCTTGTAATAATCAGCTATTATCGATGCATCTTCCGATGAATGTTCACCCTCTGCATTAATCTGATCAATAACCCCGTAAAGCTTTTCCTGAGTCACCTTATAACACTCAGCAAATGATCCATATCCGTATTTTGGATCTATGTCTGCATTTTTCAACACCTCGGCATTTATATATCCAAAATAATCATCCTGAGGCCGTATATCTATAGATACCGAATCTTTTGTCTCATCCTTTGTTGTCTTATCAGTTTCTTTTGCCCGAACGCTCCCTCCCGAAAACGTCGAAGCAAGAATTGAAATGATTGTCATCCCTACTGCGAGACTTCTAATTCCATTTTTCATAGTGTGCTCCTTTTATATTTTTTTATCATATGTCGCGCAACATATACTGAAACAATGCCATTGCTGTTTACAGTTAATATTGTAGGATACACAATAAACCAAGTCAATTTACGTGACCTTAATAAACCTTAACAAAACTTTACTAACCTTAACCGCAGATTATTAATCTTAACCTACCTTAATAAATCTTAACCTCAGATAATAAATACTACATTCCTCAAAAAAAAAATTGGATCAGCCTTAAAACCGATCCAATCACAATTATATTAATTTTCTATGGATTTGCAATAAACAGTATTATAAGTGCACTGAGAATAATCGACACAATTTTAATTATCATCTTTTGTTTTCCTTCTTTCATCTATACTATCACACCTTTTTTCTCTTTTTTATGTTATATAAAATTATAACAATACCTTACATAATTATCAATTGCTTAAAATTAGTTTAATATATCTAAAACGAATTGAATATTGCATGTTTTATATGCATATGCTATAATATGCCTAGGCAAAAAAAGAAAAACCAGACATTTATACACAAGACGAACTCCCATAAGCGGCAACTTACGGGAGTTCTTCACATTTTACGGTTGTGCATCCTAGGCTAGTTGTCTAAGTTATCTCTGTCTAGCCATTTACAGATATAGTGGCAAACTACACCTGCCGTAACAGAGATAATAAAAGAAACAATCAAACCAGACACTTATACACCCCCTTTCTGTTGCCAGTATAGGGGAAGACAACGTAACTATTATATCATTCCTAACCGCATTTGCCAACATCCTTATGTGGCAATATTTATTATCAAGTTATAATTCAAACAAATCTTGTTATCTTTTCCATACACAACTTTCTTTATCAGGTTCTTCTACTCCCGATTGATAATGAGCACTAAAAGCCATATTTATTTCTTCATCAACTGCATCTGTTATTGTCTTATCATTTTTTGAGCTTATGTCCTGTGATACACAACCACTTAATAAAACAATAAGCAGAAAACAAACTATGCAAAATTTATGTTTCATTTACAATCACGCTCCAACATTATCAAACATCAGGAATTAAATAAACTATGAAGTATCTGTTCCTTACTGTTAATGAACATCTCTGTAATCTTATAACTATCGGTATCCTCATATTCGCATGTATGAATCTCCCCATCATCAAAACTTAATATTTCCGCCTCTGGAATACCAAGAAGAATTGGCGAATGAGTAACTATGAAGAACTGCGAATTATTCTTAGCACATTCAACAATCTCAAAAAGCAGACTCAACTGTCTCTGTGGTGACAAAGCCGCTTCCGGCTCATCTAACAGATACAAACCATTGCCTTTAAAATTGCTCTGAGCTATCGCAAGAAAACTCTCTCCATGAGATTTATGATGATAGTACTCCGGAATAACATTGCCCTCTTTGCTGTATATTTCTTCGGCACTTGCTACATTATAAAAACTCTCTGCTCTAAGGAAATAACCCCATTCCGGCTTACTGTAGCCACGAATCAATCTCATAGCATCACAAAGTTCCGAATGTGAATCATATGTAGAAAAGTTATAATTTTTAGTTCCACCCTCAGGATTAAAACCATGAGAAACAGCGATTGCCTCAAGTAATGTAGATTTACCACTTCCATTTTCACCGACGAAAAAGGTAATTGACTTATTAAATTTAAGCTCATTTATACCGGAAATTGAAGGAATATTATACAAATAGCTATCTTCATTTATTTTATTCCAATCAATAGATATCCCTTTTATAAATAATTCAGTATTATTATCATTTAGTAAGCCCACTATATATTACACCCCTACTATTTATATATTTTTATTAATCACCATCTTGTCCATCTCTTATAAAAGGTTCTAAAATTGTACCATTCAATAATTCTTTGTATGCTCTTACTTTTCTGAATGTATTACCCATCATTTTTATCAGGGTAGTTAGACTTCTAAACGGACCGGTGCGCTTGTCATAGTAATGAAATAAATTCATAAAATATCGATCCTTTCGCATTTGTAGTCATTTATGTTCAAAGGTAATAAAAATACAACCATTATTAAATATACCACATCCCACCACATCTGTCAGCACACAACGATTATGCATCTTTCATTCTTTTAAATATATCTCTTCCTTTCATATTCAAAAATTATCCACTTGCTTTTTTATCCAGCACATATTATAATACATTTATATCGAACATACGTTCTTGCTGTAGAGCATGATTTGAAAGGTAGTTGATTGATTATGTGCACATATATAGCGATTGATATGAAGAGTTTTTACGCATCAGTCGAATGTGTTGCAAGAGGAATGGACCCACTTAGAGCAAACTTACTTGTGGCAGACGAAACTCGTTCCGACCAGACAATATGTCTAGCGGTTTCCCCTGCATTGAAATCAATCGGAGTACCAAGCAGACCGAGACTGTTCGAAGCCAAAAGGGCAATCAACATTTACGAGCGAACTCATAACACACGCATTGAATATGTAATAGCACTTCCTCGTATGGCATTATATGAGAAGGTATCATCAAACATTTACTCAATATACCTTCGCTATGCTGCTGCAGAGGATATACACGTATACAGTATTGATGAGTGCTTTATTGATTGTACACCTTATCTGCATTTATATATAAAGAAGGCTGCACAATTAAACATGCACCCTGCACATGTAATGGCTATGACAATTATAAGAGATGTTCTAAGATCAACCGGTATCACCGCTACCGTTGGAATCGGAACTAACCTTTACTTATCAAAAGTCGCAATGGATATAGTTGCCAAGAAATCTACACCGGATAAGGATGGCGTAAGAATTGCTTCTTTAAATGAAGATCTATACAAACTATTACTATGGGAACATAAACCTTTAACAGACTTTTGGCAAATTGGGCCCGGTAAGGCAAGACGATTAGAAAAGAACCAGATGTTTACAATGGGCGATATTGCTCATCGTTCTCAGTGGGATGAGGAATGGTTTTATAAGACATTTGGGATTGATGGGGAAATACTAATAGATCATGCTTGGGGTATAGAACCTGTCAGAATGTATGACATCAAGCATTACAAGAGTAATAACAATTCATTGTCTAACGGCCAGGTCCTGCCAAGACCATACGAATATAACGAGGCAAGAATAGTATTTCAGGAAATGATAGATGTTCTTTGCAGTGATATGTATAAGAAGAATCTTATCTCCAAGGTCTTCACCTGGTGGGTGAGCTACGATTACAAGAGCCTTGAACACTGCCCTTATTATGACGGTCCTATTTCAATTGACTATTACGGCAGACTCCACCCAGCTCACAGTAACGGAACAGTAAGAACTACTGAAGCAACCAATTCACCCGAACTTATATCAAATACTATGATAATAGACTTTGATAGGAAAACCGATCACAGACTGTTATACAGACGTCTTGGAGTGTGCGCATGTGACGTGTATTCCGACAACGGAATATATCAGTTAAACCTCTTTACCGATTATGATAAGCTCGACAAAGAACGAAGACTTCAATGTGCCATGGCAGAGGTAAGGCAGCGTTATGGGGCAAATGCTATACTAAAGGGCATTAACTTCTTAGAAGGCGCAACAACAAAAGAACGCAATAAGCAGATTGGTGGTCATAGAGCATAGGAGAAACATTATGAAATATAATATTGGAACTGTATATTTCCCTCAGAATTTCAAATACATTGAAGTTATAAAAAAGGGGAAAAACACACATGCAAAGCATGATTCATTTTATCTAAAGCATCCCCCAATGGAATTATCCAAACGGGCAAAAATATTTGCACCATTTGATGCGCTTAAGGGATTTAGTGAGGCAATTGAAGAAAAAAATGTTGATGATACAAATGATATTGAACGCTTACCATTTGACGAAAACGATATTTGTTAATGAAAGGAAATGCTAATGTGTACAAGGTATTTTATGGATGATGCGCCCAAAGAACTTGCTGAAATATTCGACATAGTAATGCAGTCCGAACTTTCTGATAAATTTGTCAGAAAATTCGGACGACCAATTATTACTAAAGGTGAAGTGCGTCCTACCGATATTACACCGGTTATTGCTCCGAATAAGAAAGGTATCCGTACTGTGTATCCGATGCGCTGGGGATTTAATAACCCTAATCATGATTCAACAGTTTTTAATGCCCGAGTTGAAACTGCCAATTCTAAACCGACATTTAAGGATGCATGGAAATCTCATCGTTGCATTATTCCTGCATCATATTATTTTGAATGGGAGCATTTCAAAAGTGATAACGGCAAAGAAAAAACAGGTGCTAAGTATTCCATTCAGCCAGAAGGTACTACTATGACCTGGCTATGCGGATTATACCGTATTGAAAACGGTTTTCCTGTATTTGTTGTTCTCACCAAAGAACCTAGTGAAAATGTTAGTTTTATTCATGATCGGATGCCCCTGATAATGCCACAAGATAAAATAAATGATTGGATCAATCCTGAGACCAATCCAATCACTATGCTTAAATATGCACTTGATAACATGATTACCGAGAAGGCAATTGAGGATAAAAATCAAATACCTAATCAGTTGATGTTTCGTTCTTTTTCGTAATCCATATCGTCATCATCTTATTTTTTCTCAAAGTTAATCAATGATGATGATCCACTATATGTTTGGGCAAATTCATTCTCGTCCCATGTTCCATAGTATTCCAATATAGTACTATCGTCCTCACAAGTCTGAAATGTATACTTAAATCCATCTGAATTCTCAGCCTGTACTCTAAATCCACCACCGGCAGTTACTTCAACAGTACTGATTTTGTCTGAATATTCTAGAGAAAACTCACCATCTTTCATGTGACCATACTGTATCTCTGAATCAGTAAACTTAACATAATATTCAGGCTGCATCGAATCCTCATCGCCATATCCCACAGATGCCGTCTGCCAGATTCCCGGTATAAATAAATCCTTATCCGCAGAAGTATTCTCTAAATTATCCTCAGAATTATCTTCAGAGACTTCCACTGTGGATACACTTTCTTTTTCGACTGATTCCACGCCACTCTTATTGCCAGATTCGGAATCATTTCCACACGCTGTTAATCCAGAACACATCACAACACCTACAATCAATAAACCAAATACTTTTTTCATACTTATCACCTTATACTATAATACACTTTATCCCTTTCACTTGCGGAAACGCAATATACATAATTTTCTTTTCTCGGTGCAGGATCCTTCGAAGGTTCTGCCTCAATAATAGCCTTAAGTTCATCTTCCTTTACCATTTCAGGCTTGAAATTCCTGCAGCTTCTTCTTTCCTAAAGTACCTTCAATGTTTCATTCATTTGGCCTGCTTATAGACAATGCCTCAACTCCCAGTTCCTTTGCCACAGCTTCAGCAATTCTTTTGGTATTACCTGTTTTTGTATAATACCTTACAGCATATTTCATCTTATCAAACCTCCATTTCTGTAACGCTTACTATATACTCCACATCTGCGGGAATCTTTATTTCCGGATCCTGTATCTTAATCTCAGCCTTCTTTCCCTTATCTTCCAGTCCCAAGACGAAATGACACAAAGCTATTCCCACATCGATTTTTTGAAGATCGCCGGTCTCATCATTGTTATATCCCCGATCCTTCTTCTCATAAAAATGATAAGCACCATCCTTATAAACGATCCTCCATGGCATCATCTCACCGCTCTTAAGTCCAACAGCTTTTTCGAACAACTTCCTCTTCATGGTTCCACCGATCCAGACAGATCCTACGCCGAGAGACCATGCATGTAAAATGAGTTTTTCAAAGGAATAACCAAACGCTACATCAGCGTAGGACTTTTTCTCAACCTTTCCAGCCACATATAACCTCTCCCCGGACAGAACCGGACTGGAAAGCTCATGTTCTGTCGCATCTAATAGCATGAACTCTATCGGAATACCAAATGGGTTCGAAATATCCTTCATGTACTCTTCAATATCAGTCCTGTGCTCATCGCTAAGAGTATTTCCGTCAAATGTCCGTATACTTTTTCTTCCTTTAATCATATCAATAAATTCATTCATTTCACATCTAACATCCTTTCTACTTCAGCTCGTCATTAATGATAAACATAACCACGCACTTACATTTTGTCATATTATATTTTATACAATATATATTGTCAAGGACAATTTTTAATACTGTCAAAAATACCCCAGCGAACAGCCGGGGTATAATTCCAGAGACTAAACATTCAACAGATCAGATTGCCTCCCCTATCAGATTTAAGTATTCTTTTTGAGTAAATCTATGATACTGAAGTCCAAATTCATTCTGTTCAATCAGATAAACGTATTTATCAATCATCTTATCCTTGAAGCTAACAGCCAGCGTGCCCGATTTCAACTCATCAACAATTATATCTTGCGAAAATGCATTAAAAACCTTCAACACTTCTTCAATCGATTGATTTGGTTTTTGTATTATCTTTATAAATTCTTCCGTAAATGGTGTTGGCTTGTAATTCTCCCGAACCCACCGAACTCCCTTTAACGGAATTCTAACCTCATATCTGTCTTTCTCGGAAGCCAGCTCCTTTATTGTTATATCACCTAAACTGTTTACCATCTCTTTTTTAAACTCGTCAATAGCAACATTTAAATGATCTTTGTCACAGTCCAACAAACCAAGCAAAGAAGAAATCGGATAATAAAAACTAATTGGCGTATCGGCTTTTCCCAGTTTTACAAAGCTTTCCAAAATATTATCTACAATGTTTTCCTCCATATCCAGACCACCTTTCATGTACTAAAATTTATTTAGGCGATTGCGAAACTCTATAAATTGTGAATTGCGTTGTGCATGTTATACAAATTCCATAAGCACGGTGCTTTCGAGCCGCCGGTACTTCCAATGACACTTAACGAACAACGTGAGTTCT
>CADBCZ010000048.1 GCA_902793335.1 uncultured Lachnospiraceae bacterium
AATACTATATAAATTCAAAAACTGCTATCTTTATTTTAAAGTAGTGGTAAATTTATTGTAACTGGGGCTAGCCGTCGCGCTAGCGACTTGGTACAATAAATGAAAAGACTAAAATGACACCTATAGAGTTGGTTCGAAGATTTTGGTATTTGGCACTCTATTTTTTGGTCGGTATAGTTGCATTTATTAGAAATAAGAACAAACGTAAAAATGAATCTTTTGTACGTTATACTGACGATCTCACTGCTGAATTAGAAGCTTATTATAAAGGTAAAGGGCGTTCATATTATGATAATAAAAAGTATGAAAAGAAGCTTTTAGGACAGATTGGTATTTTTTATGTTATTTTGGTAATTATAATGATGACTGTAGGTACGTTATTGTTTTCATATCTTAAAAAATAATAATAGTGAATTGAGGTGTTGGGCATTGCCCCAATAATAGATATTACGTGAGGAAAGATTATGAGTGCATTTGTAGAGTTTAAGAATGTTAAGAAAACATATAAGACCGGAGAGGTTGAGATTCATGCATTAAATGATGTTAGCTTTGAGATAGAAAAGGGAGAATTCTGTGTTATTGTTGGTGCGTCAGGAGCAGGAAAAACCACAATACTTAATATTCTCGGAGGAATGGATACACTGACTTCGGGAAGTGTTAAACTGGATGGTGCGGAGATTTCTGCATATAACAAGAAACAACTTACAGCGTACAGACGATATGATGTGGGCTTTGTATTCCAGTTCTACAATCTTGTCGGAAATTTGACCGCACTTGAAAATGTAGAGCTTGCGGCACAGATATGTAAGGAACCGCTAGATGCGGCGACGGTTCTTGACGAGGTCGGACTTGGGGACAGAATGAGAAACTTTCCTGCACAGTTATCCGGAGGTGAGCAGCAGAGAGTTGCCATTGCAAGGGCACTTGCAAAGAATCCGAAACTGTTGCTTTGCGATGAGCCTACCGGAGCTCTTGATTATGTGACTGGTAAGGCAGTACTTAAATTATTGCAGGATACCTGTCGTGAGACAGGGATGACGGTAGTTGTGATTACACATAATTCTGCGCTTACCGCTATGGCAGACAGAGTCATTAAGGTTAAGAGTGGACGCATATCCGATATGCGCCTTAATGAGCACGTTACCAGTATAGAAGATATTGAATGGTGAGGTAGAGAACTTAGCGAAAGCAAGCCGAGAGGCGACGCTTGAGCTTAGTCGTAACCCTGTCGACGCCCTTAATGAGCGAAGCGAATTTAGTAGTCGACTAGGTATAGTCAGAAAACACGAAGCACGAATTTAGTCGTAGGCATATCAGCGCCCTTAGCGAGCGCAGAGAGCTTAGTAGCTGATTGAGAACTTGATATATGAATCTGGTCGTAGCTGATTAAGCATTGATATTTTGAAATAGAACGAAAGAGTAGAAAACATATGAGAAGTATGATGAGAAGAACCACAATCAGAGAGATAAAACAGTCCTTTGGCCGCTTCTTTGCAATATTTGCAATTATTGCATTGGGTGTCGGCTTCTTTTCGGGTGTTCGCATCACAACTCCTGCCATGATACATACTGTGGATAATTTCATGCAGAAGAATCAGTTTTATGATTATAGACTGATATCTTCTCTTGGATGGGAAGAGAAGGATGTTGAGGCGTTTAAGGAGCAGGATGATGTAAGGTATGCTGAAGGTTCATACACACTTGACGTGTTATATCACAATGAAGCCGGTGAAGAAGTGGTTGCCAAGACACATTCGCTGCCGGATAAGATTAACGGTATTGAGCTTGTAAAGGGACGCCTGCCAGAAGCTGATGATGAGTGCGTAGTGGATGCTGTAATGAGTAGCATTCCTGAGATTGGTGAACACATTTATGTACAGGATGCCAATGAAAAAGATACCCTGGATATGATAAAGATTAAAGACCTTACTGTTGTGGGTTATGTTGATTCTTCATATTACGTGAATTTTGAGAGAGGAACAACTTCTATCGGTACAGGAACGGTTAATGGATTTATCTATGTTCCCAAAGGCTTCTTTGACAGTGATGTCTATACCGAGATATTTGTAAGATTTGATGAGGATTATGAAATCTATTCAGAACAGTATAAAGATTATATGGCCGAAAAAAAGAAAACCTGGGAAAGTGTTGTTGATGTTCAGGCGGATGAGAGATATACTCGTTTGATTGATGATGCAAATAAAGAATTGGCTGATGGAGAAAAAGAACTTGCAGATAAGAAAAAAGATGGAGAAAAGGAACTGTCTGATGCAAAGAAGGAATTAGAAGATGGAGAAAAGGAGCTTGCAGATGCGAAAAATGAGCTCTCGAGCGCAAGGAATAAACTATCTGATGCAAAGAGTAAGATAGATGAGAATAAGACAAAATTGTCTGATGGAAAAAAGAAACTTGATAAAGCAAAAAAAGAACTTGATAAGGCAAAAAAAGAGCTGTCTGATGCAAAGCAGAAGCTTGATACATCAAAAGCACAGATCGATGCGGGACAAGCTCAGCTTGACGCCGGACAGGCTCAGATTGATGAGGCAAGCAGAACGGTTGAAGCCAATGAAGCAGCTCTTGCAGCACAGGAAAAGTCATTTGTCGAAAAGGAAGCTGAGTATAATGTCCAGGCAGAGGCTGTAAAAGATATGTGGGATATGCTTCCCAATGAGCAGAAAGAAACGTTTAATAAGGCAAAAGAAGAACTTGTGGCAGGCAAAGCTTCTCTTGCAACTGCCAGAGCACAGATAGAAGCTGCAAAAACAGAGATTGCCGCTAATCAGGCACAGTTAAATGTTCAAAAAAAGGCTTTGGCTGATGGAAAAAATGAATATAACAAAGGTCTTGCTAAGTATAATGCCGGAGTTAAGAAATACGAAAAGGGTAAGAAGGAATATGAGAAAGGCCTTAGGGAATATAAAGACGGTTCAAAAGAGCTTTCAGATGGCGAGAAGGAGTACAACACGGGATATTCCAAATACCTTAACGGACTTGCTGAGTATGAGGATGGACTTGCCGAGTATGAAGACGGACTTGCCGAATATGAGGATGGCGTAAAGGAATTTGATGAAAAAATAGCTGAGGCAGAGGGTAAGATATCGGATGCAAAGAAGGAGATTGCTGATATTGAGGAGCCGGACACATATCTGCTCGAGCGCAATACCAATATAGGATATGCATGTTTTGAAAATGATTCTGCAATTGTTGCACAGGTTGTGAAGGTTTTTCCTATATTCTTTGTATTGGTTGCAGCACTAGTGTGTATAACCACAATGGGAAGAATGGTTGAAGAGCAGCGAACACAGATAGGTGTGTTTAAGGCATTGGGCTATTCTGAAAGTGCAATAATGGGAAAATTCCTGTTTTATTCGGGAAGTGCAGCGGTACTTGGATGTATTGTCGGATATAGTATTGGTATCATTTTGTTTCCGAAGGTTATATGGACAACATATAAACTTATGTATCATGCAATGCCTATAATTTATATAATTGATTGGAAACTTGCAGGCTTATCTCTTGCCGCTTCACTTTTGTGTTCGATGGGTACAACATGGATAACATGCAGATATGAGTTGATGGAGACCGCTGCCGGACTTATGAGGCCAAAGGCTCCTAAAGCAGGAAAAAGAGTTTTTCTTGAGTATGTTCCTTTTATCTGGAATCATTTGAAATTTTTACACAAGGTATCAATTCGAAATCTGTTCCGTTATAAGGGAAGATTTTTTATGATGATAGTCGGAATCGGTGGATGCACAGCATTGCTACTTACAGGTTTCGGAATAAAGGATTCAATTGCTGACTTTGCATCTATGCAGTATGAAGAAATATTGGTTGCCGATGCATCTATGACTTATAAAGTAAATGAATCAGTAAATCCGGAAGATAAACAATCGTCAAGTGAAGGCATTCAGATGGCTAATATTGATAATAGTGATGATTTGCCGGAAAGTATAAGAGAAAAGTTGGAAGCAAATGCCAAGGATTATCTATTGTTGCATGAAGCTTCATGGGATCTCATTGCAGGAGACAAGGTTAAAGAGATTTCACTGGTGGTTCCAAAGAATTATGATACTATAGATTCTTATGTACATTTTCATACTCCCGAGGGAGAACCTCTTACATCTCCGAGAAAGGATGAAGCATATATCTGTCAGAGTTTATCGGAGCGTTATGAAATATCTGTCGGTGATGAGGTGATGCTTCGGGATGAGGACATGAGACAGATAAAAGTTAAGGTTGCCGGAATATTTGAGAATCATGTATATAATTATGTGTTCCTTTCACCGGAAACTATGGAGAGTCAGCTTTTTGAAAAACTTGAATATAATTCGACATATATTAATTTCCCCAAGAATGCTGACATTTATAAGCAGTCTGCCGAGATTGCGAAGGATTCTGATGTTACATCGGTGACGTTATTTGCTGATGTGAAAGAGAGAATGGCTAATATGATGAGCAGTCTTAACTATATTGTCATAGTGGTAATCGCTTCGGCAGCGGGACTTGCATTTATCGTATTATATAATTTGACTAATATTAATATTACCGAGAGAATAAGAGAGATAGCAACTATCAAGGTGCTTGGTTTTTTCAGGCAGGAAACTTCATCGTATGTGTTCAGTGAAAATGTTGCACTTACACTTTTTGGTGTGCTGTTTGGCCTGGTTCTGGGCGTATTGTTACATGCATATGTTATGGATCAGATAGTGGTTGATATGGTATGCTTCAGACCGCAGATATTGCCGAGTAGTTATGCATTTAGCGTGTTTTTGACATTTATCTTTACGCTGTTTGTAAATGCGGTGATGAGTGTGAAGCTTGAGAAGATCAATATGGCTGAGTCACTGAAATCAGTTGAGTGATTAAGTAAAGGAGAAATGGAGGAGAAAATTAAATGAGAGCAGTTTTATTAGAGGCGGACGCAGTCAATCATAATGATCTGTCGTGGGAGCCGCTTACAGATGTAATAGAGACAAAGATTTTTTCTAACACAACAGAGGAAGATAAATACGAGCATATCGGTGATGCGGAGGTTGTGTTCCTCAATAAGATAAAGATGGATGAGGAAGCATTTTCAAAATGCCCGAATCTTAAGTACATTGGAGTGTGCGCTACGGGTTACAACGTAATCGATCTTGAGGCAGCAAAGAGACATGGTGTCACGGTTACAAATGTTCCGGCCTACAGCACAGAGTCGGTAGCACAGCTTACATGGGGACTTATTCTTGAGTCTGTGTGTCATATAAATATGCACAACGAAAGTGTTCATAAAGGTGACTGGATAAAGTCGGAGATATTCTGTTATTGGCTTGCGCCTGTGACTGAACTTTGCGGCAAAACCATAGGAGTTGTCGGTTACGGCAATATCGGAAGAAGGGTGTGTGAGGTTGCAAAGGCATTTGGCATGAAGGTTCTTGTATATACTGCACACCCTGAGAAGTATAAGGATAATGGTGACGCTCAAAATGATTCCGGTAATTTGGTATCAGGCGCAACGGGTGTAGAGTTTGTTGACCTTGATACTTTGTTTGCAAAGTCGGATATCGTTTCACTTCATTGTCCATTGACAAGTGAAACAGAGGGGCTTATCAATAAAGATAACATAGCCAAGATGAAAGACGGCGTGATCATAATAAATGTTAGCCGTGGAGGTCTTGTGAGTGAGAGGGACCTTGCGGATGCGCTTGAAAGCGGTAAGGTATCTGCAGCGGGAGTTGACGTAGTTTCAGTTGAACCGATGAATGCGGATAATCCTCTGCTTACGGCACCAAACATTACTATCACACCTCATATGGCATGGGCAAGTGTTGATGCGAGAAAGAGACTTGTCGATGTAGTTGCAGGTAATTTCAAGGCATATCTTGAGGGCAGAAAAGAGAATGTGGTGAGCTGAGATATCTTTTCGCAATATAAGTGTAGACAACACACATCTGTTATATTAGTAGATACAATTATATGATACAATGTGGAGATATGTGATAGAGAAAAAAGAGGACAGTTACCGGTAGATACTTGTAACTGTCCTTTTGTGAATTCTATTTGTTTGAATTATTAAAATAGATAAAATAAGTTTTAAATCAGAGCTTCTTAAATGTCGCTGCATATAGATAATTACGATAACTTTGAAACCACCTGGTTGATGAGCTTGCCGTCAGCCTTGCCTTTCAACTCGCCCATTACGGCTTTCATTATCTGTCCTTTGTTGCCGGTTGCAAGAACGTCGGCAAATTTCTCTTTGATTATGCTTTCAATCTCTTCTTCTGAAAGCATTTTAGGTGCATATTCCTGCATGATATCATAGCGTGCCTGATATTCGGCTTTGAGTTCTGCACGTTCGGCAGGGCATGTATCTAATTGCTCCTTTACGGATTTAACTTCTTTAAGGATTGCACGGTCTACAACTTCCTCCGGAATATCGTCTCTTTTACCTTCATCGATTGCGATTTTCTTCGCAGCAGATACAAGTGTAGAGATAGCATCCTTTCTTGTTTTATCATGTGCCTTCATGGCAGCAATCATGTCTTTTTGTAATGTGTCAAATTGCATTTACATATTCCTCCTGATTATATCTTTGTTCATGAGTATAGCATATTTTGTTTAAAAATGAAATTATTGTATTACCTTGTGCCAGAGCTGGAAAATGTTGTATAATTTTTGATATAATATTGTGGACTAAATAACGGATGTTTTATAAATGGTACAGGTTTTTACTACGTTGAGCCTGAAACGAGAAATAATAAAAGGGCGGATACATGATGCAAGTGTTGGGAAGAGAGTGGGTGAAGTTATGGTATAGGGTTATATGTAGAAATCTATTGGTTATTTTTATTATCTGATATACCAACAATGTAATCTATGCTAACGTTATAATATTTTGCTAATACTATAAGAAAGTCAATTGGAATAGTACGTGTACCCTTTTCATATCGACGGTATACTTCGCGTTGGCAACCAAGAATATCTGCAATATCTTTTTGTGTCATATCCTTATCAACTCGTAAATCTTCCAATCTCTGAAAATACATGCTAAAGTCCTCTTTTTTATATGATAGATAATGCTACCAAAATGTTGCATTGAAAGTTACTGTATGCTACCATATGGTTACATAGAATGATTCTATTGATTTTATAAGCAATTGTTTGAGATGAAAGAAAGGATGGGAAATATGAAAAGAAATGTTAAGAAAACGGTATGGAACAAGATAAAAATGAAGAAAGCAATGGTAGTAACTGCATTAGGACTATCATTAGCAATGGGTACAACATCAGTACCAGTATTAAACAATGTAGCAACTGTTGAAGCTACTAGTAAAAAAGACAGAAAGAAACCAAAAATTAAATTTAGTGGTAAAAAACAACTGCAAGGAATAGAAGGAGAAAAAGTAACAATACCAAAGACAACTTATAGTGATAATCAAACTAAAAAGAAAAAACTAAAAGTTGCAGTTACAGTTAAAAGAGGAAACAATAATTATAAATCAATAGCAAACAAAATAAAAACAGCTACTGTAAAAAATAAACCAGTAGATGTTGTGTTTGAAGAAGAAGGAAAATACAAAATAACAACAACTGTAACAGATTTATCAAAAAATAAAGCAACGGCAGTAAGATATGTAACAGTAAATGATAAAGAAGAAATTACAACAGAAGAAATAGTAACAAAGGTTGATCCAGAACCAATAGTTACACCAACACCAGAAGAACCAGCAAGAACAGTAACTACTGAAACACCAGTTACTGAAGAACCTAAAAAAGAGGAACCTAAACAAGAAAATCAAAATTTATCAGATTATGCAAGTTATGAAACAGTAGAAATAAATGGTAATAAATATAATATAGTTAAAGAATTAAAACAACAACCACAAGATATATATGATGTAGAGGTAGATGATTCTGTATATTTAAATTATAGTAATATACCATTTGAAAATGCATTTCCAGAATTTCCAGTAGTTGTGGGTGTCGGTACAGAATCAGAATATGCTAATGAGAAATATTTACCATTATATGTTATTGGTAAAATTAAGGCTGGATTTATTCACGAGTTTGAATCAAAGAATGGTTTAGTTACAACATTCAGAGATTTATCAGATAATGTTCTATTAGATTATGAAGAAAATGGATGTAAAATAAAAGTTTATGTAGTAACTGATAAAAAGGAATTCTATTATATTGAAGATATAGAATATCGTGTAGAAAAATTTTATGATTTAAATGTTGATGGTAAAAACTTATATGGTTTAGATACATTTAAGGATTACTCTGTAAATAAGGAAGAACAAGTAATAGTTGCGCCAGGATTAGCAACAGATGAACTGGATATTAACCAAAAGAAATTAACATTAAAAAAAGTTGATTTAGGAAAAGAGTACTAATATAGAATCGAAATACATTTATTTATTATTGTGTTTTCAAGTTAAAGGAGTATCCCAAAACAAATATGTGATGAAGTAAGAAGGTATTCTTGAAATGATATCAACAATTTTTACCTCTATACAGGTAAAAATACTTGCAGGTGTGAGACGTTGTGGTAAATCAACGATTCTTTCCATGCTTGCAGAAGAATTTGAAAAGCGTGGTATTGACAAACAATTTATTATAAAACGCCAATATAATGAAGTTGACATTCAAGATGGTTTTTCCAACAAGGATATGTTCAATGATATTAAGGCGCAGATAAAAGGAAAAGAGAGATACTATCTTCTGTTGGATGAACTTCAGGAGGTTGATGGTTGGGAGAAAACAGTTAATATTCTTTTGGAAAAATATAATGTAGATATTTATGTGACAGGCTCCAACTCAAAGCTGATGTCATCAGAGATATCCACATATCTGATGGGACGATACGTGTTGATTCCCGTGTATACACTATCTTTACGCTAATATATTACATTTAAGGGTAAGAGTGTAAATGATTCACGAACAGTTTTTGATGAGTATGTGCAGTACGGTGGTTTTCCTGTTATCGGTATAAGTAATTTTGACACTAGTATAAGTATTAACCGGATAATCCTAATGGCGAAGAGTGAGAGATTTATTATCGGTTACTGTAAAGGAGAGTATGTCTATACTGCCTGAGCACCGGATCAAATCTGGTGTAAGGGCAGTTTTTGGTTTTTCATATAACATTTCGTCTGTAAGGGATTCCGGATTTTCAAATGTTTTCTCTGCCACATATTTATTTACATGAATTTGCAAAATACATATAATGTGAAAATAATTGAATATATGCTCATAAAATGTGTAAAATGCGCTTGTTATCCCTAATGTTATGTGATAAGATGAGCTTGGAGGTATATAATATGTATTATAAAAGAAAAATTGATGATTATCTTATAAACTGGAAAGCAGATCCTATGCATAAACCCTTAATTGTTAAAGGGGCAAGGCAAATCGGGAAAACGGAGTCAATAATGCATTTTGCTAATGCAAATTATGACAACGTTATATATATCAATTTTGCACTTGATAGAAAGTATATTCAAATATTGTCCGACGGTTATGATGTCGACAGTGTGATTAAAAATATAACATTAGTAAATCCTTCGTTGAAATTTGTTGAAGGACAAACAATAATTATTTTTGATGAGATACAAGAGAATCCTGATGTTGCAACCACATTAAAGTCATTTAAGTTAGATGGCAGATATGATGTGATATGCAGCGGTTCTATGCTTGGTATTAATTATAAGAGAATTCATAGTAACAGTGTGGGAGCAAAGACTGATTATGAGATGTATTCTATGGATTTCGAAGAATTTTTATGGGCTAAAGGATATAGCAATGAGCAGATTGAATCTATTCTTTCACATATGATTGACAATATACCTTTTGGCGAGAATGAATTATCTGTATTTAAAAGTTTATTTCTGGACTATTGTGTTTTGGGTGGAATGCCTGATGTTGTTAAAACCTATATAGAGACAGGAACATTTTCGGGTACCCTTGAAATTCAGGAGCAAATCAGACTCGATTATGAAGAGGACGTCAGAAAATATGCTCAGGGACTGGATCAGACTAAGATTATAAGCGTATATAGAAGTGTTCCGGCACAACTTGCAAAAGAGAATAAGAAATTTCAATTTAATAAGATTGATAAAAATGCAAGATCAAGAGAATACACAGGTTGTATAGATTGGTTGAAGGATGCAGGAGTTATTATCGAATGTAATTGTCTTCAATTTCCTGAATTGCCGCTAAAGGGGAATATATTTGAAAACAAATACAAATTATACTTCCCAGATACAGGACTATTGGTATCGTCGTTAGATGAAGAGGCTCAGGAGGATCTTAGGGTTAATAAGAATCTTGGAGTGTATAAGGGTGCTTTGTATGAAAATTTTGTTGCCGAGGCATTTGTTAAACAGGGATTAGGCCTTTATTATTATAAAAAAGATAATTCTACACTTGAAGAAGACTTTTTTGTCAGAACTCAAAATGAGCTTATTCCTGTAGAAGTTAAATCAAATAGTGACAGATCAAAATCGTTATCCTCTTTAATAAATAATGAGAGATATTCTGATATACTTCATGGAATAAAGCTCGGTGACTTTAATGTAGGTTATGCTAATAATATATATACATTTCCTTATTTTTGTTCTTTTAAGTTAAAGGAGTACTTGACGTCTTTATCTGCGAAATAATAGTTAAATTAGAGGATGATTTGGTGAGTTAAATGAAATTTATATTTGCTTCGGATACATTTAAAGGAACACTAACCTGTGAGGATACAATTAAGCTTCTGACAAAGGCAGCGTGTGAAGTTTTCGGTGACGTGGAATGTGTGGGGATTCCGGTCGCTGACGGCGGAGAAGGAACTGTGGAGGCGGTGCTCTCTGCACAGGGCGGTGAGAGAATTGATGTAAATGTTCACGGTCCGCTGATGGATGAAGTGCGTGCTTATTACGGCAGGACAAGCGATGGACACGTTGTTATGGAGATGGCATCGGCATCAGGACTTACTCTTATTGATAAGAACAGAAGGAATCTTCTTCTTACCACAACTTATGGTACGGGTGAGATGATAAAGGATGCTTTAGATAGGGGCTATACGGATATTTCTATAGCTATCGGCGGAAGTGCGACTAATGATGGCGGTATGGGATGTCTTACCGCCTTGGGAGTGAAGTTTCTGGATGAACATGGAAACGTACTTGAAGGTAAGGGTGAGAATCTTGAAAAGGTTAAAGATATTGATGTGAGTGGATTGCATCATGGTCTTTCAAAAGCTATAATAACAGTAATGTGTGATGTGACCAATCCTTTGTGTGGAGTAAATGGTGCAACAAGGGTATACGGTCCTCAAAAGGGTGCGACGAAAGATATTATAGAGCGACTTGAGGCGGGTATGGAGAATTACCGTGATGTAATAATCAGAGAAACAGGTATCAACCCTGATGAGATTGCAGGAAGTGGTGCCGCAGGCGGATTGGGTACAGCTTTATTTGTGTTCTGTGGTGGTAGGATGAAGTCAGGAATCGATACAGTTCTTGACCTGGTAGATTTTGATAAGCGTATAGTTGGAGCAGATTATATAATAACTGGCGAGGGCTGCGCCGATTGTCAGAGCTGTTATGGAAAGGTTATGCAGGGGATAGGCTTGCGTGCTAAGAAACAAGGTATCCCTGTTATCGGTCTGTGCGGGCAGGTCAAAGAAGGTGCGGAAAAGCTTTATGATTATGGAATTACAAAGCTATTACAGACAAGTTTTGAAAACGTACCGCTTGAAGAAATAATGAGGCATGCAGAAGAGTATTATTATCGTGGAGCTGTTAGGATGTTTGAGATGATTAAAGGGAATTAATCAAATAATCCCGACAATTACTGTGAGTGGTAATTGCCGGGATTGTTTTACTTCTTGCGATATCTTCCAAATAGAATTCCGTCGTCGATATATTTGTCTGCGTCAGATACCCACATCGGAAACTGCCCTGTTGAAACAGCAGTCTGTCCGTTAAGCATTCCTGTGTGAAACGTAAGATGTCTATACTGCCTAAGCACCAGTTCAAATCTGGTGTAAGGGCAGTTTTTTGGTTTCTCATAAAGCATTTCATCTGTAAGAGAATCAAGATAAGCGAATGTTTTTTCTACAACATGGTCGAGGTATGCAAGAAGTTGCTCATCAGATAAAACAACGTTTGTAGGGTTGTCGGGGTTATCCATTCCGTCTTCGTGGAAATCAGGTTCGTCGTACACAAATGGATTGATGAACCATTTATCTGCTGAATGAAGAGCGTGATAAGCCCAACGCCAGCAGGGTGAGCCACAGCAGATAGCATCTCTGTCATAGCTTTGAATAGATGTCTTGATATTAAGGAAATTCGGTTTGATTGTTTCTTTGATGATTTCAATTAATTCATTCATAAAAATTCTCCTTTCGCAACGGAATTGTCTAGGTAATTGCGAAACGCATGAATATGGTATATCTCGTTGTGCATATTATACAGATTCCATAAACAGACCCTTTGCGACCGTCGGTACTTATGCACCGTATTTTGGTACATTAGCACCGCTACGTGAGCAACGGAGTGAGAACGTGTCTGTGATGGAACTGTAACAAAAGAGAAAGAACAAATAAGCGTTTCGCAAACGCCTACAGAATTATCAGGTAATTACCTGATAGATTCTTTCTGTGTCTGTGATTTGTCAAAAATAAATATTGCAATTTTCTTCCTGTGAGTATATAATAACACTAGAATACATATCAGTAAAATTGAAATAATTGATTACATCAATCAAATATTATGATTGGATGGTGATTATATGACACTAACACAATTATCAACATTTATAGAGATAGCAGATACTAATAACTTCACATCGGCAGCTAACAAGCTCGGTTATGCTCAGTCGACTGTTACTATGCAGATCAAGCAGCTTGAGGATGAACTGGGATGTCCTGTTTTTGATCGTTTGGGAAAGACTGTTGTCCTTACACCTGCCGGAAATCGCTTGCTTACATATGCTAACAGGCTCTTGCAGTTAGAACGAGAGATTCATATAGAAGTTCCTGAGGCAGAAGAACCGTCAGGTGTAATAAAATTGGGTGTTTCAGAATCGCTGTGTTACAATAGACTGCCACAATATCTGATGGAGTATCAAGATCGTTATCCCAAGGTTGATATACGGATACAGTTTATTACACATGATACATTTCCGGAGCTTCTTAAGAAGGGAGAATTAGATATTGTCTATACTCTTAATCCCTTGATGGAAGATGAGAATTTGAAGCGCTTATACAAGAAACCGGAAACACTTGGGTTTTATGTTTGTCCCTCACACCCACTTGCTAAGAAAAGGAAAGTTGTCGAAGAAGATCTGGATAATATTCCGCTTTTGCTTACATCGCATAATTGTAGCTTCCGACATATGTTGCTAACAGATTTTGAAGCGAAGAAGATTAAGGCGAATATTATACTTGAGACAAGCAGCAAAGAGGTTCTTAAGCAGTTTGCAATAAATGAACTGGGTGTGGCATTTATGCCTGATATGGCTGCAGAGGAAGAAGTCAGAAATAAGAAACTTGTGAAACTTGCATGGAAAGGTGCAGACTTTCCGATATTTTCGCAGATTTATATTCACAAAGATAAATACGTGAATAAAGCAATAGACGGTTTTCTTGAGTTGATAGCAAAGTAGAGCGATTTGTCTGCTGTTTTCTTGAACTGAGGATGGCACATTTATGAAGTTCATGATATATTATACAAGGACGTATATATAGCATGAACGAGTGTATTTTTGTGCCATGGATGGCACATTTATGAAGTTCATGATATAATGAAATTTGTTTTTTGTCAGGTGATTGTGAAACACAAAGATACTCAAAAGAGTATAACGTTTCGCACTTGCCGAAAATAGTTTGTCACAAGGAGATTTTTGATATGAGAGCGTTGGAAGGTTTACAACCTGAAAAAGTATTCTATTATTTTGAAGAGATTAGCAAGATACCGAGAGGTTCATATAACGAGAAAGCGATAAGTGATTATCTGGTTGGTTATGCGAAGGAACACAGCTTTACATATTTTCAAGATGAGCTGTTCAATGTGGTTATGCAGGTGCCTGCAAGCAAGGGAAGAGAGTCTGAAGAACCTATTATAATGCAGGGGCATATGGATATGGTATGTGAGGTCAGACCGGGTGTTGATAAGGATATGACCAAAGAGGGACTTGATCTTCATGTAGAGGGTGATTATGTATATGCTAAGGACACCACTCTAGGTGGAGATGACGGAATTGCTGTAGCGTATATGTTGGCTATAGCAGATGATGAAAGTGTTTCTCATCCGCCACTTGAGTTCATCATTACAGTATCGGAAGAGGTAGGAATGGAGGGAGCTAACGCAATTGATCTTTCTATGCTTAAAGGTCATAAGATGCTTAACCTTGATTCTGAGGATGAGGGCATATTCCTTTCAAGCTGTGCCGGCGGAGTATCTGCGCATGTTTCAATTCCGATTGATAGGCAGGATATCACACAAGTATTAGAGTGTGAGGATGACAAGGATTATAACCTTTACAAAATTACAGTATCAGGTTTAAAGGGCGGTCATTCCGGAACAGAGATAGATAAGGGCAGAGCCAATGCTAATAAAGTGCTCGGAAGAGTTATTAGTGAATTATTAGCTGAGGTTAAAATTGCTTTGATTGAGATGTCGGGTGGAAAGAAGGATAATGCTATCCCAATTCAGGCTGAGACTGTTATTGGTACAGATAAAGATATAAGCAGTATGCTTGATGAGATTAACATTGTATTAAAGAACGAGTACACCAGCAGTGATTCGGATATTAATGTTTCGTTGGAAGTAATTGATAAGAAATCAGATATTTTGGCATTATCATCTGAGAGTTTAGAAAGAGTTATAACCTACCTCATGTGTGTACCTAACGGTATCCAGAATATGAGTATGTCTGTTCCCGGACTTGTGGAGACATCTCTTAATCTTGGTATTCTCGAACTTAGAGAGAATCAATTATTTACACAGCACGCAGTTAGAAGTAGTGTTACTACAAGAAAAGAATATGTTTCAAAAAGACTTGAGACATTAGCAAATGTTCTTGGCGGAGAGGCAGTATTTAAAGGATCTTATCCTGCATGGGAATACAGGGAGAATTCGGAAGTTAGAGACAAGGTTATCAGTCTATATGAAAAAATGTATGGAGAAAAGCCTGTTGTTGAGGGTATTCACGCAGGTCTTGAGTGTGGTCTTTTATCATCAAAGATACCTGATCTCGATTGTGTGGCAATGGGTCCTAACATTCTTGATATTCATACTTATAACGAGAGATTATCAATTTCATCTACAAAGAGAGTGTATGAATTCATAGTTGAGTTCCTTAAATAGTAAAATATTTCTTGTTGTATGCATATTTGAAAGATGGTAAAATATAACACTAGAAACAATAGTATTTACTGGTTTTAATAATTTTATTTTGGGAGGTTATATTATGGCATGTTTTTTGGTACCAACAGGCGAGGCAATAGTAACTACCATATTAACTAAGGCATTCAAATCTAAGGAAAAGGCAGAACTTACACCTGTTTCTGATGAGATTCATGAGGCAGTGTCATCAAAGATACCGTTTTCTAAGAAATTATCATGGCTCAATAATATGCTTTGGGGCGGTTCGGCGTTGCTTGCATTTGAGCATATATGGCATGGTGAGGTTGTACCTTGGTTTCCGTTTCTTACCGCTATGGAAAGTCCTGAAGAGGCTACCGCAATGTTACATGAAATGTCAACAGTAGGAGTTTCAATGGCTGTCCTTGTTACTGCGGTTTGGGGAATAATGGTGATGACTTCTGACATTATAATGAAGGGTAAAGAAATGGATGTAGAAGGAGAAGAATTATGACTTTGTTGATTACGGTTTTTGCAGCCTGCATCACGACTGTGTTATGGTATAAAAATGCATCCGATGATTCAATGAAACTTGGTTTTCTTGCTCTTATGTACTGGGGAGCATCGCTTATGTGGATGTGTGATGCGATATTTGAATATAAGGAATTGGGAGCTGAATTTTTCACTCCGGAAACAGCCGATATGATCAATGACAGTTTCCTTGGACTTTCAGTTGTTGCACTTGGTATGGTCATTTGGCTTGTGCAGCTTATAGTGAAGGATCCTAAAGGAATAGTCAGAAAATCAATTTCGAAAAAAATGTGATGATCATTATTAGCAGAAAAATATACAAAGCACTGTCGAGATATATTACTGTATTTTGACAGTGCTTTCTTAAAAGGGAATAATGTTATGGAAGAACGAAAATTGTCCGCGGATAAAATTGATAGTGGTTTAAATGATGATAAAAGCATCAATAATAATGGTTATGATGATTTGAGCTTTGCGAAGCTCGACAGTGACAGAAAGAAACGTACAGGGTTTGCAGAGGTTGTATTTTGCAGCGGGAAGTCAGTTGAACATCTTGAAAAAATATATAAAAATATTTACGAAAACGAGGGTGAGGTTCTTGGAACCAGAGCGACAAAAGAGCAATATGAGGCATTAAAAAATACTTTCTCAAATCTTGAGTATGATGAGGTGTCTCGCATTTTAAAAATTGAGAAAAGCAAAAAGTCGCATGTTGGAAATGTTGTTGTGTGTTGTGCGGGAACTGCGGATATTTTTGTTGCTGAGGAGGCTGCCAAGACCGCGGAATTCTTTGGGACAAAAGTTAACCGTATATATGATATAGGAGTGTCAGGGATTCACAGACTTTTATCTAAAACTGAACAACTGCAGCAGGCTAATTGTGTGGTAGCGGTTGCAGGTATGGAGGGAGCGCTTCCGAGTGTGATTGGAGGACTGGTGAGTAATCCTGTGATAGCTGTACCGACTTCTGTAGGATATGGTGCTAATCTGGGAGGTGTATCAGCTCTGCTTACTATGATTAACTCCTGTGCTAACGGGATTGCGGTAGTCAACATTGATAATGGATATGGTGCAGGATATCTTGCGACGCAGATGAATAGATTAGCACTTAAATGATAAATAGGTAATTGCGAAATGCCTATTAAATGATAAAGATTGAAGGGATATATTGGTATGAGTAATAAATTATATTTGGAATGTTATTCAGGTATAAGTGGAGATATGCTAGTGGCATCACTTCTTGATTTAGGTGCTGATGAGAAGGTGCTTATGGATGTCCTTAACAGTCTGCCGCTTGGCGGATTTCATGTTAATATAAGCAGGGTATTGAAATCCGGAATTGATGCATGCGATTTTGATGTTGTGCTGGAGAATCAGGATAATCATGATCATGATATGGAATATCTATATGGACATTTACATGGAGAACATGCATCGGTACATGAGCATATCCACGACCACGAACATACACATGGCCACGGTCATGGCGAAGACCATGAACATACACATGGCCACGGTCATGGCGAAGACCATGAACATACACATGGCCACGGTCATGACGAAGACCATGAACATACACATGGCCACGATGAAGAACATCAACATTCGCACGACCACGAACATGGTGAAGAACATCATGATAATCATACAAATCATCATCATGAACATCGTGGGATGAGGGAAATTACCGAAATTATTAATAAAGGAACTATGACGGATGGAGCCAGAAAACTGGCACTTAGAATATTTGATATACTTGCGCATGCTGAGTCAAAGGCTCATAATGTTCCCGTTGATGAAGTACATTTTCATGAGGTCGGAGCAGTTGATTCAATAGTGGATATTGTCTCAATAGCGGTTTGCATTGATAATCTTGATATTAAAGATTGTGTGGTTACACATCTTACGGAAGGTAAGGGTACAGTCAGATGTCAGCATGGTATTCTTCCGGTTCCGGTTCCGGCAGTACTGCATGTTGTGTCGGACAATCGCATACCGATTGAGATAACGGATATCAGCGGAGAACTTGTGACACCTACCGGAGCAGCTTCGGTTGCAGCCATATGTACTTCGCATGAGCTTCCGAAAACATTTAAAGTTGCAAAGGTTGGTCTGGGTGCAGGAAAACGTCAATATGAATGTGCCGGAATATTAAGGGCAATGCTTATTGAGTGATGCCGGCTTGAATGTTTGAAAATGATATAGAAAGAAATGAAAGGTTGTTAAAGCCTGTTTGAACTTAAAATCTGCAGGTTTTATATAATAATATGAATAATAAAGCTTCAATACTAAAAAATAAGTTATATCTCTACATTACGGAATTCTTTGCGGGAATGTCCGTGATGGCTGTTGAGCTTGGGGCAAGCAGATTGTTGGCTCCGTATTTTTCGTCATCTCAGATTGTCTGGACAATTATAATCGGTACAATTATGATTGCGATGGCGCTGGGAAATATTTATGGAGGCAGAAGCGCTGACAAGAATCCAAATCCTGATATATTGTATCGCAGGATTCTTATAGCTGCGATATGGATTGCAGCTATACCTGTACTTGGAAAGTATGTGATAATAGGAATTGCCGGGGTGTTGATATTTTCAATTAACAGTAATTTTCTGATATGTGCTGCATTTGCGGCTTGTATGATTGTGTTTGTGTTTCCGTTATTTTTATTAGGTACAGTGACTCCATCACTTATAAAATATACCGTGGACAGTTTAGACGATAACGGCAAGACAGTCGGTAATCTGGGGGCAGCTAATACTATAGGAAGCATAATAGGAACATTTATACCAACATTTGTTACAATTCCCGCAGTAGGAACTTCAATAACTTTTCTTATATTTGCAGGAATCCTTCTGGTACTGGCTCTTATATATTTTGTAAATGCTAAATGTGGAGTTAAGAGGTCAGTTGTAAGTACACTTTTGTTCCTTATGTGTTGTGTGTTTGGACATGACAACAGTTTTGCTTTTTGGGAAAAAGATCTCACTTATGAGGGAGAATCAGTGTATAACTATCTTCAGGTGAAAGAAGATGATGAAAATGTAATTCTTTCTACTAACGTACTTTTCGGTGTGCAGTCCATATTCAAGAAAAATGAGGGACTTACCGGAATGTATTACGACTATGCGATGGCGGCTCCGTATATGGCAGGTGTTAAAGATAAGGACAAGTTAGATATCCTGATTCTCGGTATGGGTACAGGAACATATGCAACTCAGTGCAAAAGATATTTTGACAATATTTCTGTTGAAGGAGTGGAGATAGATGATAAGATTACTGAACTCTCAGAGAGATATTTTGAATTACCAGATGATGTATCTGTAACGACGTATGATGGCAGGGCATTTCTTAATGCGTCAGATAAGAAGTATGATGTTATTATGGTTGATGCTTATCAGGATATAACAATTCCTTTTCAGATGTCCTCTGTTGAGTTTTTTTCACTTGTAAAAGGGCATCTAAATGAAGACGGAGTTATGGTAGTTAATATGAATATGCGTGGTCAAAAAGATGGAGATATAACAGAGTATCTTTCAGATACCATTGCAAATGTATTTTCCAAGGTATATACTATTGACGTTTCGTTTAATACAAACAGGGAATTATTTGCATCTGATAATCCGGAAGTAATCAAAGTATTTGAAGATAACCTGGCAAAAGAGACAAATGCTGACATGACAGATATGATGGCTGTGGTTGGTACCCAACTTGATGTTTATGATAAAGGTGATTATCTGATGACGGATGATCAGGCCCCTGTTGAACTCCTTGGTATGAGAGTTATAGATGAGATAATTAAAGATGAGGTAAAGTATTACAAGTCCATTTATGAAGAAGACGGTATTAAAGGGCTGTTAAATGCAATGTGATAAATGCATAAATAAAAGAGGAATCATTTAAGAAAGAGGAGATAATAATGATTAAGAATAAGTATACAAATGAACAGGTTGAATTTTCTTGTGAGGTATTTCCGCCAAGGAGAAATGACGAGATGTATGATATTTTTCAGACACTTGATGATATCAGTACATTAAAACCTGATTATATAAGTGTAACGTATGGAGCAGGCGGAAGTAATAGTAAGAAAACAGCAAAGATAGCTGCTTACATACAGCATATATGTGAAGTGGAATCCTTAGCGCACATGACGGCGGTTGGAATGAATCCGGAATCTTTGGAAGCTTTGTTAAATGAACTAAAGACCAAAGGGGTTAAGAGAATACTTGCCCTTAGAGGTGACAGACCAAGGACTATGTCGGAGGAAGAATATCAGAACAGATATTACAAGTATGCATCAGATATAATCCCTGAGATTAAAAAATACGGAGATTTCAAACTTTATGCAGCATGTTATCCGGAAAAGCATCCGGAATCTATGGATGTTGAAAGTGACATCAGGTATCTGAAGGCAAAAGTTGATTTGGGAGTTGATGGACTTATAACACAGATGTTTTTTGATAATGAAAAGTTGTATAGATTTATGGATCAGCTTGATAAGTCGGGTATTACCGCATCACTTCATGCAGGAATCATGCCGATTACAAGGGTTAATCAGCTTGGAACCAGTGTATCGCTTTCAGGTTCGTCAGTTCCTTCAAGTCTTTCAAATCTTATTGCAAAATATAGCGATGACCCAGAGGGAATGAAGCAGGCAGGAATTGAATTCGCAGTGAATCAGATAGATGATCTGTTAAAACATGGAGTTAAGGGAATACATTTATACAGCATGAACAAGGCTGATGTGACTAAGGAAATATATGAGGCTATAGTTGGTTGATTTGTAAGTTGATTAATGACAAAGAATAAACAGTTATTTAATGAAGATGGGAATAACTATATATTTAGGGAGGGGATAAGTTTGAAAACAAAACGTAGTGGGTAGAGAAATATTTTATGGCAACACAAACAAGCCATCTTGAGGTGGCTAAAAAATTAATATAGACACGACACC
>CADBCZ010000049.1 GCA_902793335.1 uncultured Lachnospiraceae bacterium
TAAGAAACTGCACACTAAGATAGATATAAGAAATGAAATGCCGGATTTAATCTGCGGTAGAATTACAGCAGGTGAGAAATATATTCTGACGCATGACATAAAGACAACGTGATAGATGTTACAGAAAACTGGACTGATTATTTGTATATTATAAATGAATCATCAAAGGAATATATAATAAAAGGTAAGGAAAACACCGAGATTATTAATAAACAGTCGTTGGGAATTATTCGTTTTCAAACCTTTGAGAAAGCAATCCATCGTGTTATCAGAGAAGATGCTATTCGTAATACATTTGATTTTACAAAAGAGGATTTTGTTAAAATAATATATAGATTAAGAGACTCGTCTGATTTGATTGATAAGGTTGATGAATTGTTTAGAAATAGTCGTGATAATGTGGAGAGTGATTTTTGTAATGCTGCAAGTTTACAGATATCTCATGAAAGTACAGTTGTGTATTTGTTGAAGACAATAATGCACGCCATTACTTAGCCTAGAACTGTAGAAAGAGGTATTTATGGCTAATACAATTAAGAACTATTCAAAGGAAGGACAGATGTATTCCTTGAAGATGAAAAACTTCCAAATCACTATTTTAATTACTGATTTGGAAGTTTTTCTTGACATCTAAAGTTTGTGAATAATATAATGTTTAAAACAAAACTTCCAAATGATAAAAAAATTAATGGATTTGGAAAAAGAGGTGATGTAATGGTAGGGAGAACTGAGGAGAAAAAGCAGTTACAAGCATTATTAAGTGAAGAAGAATCTCAATTTATAGCAGTTTTTGGAAGACGTAGAGTTGGAAAGACGTTTCTGATTAGAGAAAGCTTTGATTACAAGTTTACTTTCCAACATACAGGTCTTAGTACAAACTCGATAAAGAAAAATGTGAGAAAGAAGGTTCAGTTAGATGAATTTGTAAAATCTCTTCAAGAAGCCGGTTATTCTCCTGAAAATGAAATTGTATCATGGTATGATGCATTTGATTGTCTGAAAGAACTGATAATTAATTCTGAGGATAGGAAAAAGGTTATATTTATAGATGAACTTTCGTGGATGGATACTAAAGGAGGGGAATTGATCTCTGCACTAGAACATTTTTGGAACGGTTGGGTAACTGCCCGCAAAGAAAAAGATGTAATTCTTATTGTATGTGCTTCTGCGACATATTGGATGATAGATAATATTGTGAATTCAAAAGGAGGACTGCATAACAGACTGACCGGTACTATTAATCTTCGACCATTTACACTTGCTGAATGTGAAGAATATTTAAAAACAAAGAAGATTATATTTAACAGGCATCAGATTATTCAATGCTATATGATCCTTGGAGGTGTACCGTATTATTGGAGTCTATTAAAGAAGGGGAAAAGCCTGCCTCAGAATATTGATGAGATGTTCTTTAAAGATGGAGCGCCTCTGCAGGATGAATATAGCAATCTGTATCAGGCACTATTTAACAAACCTGAGCAATACATCAGGATAATTGAAGCATTGTGTGGTGTTAATAAAGGAATTACCCGGGAAGAAATTTGCAAGAAAACACGAATTGCTAGCTCCGGAGAGCTTACAAAAAAGCTGAAGGAATTGGAAAACTGTGGATTCATAAGAAAATATATACCATTTGGTGCAGAAAGAAAAAATGCAATGTACCAACTTGTTGATAATTTTACATTGTTTTACAATAGATTTTTAAAGAGTAATTCGTACGATGAAAACTATTGGAGAAATGCAAGCAATTCGGCTGAAATATATTCTTGGAGTGGTATTGCGTTTGAAAGAGTTTGTCTTGAACATATAGCACAAATAAAGAGTGCACTGGGAATTTCAGGAGTACAAACTGACATAAATTCATGGAAGTGTGAGACGGATTCTGATAAAGGGTTACAAGGGTCACAAATTGATTTGTTGATTGTCAGGAGAGATCAGATTATTAATGTATGTGAGATGAAGTATTCGGAATCTGATTATGTTCCTGATCTTAGATTTGATAAAGCTATGAGACGAAAAATCTCTGATTTAAAGAAAGCTACTAAAACAAAGTATGCGATTCATTCAACATTGGTTACAAACTATGATGTGGGGGAGAGTTCATATTCCGGAAATATACAGTCTGTTATATCCGGTGAAGATTTATTTAAATAGTTTTCATGCATGGAGAAGTTGTTTATCTTTAATTGTAGAAGCGAGGTCATAATGAGAGTATTAAATGTGGAAGATGATCCATTTAAGAAGTTAATAGTATTATAAAGTCATTGGAACAACGGATTTGATTATTGTTCGCGCAGAAAATATTGAAATTGCGATGCAGGGATTTAGTAATCCAAGTCATAAAGATAGAAGAAGAATAATAGCAGAAAAATCAAAACCTATTTCTTTGAATGATGTGTCAGTTCAAGTATTTGGGCTGGCACATCAGTATATTATGGGTTATAATTATGGATAATTCGCAGTTTATTTTCGTAAATTGACTGGATAGATTGTAAGGGGAGGTTAATAAAAGATGAAAGCATATGTTTTAAAAGTTACTATTAAGAATACACATCCGCCAATTTGGAGGAGAGTTGTAGTTCCTGCCGGGATTAGCTTCTCGCAGTTGAATCTGATATTAAATACTGCGATAGGATGGTGCGGCTATCACCTTAGTTCCTATGAATTTAAAAGCTATTATGTTAATATTGTGGATGAGCCGGATGAATTTGGGTTCGGATGGGGACCGAATGAAGAAATTGATGCTGCTAATACTTGTATCGATGATTACCTGGATGATGAAGATATTAAGTCTTTTACATATACTTATGATTTTGGGGATGATTGGACTCATACCGTACAGATAGAGAAAAGGTTAGACGATTATTCTGGTCCATGTCCAACTGTTACAAAGTACAAGGGAGACACACCTTGGGAAGATTGCGGAGGAGTATGGGGGTTTTATAATTACCTTGAAATACTGAATAATCCTCAACATGAAGAGTATGATGAAATAAATGAATGGACAGGTGGTGAAGTTCCGGAATACGACATGGAATCAGTTAATAATGAATTGTCCCAAATTATACTGTCAAAAGAAAAGCGTCCGCCTATGTCAACAAATGAAGTCTATGATGCTTATTTTAAAGAAAGAAAACTATACACAATTGAGTTTGATAAAATGAATGATGGTTTTATGCCATATGATACAGATGACTACAACGTTTATGCTGAGATGATAGAAGATTTTAGCGAGGCTGATGAAAGGATAGCAGACATTTTATCCAAGAAAAGTATTAATGAAGAAGAAAAGTATGAAATCCATAATATTTTATTTAATTCGAATATGAACACAATGCTGGCAACGATGGTAAATGACAAATTGTCACAAAAGATATTAGAGATTATGGGAGAAGAAAATGCTGTACCTTTTATCGAAGAGGTTAATAACAGCACAATCAATGATATGAATAGATTGATTGAAATTATTATGGATGAAGATGATTAAGGCTGGGATTCCTTATCAGGATCCAACGCCGGAGATGCAACTGCAATACTCTGTTAATATGGAAGTTGGAAGTGTCCTTACAAAATTAGGTTTATGTATGACTATAGTTGGAAGTATAATAAGAATTATAGTTGGAAGATTTAATAAAAGAACATGAATGAGGAGGAAGAATTATGTTATTTATTTGTTACCCCAAATGTACAACATGTAAAAAGGCTGGAAAATGGCTTGATGAGCACAACATAGAATATGCTGAGCGTCATATTGCGGATGAAAATCCTACTTATGATGAGTTGAAGGAATGGTTTGGTAAGAGCGGTCTTCCGCTTAAGAAGTTCTTCAACACCAGTGGACTTGTTTATAAAGAAATGCAGCTTAAGGACAAGCTTCCTACGATGAGTGAAGAAGAGCAACTGCGTTTATTAGCTTCAAATGGAATGCTGGTAAAGCGCCCATTGTTGATAAATGGCAATAATGTGTTAGTTGGCTTTAAAGAAAGTGAATGGTCGGAAAGTTTATTATAATAACGGAGGCGATGTTAATGAAGAGATTAGTGGTGTATTATTCATTATCGGGAAATACCAGAGAGGCTGCGCAAAAGATCGCGAATAAGCTGGATGCGGATTTACTTGAGTTAGAGACGGTTAAGGCTATGCCAAAAAGCTTTGCTGCCCAGATATTTGTTGGCGGTGGACAGGTTGTAATGAATCATATTCCTAAGTTAAAGCCGATGGATAAGGATGTTAATAATTATGATGAGATTATATTGGGTTCGCCTATCTGGAACAGTAAAGGCGTACCTGCGATCAATGCCTTTTTACAGGATGAAAATGCTGCTAAGAAAGTTACATCTCTCTTCTTCTTAAGTGCTGGTGGAGACACGAAAAAAGGTCTTGAAGCTATCACAACAAAATTGCCTAATCTTAGAAACAAGGCTTCGTTGCTTGATAGGAAAAATGAAAACAGCAAGGATAATGATTCAAAGATTGAAGGGTTTATAGCTGAAATTACACAAAACGCGTGAAGATGCTACTGAAAAGTTTAGCGGAGGGAAAATCAATGTCAAAAAGACCGGAACCGACAGGAGAATATGCAGTAGGAACATTTACATATACAGTCTTTAATGATAGGGAAGAATTGTTAGAACCGGGAAGTCAAAGAAGTATACCTGTGAGAGTTTATTATCCTGTGTTAAAAGAGTCTGTTAAGGACATGACGAAAGCAAAATATATGACAAAGGAGATGGCCCAAGGCTTGAGCAAAGCAATGGGTTTTCCTATCAATTATGATAAGGAGGATGCTGCAGGTAACAATGTGTCAAATTGCTATCAGGATGCTCCAAAGATTGAGGGTAAGAAGTTTCCTCTTGTTGTGTTCAATCACGGTTTAATGTCGTTTAGAGAGAGTAATTCATTTCTTTGTATAGAGCTTACGTCTCACGGATATGTGGTTATTTCAGTTGGACATCCCCACGAGGCCGGCTGCACTGAATTGGATGATGGAACCAAACTTTACTTCAAAAAAGAAATCAAGAAAAAGCAATTTGAACCTTATTTTAAAGGTATGAAAGAAACCATGAAACTGATAAAGGCAAAGGATGTCGATGAAAGAGTATTAGCGCAAAGGTTTGATGAGGTTCAGAGAAATTATAGCCCTTTAATTTTTAATAGAGTTACTGAATGGGCAAAGGATAGTATTGCTGCTGTAAAGTATGCGAAGGATAATCTGTCGGAGATGATAGATTTTGAATGTGGTATTGGTGTCACAGGTCATTCGTTGGGAGGTGCAACAGCTTACGTGTTGTGTCTTGATTATCCGGAGTTTGTGTGTGGAGTTAATCTGGATGGCGCCCTTTACGGAGATACGACAGGTAAGGTGCTCACGAAACCATTTATCCAGATCGGTTGTAAGGAGAATTATAATTTAGAGACGAGACCTTTCCTGGATCACAAATCACCTGTGTGGAGTGTCTTCTTTAGCGATATGAAGCATATGGGATTTTCGGATCTGAAGCATGCGGTAAATGTTAAGATGCTCGTTGGTAAGCTTGACGCGGATGTCGTGCATGATACTGTATGTAAATGCCATCTGGAGCTTTTTGATACCTACATTAAGAAGACCAAGGTAAAGCCTGTAATAGAAGGTGATGAGTCGGTGAGTGTTAAGGAATACGCCCCGGATTTATAAAAATACATATTTTAAAAAATGTCATAAAAGATCAGCTTGATATTGCTGTTGATGCGAGGGGAAAATAATGAGACATGAACTCGTATAAGGAGAATTTATATGCTTGTAGAAGATGGACAATGGATAATGCAGGGAATAGATTGGGAAGATCCGGACTGCATACACTCTGCGGAAGAACTGGAAGAGTATGTGGAACAGGTTGGATTTTTGCCGTTGTTTTCTAACGGTGTGAAGGGATTTTCCGTGGAGGAATGGACGGAGAGCACGTATTGGTGGTCCGGTGTTCCTGACGTTGACCCTTGGGCTTGGCGTGAGATTGTTGCTCGTAACAAGAAGGTTGCTTATGGAAAGTTTTTTGACAAAAAAGCAGGATTTATCAGTCTTAAATGGCTCCCGTATTTTGTAAATGCGAGAAGAAGCGGCTATGACTTTGATGCTGCCTGGGATGACGGAAAAGTTGAATATCGCGAAAAGAAGATTATGGATTTCTATATGGATGAGGATGAAGACGGCGAGATAATCTGGAAGGATGTAGATCTGATTTCTACGGATCTCAAAAAGGCAGCGGGATTTGGCAAAGGGAAGGAAAAGAATTATCCCGGTGTGATGACGAATCTTCAGATGAAGATGTATCTGGTTATATCTGATTTTCGACGCAGGAAGAATAAGAAAGGCAGCGAATACGGCATGCCGGTTTCAATACCTCTTCCACCCGAGAAGATATGGGGATATGATATGGTGACGAGTGCATATTCGGAATCGGTAGGCAAATCGTGGCATCGCATTTATGATCATATCAAAGAATCATATGAAAATGCATCTGATGAGGATATAATTAAGATCATCGGTAAAGAACCGTTAGGTGATTAAGCTTAGTTTACAACAAGATTGTGACAAAGATAAAGAGATTTTATTTGAAAAGGATTTTAAAACAATGGAAAACACAAATAAAAAAATAGAGCTTTACGAGGGTAGACCTGAAAATACGGAGGGAAGATTGCCAAGAGAAATTAGGACTTATGATTTTCTTGATGATCTTGGGATAGAATATTTAAGAACCGATCATGCACCGGCAGACAACATGGAAGCCTGTAATGTGATAGATGATGTACTGGGAGTATTAATCTGCAAGAATCTATTCTTGTGTAACAGACAAAAAACTAATTTTTATCTGCTTATGATGCCCGGAGATAAAAAGTTTAAAACTAAGGAGCTGTCATCTCAGATTAACTCTGCAAGATTATCATTTGCGGATGCTGAGGATATGCTCAAATACCTCGATATTGAACCGGGTGCAGTAAGTATTATGGGTCTCATGAATGATAAAGATCATGCGGTACAATTGCTGATTGATGAGGATGTTTTGGCAGGAGAAGAGATCGGATGTCATCCCTGTGTTTGTACATCAAGTTTGAAACTTAAAACAGTTGATCTGATAGAGAAATTTTTACCCAAAACGGGCCATGATTATATGACGGTTCATCTTGTAGGAGAGGATTAAGAGGAGGAAAACTATGAGGATATATGATATTTCGCAGGAGGTTTTCGGGTGCAAGGTTTTTCCCGGAGATCCAAGTCCGCAAAGAAATGTGCTGATGAGTATAAGTGAAGGTGAGGTCTGTAATCTCACGGAGTTTACAATGTGCGCTCATAATGGTACTCATGTTGACGCACCTTATCATTTTTATGATGACGGAAAGAAGATTGACGAAGTTGATCTGGATAAATTTATTGGATATGCGTATGTTACAGAACATGAAGGAAATATATCAGCAGATGATGCAGTAAGAATGCTTGAAAAAGCTAAGGATTGCAATGCGGAGGCTTCAAAAAGACTACTGGTTAAAGGAAATGCAACCGTAACTACGGAGGCTGCGAAGGTGTTCGCAGATGCAGGAATCAAACTTTTTGGTAATGAGTCGCAGACAGTCGGTCCTGAGGATGCTCCGAAAGAAGTTCATTTAATTATGCTTGGTGCACAGATAGTTCTTCTTGAGGGGATACGTCTTTCTAAAGTACCAGAGGGTGATTACCTTTTAAGTGCTGCGCCTTTAAATCTTGGCGGTGCAGACGGTTCGCCGTGTAGGGCGGTACTTACCTCATTGGAATAAACTGCAGTGAATCATTGGATCATTCATGGACATATGTAGTTATTAACGGATAAAAATATCCTTTACTATGAGTATGGTGAAGAAGTTCGTGAACTAAAATACGAAGATTAATAAAAATAATTCTTGACATAAATGGTACTGTGTACTATATTGAATATAGTACACAGTACCATTTATGTTTAAGGAGGAAAATATGGATAAGGGAGAGAAAGAGTTTTTAGATAATTTCAGAGCTGAAGATTACAAAAGACCATCGGTTACAGCAGACATAGTAATATTTACATTAGATGAGGACAATGATTTAAACATTTTGTTGATCAATAGAAAAGGATATCCTTTCAAAGATCATTGGGCGTTGCCGGGAGGTTTTTTACAGGTTGATGAGGAATCCACTGACGAAACAGCGGAAAGGGAACTGTATGAAGAGACGGGAATTAACAATGTATTTTTAAAGCAGTTATATACTTTCAGCAAACCGGACAGAGATCCCAGAACTCACGTAATATCGGTGGCATATACAGCCTTGATTCCGAAATCAAAGCTAACCATTAAAGCGGGTGATGATGCCAAAGATGCAAGATTGTTTAAGATTAAGTACGATATAGACGGAATCAATTTTACTAATTCTGATCTGACTCTGACGGAAAAGGATCTTGCATTTGACCACAAAGAAATAATCCGAACAGCTATAACGAGGATCAGAGGAAGAATTGATTACGAGCCTGATGCCTTCGAACTTTTAAAGGACAAATCGGAGTTTACAATTTATGAGCTTAAATGTATCCATGAAAGCATTAAGAACGAGACTTTGGATACAGCTAATTTTAGAAAATCATTTATAAGAAACTATTTAAACACCGGATTCTGCGTTGATCTTGGCAGAAAATGCAAAAACACGGGTAAACGTGCAGCAGAACTGTATGCAGTAAATGAATAGTAAAGGAGTGTTGTCTTATGAAGAAATTATTGGTAGTAGTTGATATGCAGAACGATTTTGTTACAGGATGTCTTGGGACAAAGGAAGCGCAAGAGATAGTAAATGATATAAAGGATTATGCAGAGTCTTTTGATGGAGATATTGCATTTACCAAGGATACACATTTTGACGGTTATCTTGATACACAGGAGGGAAAGAAACTTCCCGTTGTTCACTGTATTTCAGGTACAGAGGGTTGGGAAATAGTACCGGAATTGGTAGCTCTTACTAAGACGGTTAATTTCAATATGGACACTCAGACCAAAGTAAATCCTGATGAAAGGGCGGTTATGACCTTTGAAAAAGTGACCTTCGGAAGTGTTGAACTTGGAGAATTCATCAAGCGATACGGCTATGAGGAAGTGTATTTGTGCGGCGTATGTACGGGTATTTGCGTTATAAGCAACGCCATGCTTGCAAAAGCATTTAATCCTGAAACAACAATTCGTGTGTTGTCAAAACTGTGTGCCTGTGTAACACCACAGAGCCATGTAACAGCACTTGAAGCCATGAAGACCTGCCAGATAGAGGTGGCATGATAGAAAGGGAGGGGTATTATGAAATTACCACAGATTATCAATTCATTACTTGAAACAGATTTATATAAATTCTCAATGGGACAGGCGATTTATCACCAGTTCCCGGGCTATAAGACAACCTGGACATTTAAATGCAGAAACAAAGATTTGAAGTTTACTGCGGAAATGTTAGAGGAGATAAGAGAGCAGATTAAAGCATATTGTAAGCTTACATTTACCGAAGAAGAGCTGGAATATCTTGATAATATTACATGGTTTAAAGGCTCTTATGTTGATTTCTTGAGACTTTGGAGACCTCGATACGAGGATTTTGAGATAACAGATGATGCAGAATGCGGACTCTCGATCGAAACAACGGGAACGTGGCTTAACACATCACTGTATGAGATACCGACACTTGCAATCGTTAATGAAGTATATTTCAGAATGGCGTATGACTATGATGAACTGATGGAAAGTTTTAAAGAGCGTTTAGATGCAAAATTTGAAAACCTGAAGCAGGGAAAATGGTGTGTGGGAACATTTTCTGAGTTTGGACTTAGAAGAAGATTATCCGCAGAGGCTCAGGAGCTTGCTGTTAAGAAGTTCTCGCGTTTAAATGATACAGCGCCGTGTACCTCTAAGTTTATCGGAACCAGTAACGTTTATCTTGCAAAGAAGTTCAATATTCTTCCTGTAGGAACGATGGCACATGAATGGATAATGTGTGTGGGACAGGGTAATCACAAGCACAATCCCGCGTATTCTAACTGGTATGCGTTAGAGGCATGGGTTAAAGAATACGGAGTTCTCAACGGAACTGCGCTTACGGATGCCATAACAACTGATTGTTTTTTAAAGGATTTCAAGCTTACCTATGCGACTCTCTTTTCCGGTGTGCGTCACGACTCGGGCGATCCTATTGAGTGGGGCGAGAAAATGATAGCTCACTACGAAAGTCTTGGGCTTGATCCCAAAACAAAAACTTTGCTTTTCTCAGATAGTCTGAACTTTGAGAAGGCAACAGATATATATAACCACTTCAAGGATAGAACTAAAGTAGCATTTGGAATCGGCACCTATCTTGCAAATGACACCAGCGTTCCTCCGCTTAATATTGTTATGAAAACAACGAAATGTAACGGACAGGATGTTGCAAAAATATCGGATTCTCCGGGCAAGGGAGTATGTAAGAATCCTGATTATGTGGAATACCTTCAGAGGTGTATTAACTGGAGAATGGAATGGACTGAGAAGGGCTGATTGAGAATATTTTTGTATAAATTGTGCAAAAAGCACAAAGAAATTGAAAAAAATACGTTCAAATATATACCTTGTGCGTTTAAGTTTAAAAGAGTATAATGAGTTCAAAATTAGCATTCTTAGTTTAGAATATTTTATAAAGGAGAGAATGAAGATGAACTATGATGTAACGGCTTTAGGAGAGCTTTTGATCGATTTTACAGAGAACGATCAAAGCGCACAGGGTAATCCTCTCTTTGAGGCAAATCCCGGTGGAGCACCATGTAATGTCTTGGCAATGCTTCAGAAGTTAGGCGCAAAGACTGCATTTATCGGCAAAGTCGGAAATGATGCGCTAGGACGCATGCTAAAAGACAAAGCATCGGCTCAGGGAATTGATATGTCAGGCTTGTTTATGGATGATGAGATTCATACGACTCTTGCATTTGTTCATAAGTTGGCAAACGGTGACAGAGATTTCTCATTTTATCGCAATCCGGGCGCGGACATGAAGCTCAGCGTAGAAGAGGTGAAGAGTAAGGCTGAATTAATACAAAACAGTCGCGCTTTTCATTTTGGAACTTTATCCATGACAGATGCCAAGGTGGAGGAAGCTACCAAAGCGGCGATATCTATTGCGAAGGAAGCGAGATGTCTTATATCTTTTGATCCTAATTACAGGGCACCACTTTGGGAAACACCTGAGAAGGCAAAGGAAAAAATGCGTTATGGTCTTGGATTATGTGATGTTTTGAAGATTTCTGACAACGAAGTGGAGTTTCTGACGGGCGAATCGGATATTGTAAAAGGAGTTGAAAAGCTTATTGACGAGTATCATATCCCGTTGGTATTTGCCACTGCAGGCTCGGACGGCAGCTACGCATTTTACAAAGATATGCAATTGTTCCAAAAGGCATTTTTGAATGATAATACTATTGAGACAACAGGTGCGGGGGATACCTTTATGGCAGTTGCACTATACTATGCGGTGACAAAAGGACTCGATAATTTGGACAAGGGAATTTTGGCTGAGGCTCTGCGTACAGCGTCCATGGCAGCTTCGTTAATCACTACAAGAAAAGGTGCTTTGGCAGTTATGCCTGATCCGGAAGAAATAAGGGAGTACGGAGCGGGAAGGTGAATATATGATTACGATAAAACAGATTGCTACGGAATTGAATATGAGCACAACTACTGTGTCTAATGTTATCCATGGCAAGACTAAGGAAGTTTCAAAAGAAACAATTAAAAAAGTACAGGACTATCTGGATAAGGTTCATTATGTACCCAATATGACTGCGAGGAATCTTGCTCAGAATCAGTCTAACATTATAGGAATCGTGCTTAAGACTACTGAGGACAGATATAGTCATATCCTTTGTGATCCATTTGTTTCTGAGATGATGGGCGGAATTGAGCGTGCGGTAAGGGAAGCAGGATACTATATGATGCTTTATATTTCAGAGGATATCGAGGAGATAATCAATCATGTCGCATCGTGGAATGTTGACGGACTTTTGCTTTTCTGGATGCAGGATTATGATGCGATTAGAGTATATAAGCGTTTTAAAAAACCGGTTGTATATGTGGATACTTATGTAAACTGGGGTTTCATGGAGGAGATTGGTCAGACCTATGTAAATGTCGGACTGACTGATGAGGAATCTGCTAAGGAAGCAGTGGAATATTTAATTGGCAAGGGCCATAAAAAGATCGGTTATCTTGCCGAGAAGATGTCTGATGTTAATCTGTGCAGATATCAGGGCTATGAAAAAGCTATGAAGGAAGCAGGATTAGAAGTTAAGGAAAACTGGTACTATGAGTTAGACACTACCGGTTCGGGAATTGATAAGAGTTTAAATGATATTGCACAAAGAGTGAAAGAAGTTACTGTAGTATTCTGTAGTTCGGATAATTTCGCGGGAATGCTTATGAATGCATGTATCACCAAAGGAATAAGAGTGCCGGAGGATTTGTCTGTTATGGGCTTTGATGATAATCAAAACGGACGTTTATTCAGACCGGCTCTGACAACCATGCATCAGGATATTACCGGGAAGGGTATAACTGCTACAAAAGAGTTGATTAAGATGATTCAGGGTAAGGTACCAAAGAAGCATCAGATCGTGTTCTCAACCAAGTTAATTGAAAGATTATCAGTGGCAGATTTGAACAAAAAATAATGAATTTGATTGTAACAAATGACGAAACTTATGCGTTTAAGGTTTTTTTTCAAAAAAACACTTGCATTTTTCTCAGAATGGGTTATTATTAATTCACAACTTAAGCGCAAAAGTAACAAACGGAAAACGAAAATCAAGACTACTTTTGCAAAAAAGGCATAAAAACAAAAGGTTTTTATTTAAAGGAGGAAATTATGAAGAAGAAAGCTTTAACCTTACTTATGGCAGGCGTTATGGCATTTAGCCTTACAGCTTGCGGTGGAGCATCCACAAACTCAGGAAGCACAGATAACTCTGGTGCTGATTCAACAACTACAGAAGCAGAGGCAGACGCAGACTCATCAAGCAGTGATAAGACTGTTAGCGGAGATGCAATCAGACTTTTAAATGGTAAGCCTGAAATCGATGCACAGCTTCAGGAGCTTGCTGCTAAGTACAACGAAGAGACAGGAGCAGAAGTTGTTATCGAAACTATCGGTGGTGACACAAACGCATCTGATGAGCTTAAGAAAATGTATCAGGCAGACAATATGCCGGACATCTTCGTTATCGAAGCTAATCAGGCAGCTAACTGGGATGGAATGCTTGCTGATCTTTCAGGAGAAGAGTGGACAGATAAGACAGGATTTGAACTTACTGATGATAACATGGGCACAATCGGTTTCCCTTACACAGTAGAAGCTACTGCTCTTGGTTATAACGCTGACGTACTTAGCGCTGCAGGTGTTGATCCTGCTTCACTTACATCACCTGATGCTTGGAAGAGCGCTTGTGAGACACTTGATTCTAAGAAGGACGAGCTTGGTATTACTGCAGTATTTGGTTGGTGTGCAGAGCCTGCAAACCTTGGATGGTCTTCAGGAACACACGTGTTTGGTCAGTACCTTGACGCTGGTCTTAAGGCTGATGACACAACTTACATTGATATGCTTAATGATGGTGGTAAGATTGATGATGCTCGTATGAAATCATTCGCAGAGTTCGTTGGTATGATGAATCAGTATTCTGATCCTGCACTCTTAGTTGATGGTACATATGATAATCAGGTAGCTGGATTCAAGGATGGTAAGTATGCATTCATCACACAGGGTAACTGGTGTGTAACATCTCCAGAGGATGTAAGCTTCGAAGTTGGTTTCGCTCCTTATGCATTTGAGGATGGTATTAACACAATCATCGCTGGACCTCCTTCATACTGGGTAGCTTACCAGGATGGTAACGTAGATGGTGCTAAGGCATTCTTTAACTGGTGCGCAGGCGATTCAGCACAGGATATTCTTGTAAACAAGGCTGGTCTTGTATCTCCTTTCGATGATTGCCAGTATGAAGCTACAAATCCTTTCTACAAGAGCATGAAGAGCTATATCGATGCTGGTAACTACAGTGGATGGCATACAATGCTTAAGAAAGACGGTCTTCAGAACGAGACATGTCAGGTATTTGCTGACTATGCTAAGGGATCAATTGCAGATGCAGATGCATTTGTTGAAACGATTAAAAAGGTTATTGAGTCTTATTATGCTGAGTAATAATGATAGTAACTATGCAGGGCAGGGGCTTACGTGCCTCCGCCCTGTTCTTTTAAACAAAAGTATTAAAATTTTCGAACACAATTCATCATTAGTCTTTTGTATTGGAAGGAGGAATTGAAATGGAATATAAGATTTCCAATGGCAATAAGCCTCTTTCGCTGGTCTGCCTGATAGCCGGGGTTGTAATGCTCATCTCTGCGCTGGTATGCGATTTCGCGAAAAAAAGTCTTATGCTATTTGGTTCAGACTGTAGAGGAGCGTTTTTGGTGTTGGGCGCGGTAGGTATATTTTTGGGTCTGTTCTTTTTCCCTACGGAGAAACATCACCGTAAGATTATAAATATCATATTTTTATTTCCACTGCTTTTTGCTTTTGCGGTAACTGTTATCATACCGCTTGTACTTGGTATCGGTTATTCTTTTACTGACTGGGACGGTATCAGGGTGAAAAATGTAGTTGGACTTGCAAATTATACTAAGATGTTTACACAACCCAGTTTTATTTGGTCGATTCTGATCACATTCCTGTTTGTTTTATTTAATATGATTCTTGTGAATTTAGTAGCTTTTCTGTTAGCTTTACTTTGTACTTCAAAGATTAAAGGTATGGGATTTTTCAGAGCAGCTTACTTCCTTCCAAACCTTATCGGTGGAATCGTATTAGGTTATATATGGCAGTTTATTTTCAGTAATGTTGTGACAAAGTGGACAACAGCATTATCTGGTAATCAGTATTCAATGCTTTCTGATACAAAGACAGCATTTATAGCAATTATTATTGTTTATGTATGGCAGTATGCAGGTTATATAATGTTGATTTACATCACCGGACTTAATATGATTCCGTTAGATGTACTTGAAGCAGCAGCTATCGACGGAGCAAGCAGACTTCAGACACTTTTCAACATTAAACTTCCTATGATTGCATCCACTATTACCATATGTACCTTCCTTACACTTACCTCCGCATTTAAGATGTTTGATGTTAACCTTGCGCTGACAAATGGTACAGGATCAATAGCAGATTTCATGGGCTCTTATTTGACGAATGGTACTGAGATGCTTGCGCTTAATATCTATAGTACAGCAGTTGTAGAGAATAAATATGCATTTGGTGAGGCAAAAGCGGTATTGTTCTTTATAATTCTTGCTATAGTATCTATTCTTCAGGTTAAGATTACAAGTTCTAAGGAGGTGGAGTTATAATGCATAGAAAAGAAAAATCATCCAGTGTTGCAATCAGATGTATTATTGCGGTTTTGATATCTATATATGTATTGTTCCCTTTTTTCCTGGTGGTGATCAATTCCTGCAAGACTACACAAGATATCACAGCAAACCCTATTGGATTTAACGGAGTTGGAATCGGACAGCTTATCCAAAACTTAAGCGATGTAATTAATAACACACACTTCCTCTTCTGGCAGGCATTTGGATTCTCTGTATTGATAACGGTTCTTTCGCTTGTACTGCTTGCAGTATTTGGCGGAATGGCAGCCTGGGTAATTTGTCGTAACAATCGTAAAAAATGGTCAATGGTAATTTATTTTATCTTTATCGCATCAATGATCATTCCTTTCCAGGTAGTTATGCTTCCGCTTATCTCTACTTTTAGAGATGTTGGAAAATTTGTAGGTATTCCGATGCTTCAGTCGGTACCGGGAATCGTGTTTGCATACCTTGGATTTGGTGGAGCGATGACAGTATTTATTTTAAATGGATTTATCAAGGGAATCCCTTTCGAGTTGGAAGAAGCTGCTTCCATCGATGGTTGTTATCCGGAACAGACATTCTTTAAGATTATTTTTCCACTTTTAACTCCGGTTATTACCACAATCACCATCTTAAATGGTATGTGGATTTGGAACGATTATCTTTTGCCTTCCATGATGCTCGGTCAGAATGGTGCGGTTAAGACTCTTCCGGTAGCAGTACAGGCATTTGTTGGTTCTTATGTAAAACAGTGGAACATGATTTTGGCAGCAGCATTACTTGCCATTGTACCAATGGTAATTGTGTTCTTAGTAGCCCAGAAACAGATTATGAATGGAATGATTGAAGGAGCAGTAAAGGGTTAATTCTATGAATCATTTTTTTTCAGTAGAGGGCCCGCTTATGCGGGCTCTTTGTGACCTTACAATACTTGTTGCTTTGAACCTTCTGACGATATTATGCAGTATTCCAATCGTTACAGCAGGGGCTGCATTTACGGCACTTCATTATGAAGTGATGAAGATGGTTGAAGGTAAAGGTCACCCGGTCAGAGATTATTTTAAACAGTTTAAAGAAAATCTCAAAAATTCTACACCCGTATGGGGGGTGTTTTTAGCTGTGAGCATTTTTGTGTATATTGATTATAAAATATTTGCTCCAGCTGATGGTAATTCCGTTGCACCGATGCTGGTGCCGGTATATATTCTTATTTTGATTTGTGCAATGATTTTTGTCTGGATATTTCCGTTAATGGCAAGAATCGAGAATTCTTTTGGAGCAAGATTTAAAAATGCATTACTTCTTGCAATCGGACATTTACCACGAACTTTAGTTATGGTTGTTATCTATGTTGTATCAACATTTGTACTTACCCAGGATATGAGACTTTTACCAATTGCTTTTGTTCTGGGAATATCTTTGCCAACCTATTTTTGTGTTTTGATATATCAATCGGTGATGAAGCAGCTTATAGGTCGTATGCAGGGCGAAGAAGAAAATGATAAGGAACTTTAAACAGTAATAGTTATTAATATATGGAGAATTATAGTGAAAAAGAAAATAGATGAAGAATATAAAAAGCGATTTAATGAGAAGGTAAGTGAATTAAAATGGCTTTACATGGAGCTGTATCATGGTGATGAACAGGCCTTTAACTATTTTTGTGATATGCTTGAAAATGCGTATAGTCAAAGACCTGAGTCATTGAAAGAATGGGATCGGAAGCGAAGTGGAAATGAAAATTGGTATCATGACAATGAAAGACTTGGGATGCTGATGTATGTTGAGAATTTTGCCAAGACCCTGCAGGGTGTAAGGGAACATTTAGACTACATCAATGAAACAGGTGTTAACTATCTTCATCTTATGCCACTTTTAGAGAGTCCAGAAGGTAGGAGTGACGGTGGCTATGCAGTTTCGGATTTTAGAACCGTAGAACCTAAATACGGAACGATTGATGAGCTTGCACAGCTTTCTGATGAGTGTCATGAAGAAGGAATCAGTGTTTGTCTTGATTTTGTAATGAACCATACCAGCGAGGATCACGAATGGGCAAAACGTGCCAGACAGGGAGATGTGGAATATCAGAACAGATATTTCTTTTATGATAACTGGGATATTCCTAATAAATTTGAGGAGACTGTTCCACAGGTTTTTCCGCAGACTTCTCCCGGTAATTTTTCATGGTGCGGGGAGGCCGGAAAGATTGTAATGACGACCTTTTATCCCTATCAGTGGGATTTGAATTATGCCAATCCGGTAGTATTTAATGATATGACTGAGAATATGCTCTATCTGTGTAATAAGGGAGTAGATATAGTCAGACTTGATGCTACACCATATATATGGAAGGAGTTAGGGACAACCTGCCGTAATCTTCCTCAGGTACACACCCTGGTGAGAATGATGAGAATTGCAGCGGAAATCGTAGCTCCGGGTACATTGCTCTTAGGTGAAGTTGTAATGGAACCTAAAGAGGTAGTACCTTATTTTGGCCCTCAGGACAAGCCGGAATGTCATTTGTTATATAATGTAACTACCATGGCCAGTACCTGGCATACAGTAGCCACAGCTGATGTAAGACTTTTACGTCACCAGTTGGGTACTGTGTTTGCACTTCCAAAACAATATGTTTTTTTGAATTATTTAAGATGTCATGATGATATCGGTTGGGGACTTGATTATGCTTTTTTGAAACAGTTCGGATTTAAAGAACCTGAGCATAAAAAATACCTTAATGATTATTTCCGGGGATATGTTTATGGAAGTGATTCAAGGGGAGAGCTCTATAATGACGATCCGAAGTTAAAAGATGCGCGACTTTGTGGTACAACGGCTTCCCTGTGTGGAATAGAGGCTGCAGAGTTTGAGCAGAATGAGGGAAAGATAGAAGAGGGAATAAGACTGGACATAATGCTACATGCCTTTTTACTTGTCCAGTCAGGTATTCCCGTTCTTTACAGCGGTGACGAGATTGGAATGTTAAATGATTACACCTACCACGAAGATCCGCTAAGACAGTCGGACAGCAGATATCTGCATCGCGGTCATTTAGACTGGAAGGAAGTTAAGAAAAGAAAGAGCAGAGGTTCAAGACAGAATAAGATTTACTCTGCGATTCAAAAGCTTAGAAAGCTTCGTATTTCAAATGAGGTATTTCATTCAGAGGCTGACACATGGATTGTTGATACGGGAAATGACCATGTATTAGGAATAGGAAGATACTATAACGGATATAAGCTGATGGCATTCTTTAATTTCAGCAGAAGTTCACAGAGTATTTATACCTCAGAACATGAGGAATACAAAAATATGCTTACAAAGACAAAAGCACATATCGACCGTTACGGCTTGGGTGGATATGAATTTGTCTGGATGATAAAAAAATATTGATACTATAAACGCTCATGACGATTTACCTGGATAATGTTATGAGCGTTTTTGATAAATAGCAATGAAATTTTAGTCTGATTAAAATAAAAAGTAATTGAGCCTTTGTCCACATCTTGGTATAATTAAGATAGTGAAAATGCTGAGAAAACAGTTCTGTAGTAATAAAGTACATGTTAGGTGATTGCGAAACTCTATGAATTGTAAATTGCGTTGGATTGTATAACATGCACAAAAGTAAAAAAGAAAACCTTAGTTTCGCAAACGCCTAAAGTACAGGTGGTAGAAAGGAGAAAGTCTGTGGAAAAGAATGAAGAAAATCTTGGTGAAGAGCTATATATGCTTTTAGCGGAAATGCTTAACAGAAGAGTTAATCGTGCCGTTCAGGACAGTGTTAGAGGAGAATACGGAACCTTGCACTATCTTACTTACATTAAGGACGGAGAGAGTGCTGGAGAATTATCTAAGTATCTTCACATAGTGCCCGGAAGAATGACTGATATCTTATCCAGCCTTGAATATAAAGGCTATATAGAGAGAAAAAAGGCCGAGGAAGATAAGAGAAAAGTCAAGGTATATATTACTAAGGATGGCCTTACGGAGGAGAAGAAGAGAAGAGCGGAGATTCGTAAGGAGTATCAGGGCCTGTTAAAGAAACTTGGAAGAAAAGATACGTTAGAGCTGATTCGTCTGCTTAAGATAATGTTATCTTATGAGGGTGAATCTGAAGAATGATGATAAACTGATCAGTTGTAAGCTGGTCAGTTTTTTTGTTGAAATTTTATTGGAAAAAAAACTATAAAGTTGCATAAAAATGAAAGAGTGATGCTTAAGACGATACTACATAATTGACAAGATTTATAATTTTTATATATTACGCATTGCGAAATAAAATGCAATATGATATATTCGCTGGGAAGCTAATAATTCGTAATGCGAATAAATGTCGTATGCGTGTCAAAAAAGGAGAAAAAGTATGATAACACGTGATAATACAAAAACTTTGTACGACTTGTTGAAAAATGCCGGAAGTGAGTATGCATCAAGAATATTCTTAATGTATGAGAAGGCAGATGTATTTTATTGCAATACTTATAGTGAGTTATATAGGGATAGCTGTTCGTTTGGAGCCTGGGTTGCAGAGCAGGGAGAATGCCCTCATGTTGCCCTTCTTGGAGAGTGCAGTTATCGTTATTTGAATGCTTTGTTTGGAATCGTTAGTGCAGGAGGAATTGCTGTTCCGATAGACGTTAAGGCGGGTACGCAGGGAATAATTGAAAGAATCAATAAGGCTGATACGGATATAGTTCTTTACGATTGGGATTTTCATGATGAGGTGGATTTATATAAGACGGAATGTCCGGGTGTAAAGGAGTTTATATGTATTCAGAACATGACCGAAAAGTCCGTTCATAATATATGTAAATGTTACCGCAATAATACCTTTGTGCCGAAAGCAAAAGAGGATGAATGTGCGCTTATCATTTTCACCTCGGGAACAACAGGTAAGGGCAAGGGTGTAATGCTTTCACACGGCAACCTCATTGACAACATTTTTAACAGTACAGAGGTTGAAAAGCAGGATAACGAGGTCGCAATGAATGTATTGCCCATTCATCACGTTTTCTGCCTAAGCGGCGATGTGTTCCTTACAATGAGGTACGGCAGTAAGCTCTGCCTTTGTCCGGTATTAAGTTATACTTATTTATGTACAAATAGTATTAAATAAAAATGTACAAATGTTATGATATATGAGCTAAGAAGGAGGAGCTCATAATGATAATA
>CADBCZ010000050.1:0-503 GCA_902793335.1 uncultured Lachnospiraceae bacterium
AATCATTACCACCGGCTTAGCCGGTGGTTTGCTCTGCGGCTATAAGCCGCTGTTCCCTGCTTGCCTCTAAAGAGGCACTGAATAGTCCGCCTTCCGCACTGCGGTCTCGGGCTGGCTCTAAAGAGCCTTTTTTATTGCCCTATTTTGCCGGCTCACCCGTAAACGGGTCTATATACTCTTTCAGTGTCATTTGATCATATTCCAAATCTTCTTGTAACTGGTTTTTTATATATTCTTCTATTTTCTTCGCATTTTTACCTACTGTATCAACATAATATCCTCTGCACCAAAAATGACGATTTCCATACTTATACTTTAAATTCGCATGTCGTTCAAATATCATAAGCGAACTTTTTCCTTTTAGATATCCCATTATTTCCGATACGCTATACTTCGGCGGAATCCTTACAAGCATATGGATATGATCTGGACATGCCTCAGCTTCAATTATTTCAATTCCTTTTCGTTTGCATAATTCACTCAAGATATGTCCTATATCTTCA
>CADBCZ010000050.1:565-20963 GCA_902793335.1 uncultured Lachnospiraceae bacterium
AACCAGCACTAATTATAACACAGGAGGTTTTTGCTTGAAGCTAAAGCTATTTGGGAACACACCTGCATAGCAGGTGGTTTATTTTTCTTGCTGATACAATAAAAAAGCTGTGGACCAAAAAATCCACAGCTTAAATAAAACATATTCAATTATTATTCTTAATCGTCATGAGAGACATACCTATCAAGTGTCTCTACTACATCATTTAAATTATACGGTTTTGCTATATAATCATCTAATTGCGCTTCAAGTATTCTCTCTTTATCACCGAACATAGCTCTTGCTGTTACGGCGATGATAGGAAGACGCTTTCTGCTTTCTCGAAGCTCAATATCTCTGATTTCCTGTGTTGCCGCAAGACCGTCCATAACAGGCATCTGAACATCAAAGAGTGCTGCCTTGTATTCCTTCTGCTTATAAAGTTCTACCGCTTTCTCTCCGTTCTCAGCTATATCGTACGAATATCCTGCCATACCGAGAAGCTTACCGATAACCTGCTGATTAACAGGTTCATCCTCTGCAACAAGAATTCTTGCTCTTGAATGACCTGTAGCTAATGAGTAAACTGCAGGCTCCTTTTCCTTCTTAGCCTGAGCTGCTTCCTCAGGTGATATCTCTGCCGGTTTAATAATCTTTAACGGAATCTCTACGATAAATGTTGAACCAACAAATTCCTTACTCTGTACTGAGATATTACCGCCCATGAGTTCAACTATCTGCTTGGTGATAACCAGACCCAGTCCTGAACCACCATATTTACGTGTATCTGACGCATCAACCTGTGAAAATCTGATAAACAGCTTATTTCTGTTGGCTTCGGATATACCTATACCTGAATCCACAACAGCGATACGAAGTATAATCTTATCAAGAAGATCGTCTATACATGCAACCTTAACTCTTACACCGCCCTCGCTTGTAAACTTAATAGCATTTGACAACAGACAGTTAAGTACCTGTTGGATACGCTGTCCATCACCTCGTACAAGCTTCGGCACATCACTTGAAAAGCTGCAATTCAATGTAAGTCCCTTATCCTGTGCTATTGGAATCTGTGCCGCAATCGTCTCTTCAATAGCTGCCTTGACATCAAAGTTCTCTTCACGAAGATTATATTTACCCGCCTCAAGTTTAGAAATATCAAGAATATCATTGATAAGACGAAGAAGTGTATCAGCACAATTTTTAGCCGTAGTCAAATTGTCTCTGTGGTCAGCCTGAAGATCCTCTGACAACAATGTAAGCTGAAGCATTCCAAGAATACCATTAATAGGTGTTCTGATCTCATGCGACATATTTGCAAGAAATTCCGACTGAGTCTTGTATGCTGCATTTGCATCCTGAATAGCTTTAGAAAGCTTATTCTCAGTCTCCTTCTGTTCGGTGATATCAATAACAACCATGTTAATATAGTCCGCTTCAGACTTATACATAACTGTGTTAAATACTTTGTTGAGTTTCTCCATTGTAATCTCAACGGCAAGCAGCTCACCCTGTTTTGTACCTGAATTATTGTAAGCCTCAAACCATGCATTGATATCCTGAAGTACCTCAACTCTGCTCTCTGATATTATCTTATCGTAATAATCGGTTATATCAAGGTCAAAGAGCCGTCCAAACGTCTCGTTGGCATCCGAAATCTTATATCCCATATTTCTTCCGCTAACCGAATCACGAAGTATCTTAGCCTGCGCAAATCCAACCGGAAGATTAAGAAACAGTTTCTTGTACTTGTCACTTTTCTCCGCCGATTCTTTCTCCCCATCCAAGAGAATCTTAAGTATGACAACAATCATCGCCAGTCCGAGAACTATCACGGCAAGTAATATACCCACCATCAGACCTTTTCCCTCATTACCTTTGAAGCTGCTTGCGACAACAGCAACTCCGATAACAGCAATAATAATCTGTAGCGCCGCCAAGGCCATATAGATCAATCTTGCTTTTAATTTTTCAACGTTAATTTGCATTCTTTTTACCCCCCGTATTTTAGAATGTTTCCGCCAGCTCCTTCAAATACGCCTGAAGCTTGTCCTTAAGCTCTTCACGTTCGAGCGCATATTCAATCGTGGCTTTAATAAAACCAAATTTATCCCCAACGTCATATCGTGTACCCTCAAAATCATAGGCATATACCGACTGACTGATCATTAAATTCTTAATGGCATCCGTTAGCTGTATCTCTCCACCGGCTCCGGGTGTCTGTGTCTCTAAATAATCAAAAATCTCCGGTGTCAATACATATCTTCCCAGCACAGCCATATTACTCGGTGCATTTTCCATCTTAGGTTTCTCAACCATAGATCTTAATTTCACCTGTCTGTTTTCTATGTTCTCGCCCTTCTCAGGCTCAACTATTCCATATTTGCTGACATCTTCATCCGGAACAGTCTGAACTCCGACTATCGACGCCTGAACCGAATTATACGCGTCTATGAGCTGTTTGAGTGCAGGAGCACCTGTACCGTTTTCCACTACGTCATCACCCAGCAAAACTGCAAAAGGCTCGTCACCGATAAATGATTTCGCACACAAAATTGCATGGCCTAATCCCTTCGGCTCCTTCTGTCTGACATAATAGATATTAGCCATATCCGCAATATCACATATCATATTATACTCCTCTTGCTTGTTAGATTCAAGCAATCTGTTTTCGAGCTCATATGATCTGTCAAAATGATTCTCCATACAGTGCTTATTCGAATTGGTTATGATCAAAATCTCCTCAATTCCACTCGCCACCGCTTCTTTCACAATATACTGGACGGTCGGAATATCTACCAGTGGAAGCATTTCCTTCGGTATTGCCTTTGTTGCCGGCAAAAATCTCGTCCCCAAGCCCGCTGCCGGTATTACCGCCTTACGTACATTTCTCTTTCTCATTTATATTTCCTCCTTATTGTATTCGTTATAGTCTGTTATCTCCCGCTTTTCAAATTCACAGGTTACAACACCTTCTTCTGGCTTCCCTGACTCTATGAATATAAGCATCAAAAACAGTATTATACCCATCAGGGTAATTATAAGACCTTCCTTAATTCCCGGACTCTTATACACAAGTTTTATTTCATGCTCTCCCTCAGGAATTTCTGCTCCTAAGAACGCGTTCAACAATACTGTTGTTTCTACCTCTTCTCCATCACAATATATCTTCCATCCATCATCATAGGGAATCGAGGTCATAAACATTTCACCCTCTGAAGCATTTATCCTTCCCATAATTCTGGTATCGGATACAGTCTCAACCTCCAATACACGCTTCGATAGCGAGTCATAAAATGCACTAAACTGCTCCGGCAGATATTTCATAGGATAACAATAAAGCTCTCCTGAAAGATCCTCTTCATCATTTAACTCAAACTGAATATCAACAAGCTGACCTGCTTTCAACTTCCCTACGTGCAAAATCTGTCCCTGATATCTGTCATAAGCCACCTCCTTGCCGTCAATAAGCAACGCTATCTTATGCACATTACTTCCCCGGCAGTTCATATAGAGGTCCATATCCTCAGGCACAGTGTAAATCATGTCGCCACGTGCACTTCCGTTGGCATTTCTGTAAGTGGCATTGTTCTCATCCACAAGACTGATATCCATATTGGTACCGTATACATTTACCTTCATATCATCTAAGATGGATACGAATATCGGCTCGATTCCCGTCAATGCTCCACACAATTCATTCTGTACGGTAAATGGTCCATTGTCGAGAGTCTCAAAGTCGACGATTTTATCATTTACCATATATCCTATCGGCAAAGCATATTGGTTGTCATATACCGATATTACCTCCTGCTGTCCCGAAGGCTCGGAGTCTAACAGCTCCATGTGAGAGTCAACATTAACAAAATCATTCTTTCTTGTATATACATGCTCCACTCCAAACAATGCGTTGGTAACAGGTGAAGCGCCATAATACAAATACTCATTGGCTCCTGTATAAAATCCAAGGTCACTCATTGCATCGACCATTTCTCCCCGGACTGTCGAACCAAATATACCTATACTTCTCAGATTATACCAGGTTGCTTCATCCACAAATCTCGGCAAAAGCACATCGGAACGCGAAAAATCCTTCTTATCCTCGTTTCTATCCTTTAGGTTCATTACCGCTTTTGTATCACCGTAATAATAGTCCGGCTCGGAACTGCCGTCCTGAGAAAAACCGAACATTGCATTTGCACCCATTTCAAACACAGCCGCAAATATGACAAGATACATAAGCAATACCTTATTCTTCAATTTACAGAAAAGTGTAAGCAGTATCATATATAAAGTCAGCAACAAAGCTGTAAGTTTATAAGTTTTTACCTCGTATACCACATCTGCATGATAATAACAGAAAATCACAAAAAGCATAGACAGCGTGTATGCGATAAGAACCATATAAATCTTTATCTTATCCATCTTGCGATACACATCGTAGGCCATCGTCAGCAGGATAAAAACATACAGAAAGACGAATCTGTTAGGTATTCCGTACTGGTTGTGAAAGCCATGCCAGATGTAATTAAGCAATTCATTGTTACAGCTTATTATCAGAAATACCAGAATAAACAGATATTTTACCTTTCTTACTCCGGAGATTTCCGGCATCAAAAAGAACATAACCGCAAATAGTATCGTTATTATTCCGCAGTAAAGATTAGTTCCCGCATCACCGATCTGATTGGTCAACACCTCTGAGCAGAACAAATGTGACCTGAGTGTATCGGCAAAGGTTCCGTAGAATTCCCACTTGGGAAGTTCAAACTTCGCCGAAGCCGTTGTCATAATGCCCTTATAAGCCGGAAGCAGCACGACAGCACTCATTGCCGCTGCAATCAGTGATGCTACTGCAAAACGAACCCCCTTAAAAAAGAAATCCGAAAAGCTTTTGAATCTGTATGTAAAAAACCAGATAACAAGAAACATACATATCATAAAGCTTATATAGTAGTTACATATAAATGCATAAAGCAACGCCAGCACGTACATACGACTGTCGCTTTTCTTCATCATTTTATCCATTCCAAGAATTATGATCGGGAAAATAAAAATACAGTCAAGCCACATAAGATTCCAGTAATAACCCACCACATAACTTGAAAATGCATAGAGAAGTGAAAATGGAATAACACCCGGTGTAATCTCTCTACTCTTACCGCGATGTATAAGAAAATACGCAAATGTAAGCGCAGCTAGTATTATCTTCGCACTTATTATAATGTTCAAAGCCATCGGCAGATGACTCTTTGCACAGAGCAATATAATAAGATTAAACGGACTCGACAGATAATACGACCACAGCGAAATGAAATTATTACCCATTCCTACGTCAAAACTGTATTGGAAGTCTGTAATATGCTTTAATTTCTCCTGATACTCTGAAAAGAACGGAAGATATTGATGCACACCGTCAACCACTACAAGACATTTACCTCCAAACGGTCCCACTCCTCCAATTATCCACGCTCCCATTACCACAAAAAATGCGATAACAAAAATAATCAAATATATATATTTATCTTTTACCCAATCTTTTATCCTGTTTTTTCCTTTGTGAGATACTTCTATCTTTGAATTATCTATACTTAACGACTCAAAGTCACTCATTTTCAAACCCTATCTAATCAATTTTTAACTGTTAAATTCCTGTAACTATTTCTGTGTATTCATAGTTGCCATTCATATATCCATCATAGAAAGCACTTTGTCATACTTAAGGCTTCCTCCAAATAAGTCAAGTGCACTTCCTATTGTAACGTTAACAAGACCCTTGCCGAGTCTTCTTATAACCTCAATATCCTCATAGCTTCCGACACCACCGGCGTAGGTTATCGGAATGTCAACACAGCTTGCAAGTAGAGATACCAGTTCTTCCTCTACTCCTGATGCCTTTCCCTCAACATCAACCGCGTGTACCAGAAACTCATCCGCATAAGAGGCAAGTTTTCCAAGCAATTCTTCAGACAACGGCTCATCCGTAAACTTCTGCCAGCGATCAGTTACTATATAATACTGTCCGTCTTTTTTTCTGCAGGACAGATCAAGCACAAGATGCTTTCTGCCAACTGCTTCTAAAAGCTTATCGAGTCTGTTGTAATCTATCTTTCCATCGCAAAATACATATGATGTCACAATAACATGCGATGCACCAATTTCAATAAATCTCTTCGCATTGTCCGCATTTACTCCGCCACCAATCTGAAGTCCTTGCGGATATTCTGACAGAGCAAGTCCCGCCTGCTCCATATCTGCATCATATTCAGGTGTCCCCGCCTTGTTAAGCAGGATAATATGCCCACCTTTGATATTACTTTTTCTGTATAAATGAGCATAAAATGCCGCATCCTGCTCTGATACGTAATTTTCCAAAGCAGAATTACCGGCATCTTTTAAAGATCCGCCTACTATTTGTTTAACTTTTCCGTTGTGTATATCAATACATGGTCTAAACTGCATGATTGTATCCCTGTTATTTCTGTATTATTTTAGAAAAAAATCACTTTTCATCATACCATATTCAACCGATTAATTCAATCTGTTATCGCTCATGAGTCTTTACAACCGCTGTTTCTATGACCGCAGCAGGCCTTAACACCGCATCTACGGCATCTTCGCATATCCCTGTTTTCAAAGCAGGGATTGTTTTTATTAAGCACTGTCTCGACCACGCACATTCTACGTTCCAGCTTGATTATCCATGGATATCTCTGCTCAAGATCATATTTCACTCCCGCAAGTTTACAATATATTCCCATAACACGCCCCATTAGCAAATGTCCTGCTTATTATCAGAATATGCTCATCCATGTCTAAATGTAACCATTATCTTTTCATAATCAATGTGTAAAGCGGCTGCTCTCCTCACTTTTGCATAATCTCCATCCTGCATATAGGATTACCCTTTTCAACAAACTTGGTCTCATACTCCGTCATTATATTACCCTCTACATATTCAGAATTGTGAAGGTCAAAAGTGTGATTAAGAAGAACCCAGTTCTCAGCCTCCTCTGCCTGTTCAAGCGAAAAATCAAACAAAGGTCGGTTGTCGGTCTTAAATATTACATGTCCGTCTTTTTGAAGAATCTTCTCGTATCTCTCAAGAAACTGTACTGAGGTAAGTCTTCTCTTTGCATGTCGATCCTTCGGCCACGGATCAGAAAAATTAAGATAAATGCCTGACACCTCATCCTTATCGAACACATCTGCAATATATTCCGCCTCCATTCTTATGAAATAAATGTTAGGCAACTGCTCTTCATCCTGTTTCTCCAAAGCACGTACAAGCACCGAAGAATACTTCTCAATTCCCACGAAATTTTTGTCAGGATTAGTTCTGGCAAGTTCCATAATGAACTGTCCTTTTCCCATTCCTATCTCAATATAAATGGGATTGTCATTTCCAAATATCTCGTTCCACTTACCCTTTTTACTTGTCTCATCCTTTATGGTATATGGACTCTCAGCAATTACATCCCTTGAGCCCGGTACATTTCTAAGTCTCATGTTTTATCCTCTCTCTGATTCATACTTCATTTATATACACAAAAGCATCTAAGATTATCTGTGCCGTAAGGCTACAACATAATACATCTTTAACGAAAAGATTATAACCAATATTTTACGTATTATCAACGAAAAAAGACAGATACAATATTTTTCGCAAAAAAGTACGCCATCGCAATATTGCAATGGCGTATCTGAAACTATATTTAATTTTTATATTTTGCTGTTGAAGGAGCATTCTTTGATAATATTTTTTTGTAGCTCTTTACTGTCTTTTTGCTACCAGTCTTAAATACTATCTTCTTAGCAGTCTTTGCAAACGCATCTTTTCCAACAGTAGTTAAATTTGAACCTTTAAAGGTTACTTCCTTTAATGACTTACACTGATAAAATGCCTGTTTGCCAATAGATTTTACATTCTTTCCAACAACCACTTTCTTCATCTGGTTTTTCTTGCAGGCGTTGCTTCCTATAGAAGTAACTGCAAATTCCTGATTCTCATATGTAACAGTCGCCGGAACAGTAAGTGTATCCTTTGTTTTTGCTGCTTTTACAAGCTGTACTTCATATTCATTATCTGAAGCTTTAACTATCTTGTACTCATTCTTTTTGAACTTAAAGATTGTTCCCTTTTTGAATTCTTTTGCAGGTGTTGTAACAGTACCTGCTGTATTGTCTACTGCAGGTGTCTGTGGCTGTGGGTTTGCCGGTGTTTGCGGCTGCTCGTTTGCCGGTGTTTGTGGCTGTGGGTTTACCGGTGTTTGTGGCTGCTCGTTACTATTGCCTGTCCCAGCTTCTTTGCCATTTCCGGGTTCTTCACCGTTTCCGGGTTCCTCGCCGTTTCCGGGTTCTTCGCCATTTCCGGGTTCTTCACCATTTCCTGGTTCTTCACCGTTTCCTGGTTCTTCGCCGTTAATGGCATCCTCTACTTCCTGTTTTGTCTCATAGGCAACATCATTAGTAAAAGTATATACCTCTTCTTTTTCTACTTTGACACCATTTGTCTGATTACCATTATTGTTATTGTTAAAGATGACATTCATCTCATCTTCAGCAGTTCCCGGAACCTCAGCCATCCACCAGCCATCACCGATGTAGCTTGCTTCCTGTCCCGGCCATGCACCAAGGATTGTTGTATTATCTGTAGTCCATGCATATGCAGAAACCTCTTCCCAGTTATCCTTGTTATAGAAGTAAACCTGAACAAAATCCTTTTCAATTTCCAGAGAAGCATACAAGTCTTCCTTATTACGAAATGCTGCATCATCTTTTGCACTTGTAGTTGTGTAGTAAGTAGCCTCAGCATCCTTAGGATGAACATCTCCAAGCTGTGTTCCGCCACCGTCGAAGATTAAATTAGCCTCTCCTGACTGTAATGCCTTTGTAGGTACATCAACAGAATAAAGTCCATCTCCAAGAGCAGTCATGGCTGCACCCGGCCATCCTCCAAGACAATCCTGATATTCTGTATTGGTTGACCAGATGTAGAGATTAGCCTCTCCCCAGTCATTCTCATCATAATAGTAAACCTTTGAAACTTCTTCTTTTACTTCCGGATTTTCCAGAGCCGATAATGCTTCAGCCTTAGAAGCATACTTCTTGCCGCTCTTACCTACATAGTAACGATTCTTAATATCATCTACCAAAAGGTTACCTGTCTGTTCTTTTACCTTGTCTTCGTCATCTCCCACATAATTATTGAAGATGATATTTACATTACTACTCGGTGCTGCCGGGAGTGTTATCTTATACCATCCGTCGACTTCCGGCTCAGCCAAAGTTCCCGGCCAGTCTCCCAAGCTGCAGGCATCCCATGTATAAACTCCTACTTTATCCCAATTATCTGCGTTATAGAAATATACGGTTGAAGTATTGTTTCTTCCTGATACTCCCCAGATATCTTCAACTTCATCCATAGAATCGTATACTTTAGCTGTGAGGTTTGTTCCTTTCTGTTCCTGATCAAGTCCAATATAAGCCCCCAGCTTTCCGTAAACCTCAACCAGATCATCTGCGGTAATTGCAATATCTTCTGTCTGACTCTCTCCATTGTTGAAAATAATCTTGAAATCATTTACATCCAAAAACTTTACATCTGCGCGATACCAGAAGCTACCGTCAAATTTAACTGCATTTCCGGGCCATCCGCCTAACAGCTTTGTTCCATCCTCCAAAAAGGCATATGCATTTACAGAATTCCAGTTTTCGGTATTGAATAAATATACCGAAACGACATCCACACCTATTGCCTTTTCAGCTGCTTCCTTACCACTATAAAGCCCTGAACCCTCACCGGTCACATAGCGTCCGGAATCCTCTGTTATTGTAAATGTTGCCGATGCCTGTTCTTCTCCATCCGTAAACTGAATATCGAAGCTTGTAGCAGGAACGGTAACACTCCACCATCCATCACCATTATTAACCGCAATTAAATTCTGCTCACCAACCTTGGCTGTAACATTCTCCCAGTTCTTAGAATTATAGAAGCTTACTGTTGTGGCATCCTCCTCTGATACATCCTTTAAGACAACAACCGATCTGGCCTTAATTGCACCACTTAAAACTCCATCATTAACGGTAAATATGTTATCAGAACCTGATACCATATCCTTGTAAGTTCCATCTGCAAGCTTTGTCGCACAGTCCAATCCTACTGTAGAAGTGCTGTCATTTACTATAACCGCACCCTCTGCTGCAGTTGCAATCTCAGCTCCTCTCTCTATCATAAGCACCTGAGGATTATTGTCCGGATTTGTTAATTTCTCATCCTTACCTGCCATAGCAGTTCTGAAATGATTTATAGCAGCAACTTCAGGAGACTTAAACTCACCATTTCCTGCTGCACCGAGAACGTTATCACCCCATGGGTTATCTGCTGAGCTGTTATTCGGTCTGCTAAAAAACAATGGTGTTCCATCTTTTCTGGCACCGATCACTGCCCAACCAAGACGTACATCTTCATCACTTACAATCTTCCAGCTGTCTTCACCGTCGTTACAGTATGTATCATGTGACTCAACCCAGGTTACTAACTTGTTCGGATCTGCTTTATAATTTCCGTCGTCTCCAATCTGGTATCCGGAAATTCTTGAAACAGATAAATCCTTTCCTGAGAGTGCTCCACGTATAGCTCCGCCATAGCTGCTGGCTGTCGTTCCTCCCAGCATATCCTGATATGCCGCAAGACGATCGTTACCGCCCTGTAAGGTTTCACCATAAACGAAGAGATCTGAATAATCAACATCCTTCCCATTCTCATCCTTACCATTAGCATCAATGGCATTTTTCATATTAGGATAAAACTGGTTTCTATTCTTGTCCTCATATTCAGCAGGAACAGGATCATCAGGAAGTGCGATATGCTTTGCAGTATCAATACGGAAACCATCTGCACCACATTTCAGACAATCCATCAAAAATTCATAGAAATACTGCTGGAATGCAACATTCTCTGTATCCACATCCAACAAACCATTGTATGTATAAGTTGTTGAAATTCTTCCTGTAGGGTTTCCAATTGTCTTGTGAAGCAAGGTATCCCAGGAACCACCTGATGCATTGATCAAATCCTGTGAAACTTCTTCCTTTGACGGTGTTGTATGGTTAGGCAAAATGTCGACAATGACGCCGATTCCATATTTTTCAGCTTCATCACACATTGCCTTAAATTCATCTCTTGTACCCAACTGGTAATTTCCGATTTTCCAGTCTGTCGGCTGATAGTGATAGTACCACATACCGTTTCCGTGGATTTCCAGCGCAGGATAAGTATCCAGACATTCATTTATAGGGGAGGTCTGTACTGCCGTGAAACCTGCTGCTGCAATATCCTTCATGTTCTCTTTAATAGTTTTAAAATTCCAGCAAAAAGCATGCAGAATTGCTCCATCATGAATGCTTTCTCTGCTGATTTCCCCGGTAATCACATCACTTTCTTCGGCCTGTACTACAGACAAGGACGGATTCCCAATACCCGGTACATTCACACCAAGTGTACCTGTCATCATAACTGCGCTCAGTCCTAATGACAATAAACGTTTCATTAGTTTCTTTTTCAGATTCATACATCTTCTCCTTTCTATACGTTAAGCGTATAACCTATATAATATTATTTTTTATATATTTGTCAATATACTATTTCCTCTTTGCACCCTTTTTGTATAGTTTTACCATGACATTCTTAATTTTTTTGTGCAAAAGTTAAACGTTTAACTGTGTAGATATAAAAAAGGAGCGACAGATGAGCTTGGCATAGTCGTTTACTTAAAATTCACCGGGACATCATAAAGCTCACATTTAGCCACAATCCAAGGATAACTGACCATCCCGTCATCAAGAGTAGTCGTCTCCCTTGCCACCAGATCCGTGTCCACAAATATCGCATTCTCCGTAAGATAAAGCTCACTTATCACCACATTTAAATCAATCCTGTCCTGCGCCCCATAACCCACAACTATATAAAGGTAATCCCTCGTGCGATATGTGAACTTAAATGGTTCCTTCTTTTTCTCATTAATCAGATCAACGAGCTCATGAGGCAATCTGCTTTCATCGCACACTGTATAATCAATATCCTTAAGCTTTTTATTATCAGTCTTCTTTAACTCACATCCGGTAAGTGCCGATAGCAGGAACACTATCATTATTATCAGACATGCCCGATACTTCACCTGTCTTTCCTTCATCATCCGCCTCCCACTCAACATATGGATTACTCGCCTGCAAATTCAAAAACCAATTTCTCAAATTCCCAAGCATCTTATATAAGTGTATTCACCTCAAAAAAAGAATATGATACCTATTAATAAACAAGCGTTTTCATAGTAAACGACTTTGCTACATAATTATAGAAAAAACAAGAACCCGATCATATTGACCGGGCTCTCATACACACATTTTCTATTTAAATTGGTGATCTCCTAAGGTATATTTTGCATTGCGGATGTACCTTGAAAAATAAAGGTAATGCTTCATCTCTTTTTCTTTTCCATTCTTTGTAATTGTCGTCGATCCTTCAAGCACTTCTTTTGCTGCCTTAAGACAACTTGGCATCTCACCCTTGAACCTCCCTGCTTTGTTATATTTGTCATACAGTGCCAATGTCCTGTCATAGCTTCCGTTTCTTACAGGTGAAAACTGACCTCGCTGATATATGACCTTCTTGATCTGGTTCGGAAACTCGTCACTTCTCTTTCTGTTCATGACCACTATTCCTACAGCCTTCTGTCCGGCGTAACTCTCTCCTCTTGCCTCACAATAAATGATACATGTCATTAAGCGCAGATCTTTGTCCGTATACCTTTTCTTATCTTTTTCCTGCTCCCGGTGTCTTTCCACCTCTGTTGGTATGCTGCCGATTTTGAATAATGTATCTTTTTTCCCTATTGAAACTGCGCTTTGCTTCAATTTCTCCTTAGTAGCAGCTTTTGTTGTGATACCCTGACACATAATAGCAGTCATGCAAAAAGCAACCCACACTACAATTACTGTTACTATTTTTTTCATAATTAACTTTTTAAGGAAGTTATATACACTTCCTTACTCCTTTCTTTTTGTTACATTTTTGTTCCGCATCTTTGCATTAGCGAAACATTTGCTTAACAATTTTGTAACAATTATTGCACATCGCCAAACTTTTGTCAAGTCTTGAGCCATTTCACCAACCTCTACGCCAGTTCTAAACGCCTTATTTACACACAATTCTACAGAATTGTGCAGCGCATTCCTACACTTTCTGTAACATTCATGTAACATTTTGTCGACAACTAATTTTACGACCTACAAACATGCAGCTATTTATCCATATCATTTTTTAACAATTAGACACCATATTTTCCACACAATAAAAAACACCACAACAATCCTCTCCAAAAGAAGATCATCGTGGTGAAATTATTAATCCTTTGTGCATTCACTATTATTCAATTATGTATCATTTCAAATCTTTCTCATCCTCATCTTTTGAGAACAGACTCTTTTTCCCCAGATACTTACATATAACGTTGTAACAGGTCTTATATCCTCCTCCCACTCCTAAAATTAGGAAGAATATAAACAGGTTGGTTCCAAAAAACGAATCCACCAGATAACCAATCACACCGCATATTAAGATTGCAGTCAGCATAGAAATCGCAAGCTGACTGATAAGAGTCAACATTTTCATACTCATCAATCCTCAATCATGGCAATTCTACGCACGTGTCTCTCATCATTTGAAAATGGAGTATCCAGAAATGTATCAACAACCTTTAACGCATGTCCAGCACCGATAACCCTTGCACCCATTGCCAAAATATTGGCATCATTATGCTCTCTTGTAGCCTGAGCCGAGAAACAGTCATGACAGAGTGCCGCTCTGATTCCTTTAACCTTATTAGCAGTAATTGAAATTCCGATACCTGTTCCGCATATTATGATTCCGCGTTCACATTCACCACTGGCCACTGCCTCAGCCGCTTTTCTGCCATATATCGGATAGTCAACAGATTCTTCGGAATAACATCCAAAGTCCTTATATTCAAAACCTCTTTCCTCTAAATGCTTCTTAACCTCCTGCATAAGTCCAAATCCGCCATGGTCACAACCAAGTGCTATCATAATTGTTCCTCTCTTTCTTATTATATGTTAAAATAATTTTGAAACTGTATTTTCTCTTTTTGTTCTGTATATATTAACTGTGGTTAAATTCTTCTCTATACATAAATCACTCTCTGCCCCGCTGCCTTAAGCAAACGGTTCATTATCGCATATGAAAGTCCATCTCCCCGAAAACTTTCTGCATAAATGTATGCTGCACCCTGCTCATCAAACTCTCTAAGTGCAGCATACAATCCTGCTGCCACCGTAGTCTGTTCGTTTCTATCACCGACACAGATTACCGAATCGGCATATCCTTCATACAGGGCAATCGTCTCTGCCGGAGCCATAATACCCACCTTGTAGCCTGCTTCTCGTTTTTCTTCAGAAAGTTCTTTAATCTTATTGACAACTGCTGAGGTTTTATCGCCAATGTTGATTCCTGATTCCATTATCGTTTTCGTGGCGTAATCTGATCTTTCAACATTTTTCTGATTCGTCCCATCATCCTCTGCCTTTTCAACAAGCGTAAGCTCACCCTTTGGTGCATAATGAGTGTATTTCATTCCCGGTGCTTTAGGACGAAGTCCTTTCAACATGCTTTCTGTCGGATTGGCAATTGCCGGATCGATCCTGACCTCTCCCACCATATCCTCAAGCATTTTCTTAGTGATATATCCCGGACGGAGAATTGTAGGCACCTCTCCCGACAGGTCAACGATAGTGGACTCAATACCGATACCAACCGGTCCACCGTCAATTATATACTCAATCCTTCCACTCATATCCTCTATAACATGTTCTGCCTTTGTCGGCGACGGTCTGCCCGAAATGTTCGCAGAAGGCGCTGCCACATACACTCCTGACTGCCTTATAAGAGAAAGTGCTGCCGGATGCGAAGGCATACGGATTGCAACCGTATCAAGTCCTCCTGTTGTTTCCTTAGGAACAATGTCCTTCTTGGGAAGAATGATAGTAAGAGGTCCCGGCCAAAATGCGTGAGCTAAGGTATAAGCCTTATCGTTGGTAAAGCCAAGCTTATCCATTGCTTCTAAATCCGCGATATGCACAATCAAAGGATTGTCAGACGGTCTGCCCTTTGCTGCATATATTTTCTTCGACGCCTCCGGATTAAGTCCGTCCGCACCAAGCCCGTATACAGTTTCGGTAGGAAATGCTACCAGCCCACCGTTTTTCAGACATTCTGCCGCGTCTGTCAAAACCTCATCAGTATTATCCGTACTATTAACATCAATTATCTTAGTATCCATGATTCGTTTTACCTGATTATTTTCCTTTATAACTGTTCATTTCTTTGGTCATTAAATGTTATCATAGTTATTTAAGTTTTTACCTGGTTACGGTATTTCCGTTTTCTTGCGCCCATAGTATAACGCACAACGATAAATTGTGCAACACAAACGAGTCATATCTTAAAATAATATTGCATAAAATAGGTAATAATCACCATTTGGAACATCTTGTCATATGAAAAAAACTGTTATCTCCGCATTATTCATTACTCTAATTATCTTTTCTCCCCTCTTAACAGAGCAGTTATCAACAACTGTTTTTTCCATAAAGAACAATCAGACCGTTATTGTGATAGACGTTGGTCACGGCGGCAGTGACCCCGGCAAGGTCAGTGCTGACGGTATCGAAGAGAAAAATGTTAATCTTGATATTGCCAGATATCTTCAGGATTACCTAATTGCCGAAAATTACACCGTATTTCTTACCAGAGACAGCGACTGCGGACTATATGACGAAAATGTTTCCAACAAAAAAAGATCCGACCTGAATAATCGAATCCAGTTTATTAAAGAGAAAAAAGCCGACCTTGTAGTCAGCATTCATCAAAACAGTTATCCCGATAAAACACAACACGGTGCCCAGACATTTTATTACGAGGACAATAATGACAGCAAAGCCTTAGCAGAACATATCCAAAACTGCCTGCTTGCCATGGATTCTACCAACAAACGTCAGGCAAAATCCAATGACAGCTACTACTTATTGAAACACTGCCCATCACCTTCAGTAATAGTTGAGTGTGGCTTTCTGTCAAACCCTGAAGAAACTGTTAAGCTATCTGATTCCAACTACCAGAAAACGTTAGCTTTTGCGATATCCGTAGGAGTGTGTAGATATCTAAATTAGTTTTTTCATATGCCAGTTAACACTATCTGTTTCAAATCTCCTATCATACCTCCCTCTTCTTACACGGGTTTTCCACATCCCCAATACATGAAATAGCAATTTCATGTAAAGCAAAAACCGCCGAACTTAATAAGACCTATTGGTCTTTTAAGCTTCGACGGTCATCCATCATTAACATATATTGTATATAAATAATTCTATTATATCCTATCTTTCTTTAATATCTACATATTCCTTTTCCTTTGATACTGATTTGTACGCAGGGCGAATAATACGTTTTCCACTATTGATTTCCTCAAATCTGTGAGCACACCAGCCAGCCATTCTTGATACAGCAAAGAGCGGTGTAAACAATTCCTCGGGTATACCAAGCATTCTGTACACAAATCCGCTATACATATCAATGTTTGCGCACATTACTTTGCTTGAACCTTTTACTTCCTCAAATATCGATGGTGTAAGTCTCTCTATCGATTCAAGTAAATGGTACTCTTTTTCAAACTCAGTACCCCTCGCCATCTCTCCTGCATATTCTTTAAGTATCATCGCACGTGGATCGGAAAGTGTATAAACCGCATGACCCATTCCATATATCAGTCCACTTCCGTCTCCCGCTTCCTTATTAAGTATCTTGCGAAGATAATCTGCAAGTTCTTTTTCATTTGACCAATCAGAAACATTTTCCTTGATATACTTATGCATCTCTGTCACTTTATGGTTTGCTCCACCATGTCTTGCACCCTTTAGGGAACCTATAGCTGCCGCATATGCAGAATACGGATCTGTACCTGATGAAGTAAGCACACGACATGAAAATGTTGAATTATTACCCCCACCGTGCTCAGCATGTAGCATAAGCATAAGGTCAAGAAGTTTTGCTTCAGCATCTGTAAACTTTCTGTCAGGACGCAAAGTAGATAAAATGTTTTCAGCTGTAGACTGTCCTTTTATCAGCGGATGCATTATCATTGAACCATTACTGAAATAACGTTTTTTGGTTTCGTAAGCACATATCATAATTACCGGCATTTTAGCAATAAGCGATACCGCTGTATCTATCTCATGTTCAGGCGACAAGATTTCCGGGGCATTATCATATGAATATAATGCCAGAGTCGATCTTGCCATTTTATTCATAATATCCCTTGAAGGAGCCTTAAGTATCATATCTTCAAAGAAATTCTCAGGCAGTTCACGATTATCCGAAAGCAGATTGTTAAACTCTGAAAGCTCATCTACAGTCGGCAGTTTACCTGTCAATAGAAGATATACTATCTCTTCGAAGCCAAAGCGACCCTCCGCTTCAACCTTTCCGACCAGATCACGAATATCGTATCCTCGAAACATCAATCTACCCTCAGCAGGTTTCTTTTCACCATCATCAACCACGTATCCGCGAACGCTACATATGTTTGTAACACCTGCCATAACACCTGTACCGTCAGGATTACGAAGTCCTCTCTTTACACTGTACTTATCAAAGTAAGCAGGTGAAATTTTATTGTTCTCCTTAAACGCTGAATACATTGTTTCCTTAAAGCTACTCATTTTATTAAACTCCTTCCTGGATTAGAATTATCAATATTTCATTAATTATATTCTGTCTCGCATAAGTTCCCAGAACATCACTGCACTTGCAGCTCCTACATTCAAAGAATCAACTGCGGGATTCATCGGAATCATTGCTACATGATCACTTCTTTTTATTGTATCGGCACTGAGCCCGTACCCTTCATTTCCAAGAATAACTGCAAGTCTTTCACACTCTTTTATTGCTAGATCGTCTATTCTGACGGCATCATCGCGAAGTGCCATTGAAACAGTTGAAAAACCGTTAGCAGACAAAACTGCCAGGTAATCAGTCTTTCTATCTGTTTTGGTCCATGGAATCTGAAACACAGTTCCCATGCTTACCCGCTCTGCCCTTCTGTATAAAGGGTCGCTGCAGTCATAGGTCAATATGACAGATTCTATTCCCATAGCAGCTGCCGAACGGAATATAGCTCCAACATTTGTTGGATTTTGAACATTTTCAAGAACTGCTACCAGCTTTCTTCCCTCGACGATTTCCTCTATCGGAGGAAGTGTTTTCCTTCTCATTGCCGCCAATACTCCTCCGGTCAGAGCATAGCCTGCAAGCTCTCGAAGCACTTTGTCATCCCCATAATAAATGGGAACCTTGTCACTTGATTCATAAACAAATCTTGCATCTTCATCGGGATTATTAACCGAAGTCAAGATCGATATCGGCTCATATCCCGCTTCGATAGCGCGTCTTATAACCTTCGCACTCTCACAGACAAATATACCCGGATCAGGTTCATTTATCCTAAGGAGTTTTACTTCGTTTCGCTGCCTGTACACTTCAAGTTCCGGAATCTCAAGACCATCTATCTCTATGAAGTTATAGGTTCTGTTATTAGTAATCATATTACACCTTCATTCATTTTTGCACAACATACTTATATTATCACAACAAAATACATATATCCATAAAAAAATCCGGTTTCTTCAACCGGATCATAATTATTAAAAAGGCAAGCATTTTAGTGCAGGGGCTACCCACTTTAGGCAGCCCCTATTATTCACGCGCAACCTCCTATAAATATTTTACTTCCATAATTCCTTTTTATTAATAAATTTACATGCTGTCGTTCCCCTGACCATGTAACATACCATAGGATTTCTAAATATTGAAGAAAAACCACCCCTTTTCGTAACCTATATTCAACCTCACTATTCGTGATAGCTGTATGGTGCATAAATTTATATACTTAGTATGTGGTATCAAAACACACACAGGTTTTTCGAAAGACCTGTACAAATCATACACAATTAAATTATAAACTTCAATGGATAAACACTATAAAATTATATACAAACTATTTTTATAATATATAAATTTTTATAATTATATCAATTTTTATATAATTGTGTAAATTTAATGAAATACTTTACTTATTCAGAATTTATGTTAAACTATATTAAAACTTTTTTTATACCATTTAACCCATTTATATCTAATCATTTTTTTTAGATATATCGATATACTATATAATAAAGATACAAAAGGAGATGATTCTATGAAATTAGAACGCTTAAGCGAGAATCAGATTCGCTGTACTTTGAATAAAGCAGATCTTGCAGACAGAGAATTAATGCTTAATGAATTGGCATATGGAACAGACAAAGCCAAAGAACTATTTCGTGAGATGATGGAACAGGCATCTGAAGAATTAGGTTTTGAGGCCAATGATATTCCATTGATGATCGAAGCAATACCGATTTCACCTGAATGTTTAATTTTGATAATAACCAAAGTGGAAGACCCTGAAGAACTGGATACGCGTTTTTCACGCTTTTCAAAATATACCGACATAGAAGTTGATGATGACGACGAGACGGATGAATCTTCCGATTCTTCTAATGATGATATGTCATTGTTAGAATCAACCTCGTCACTGCTCGATACACTCTCAAGCATTGTTGAGAACATTGAGCAGGCTAAGAAACAGAATGAATCAGGTAATAACGCCAACTTCATTCCTCTTTCAGCTTCTCTTCGAGAAAATGTAGCCAAGAATGCCGGCAAGGACAAGGAAAAAGGCAAGAAGAGCAACAAAAACAAAGAGATCGACAGTGTAGGCTATCGTATTTTCTCATTCCAGAATATTAACGATATCAGTAAAGCCGCTAGTATGGTTTCATCTATATATCAGGATGACAACTCATTATACAAGAGTCCTATTGACAACCTTTACTACCTTATTATTCACAACAAAAAAGGCAACACGGAAAACTATCAGAAAACCTGTAACCTTTTAAGCGAATATGGTACCAAAGTAAAAGGTAACTACGCAATGCCATATTATTTTTCGGAGCATTTCACTCTTATAATCAAGAAAGATGCTATTCAGACTTTAGCAAGCATTTAGTCAATTATTCAAAGATTTTTGGAGGATCAGAAACATATCTGGTCCTCTTTTTTTCGTTCAAATCCTACAACTTGACACCCCTTTTAATATATAATAAAATGGTTACTGTTTATTAAGAATACTTACATTATCAAATGTTATAATTCTTAAGTGAAGTATCACAGATTGAGCAAAGAAAAAGAGCAATTGTTGATTATCTTCAATTGCTCAAGATGTGATTCTTCATAATTGTACCA
>CADBCZ010000051.1 GCA_902793335.1 uncultured Lachnospiraceae bacterium
TTCGTATTCACTTTATTTGAAATATTCAATTAATAATTGTGCTGTGTGTTTGCATAATATACAAAACAGCTCTTGCCGTAGGGCATGGGCGGCTGTCAGTAAGGAGAGCTGGTGTTTTGCTAGTCCTTACTTGGACGGAGCAGGAATCATAAAAGTAAGTTGGTTGATATGATGTAGCCACTAGCTAACTTTTATGCTAACCACCCGACAAGGAATGTTTTATTTTCCTTTCGTCTTATATAGACAGCCGCTAATCGATATATTATGGCATGTTTTTTGTCGCCATTTGGTAGTGGATTAGAGTTTCTTAGTATTCCGATAAATATAAAGCGATGTGAGGCATGGATGCCGAACAAGGCGCGGTGCGACAAGGAAGTCGCATGAAGCCGTTCGCGTATTGTAAAATAACGTATACGGAATACTTAGAAACTCTTATTCACGGACAATCAAGATATAAAAATATGCCATAATATATCGAAAGTCGGCGTCATTAAAACGAAAATAAAACATCCCTACAAACCCCAATTTTTATATTCCAATCTTGCACATCCCAATCTTACATGATACAATGAGCAATGGTTTTTTTGAAATATTAATGAAAAGAGGTATATAAAATGGACGTTTATGAGAAATCTCTACAGTTACACGAACAGTGGGCGGGAAAAATGGATACCGTTCCAAAATGCAGTGTTCAAACAAGAGAAGATTTATCACTTGCATACACACCGGGTGTTGCTGAGCCTTGCAGAAAGATTGCTGACAATCCTGAAGACGTTTACAAATATACTCAGAAGGGTAATACAATCGCTGTTGTTTCAGACGGAAGTGCCGTTCTCGGACTTGGTAATATAGGCGCTGCTGCCGCTATGCCTGTTATGGAAGGTAAAGCAGTTCTTTTCAAATCATTCGGTAACGTTAATGCTGTACCAATATGCCTTGATACACAGGATACAGATGAGATTATAGATACCGTTATCCGTATCGCCCCTGCATTTGGCGGAATTAACCTTGAAGATATCTCAGCTCCAAGATGTTTTGAAATTGAACAGAGATTAAATGATGCCCTTGATATACCTGTTTTCCATGATGACCAGCACGGAACAGCCATCGTTGTTCTTGCAGGTATTATTAATGGTTTAAGAATCACCGGTAAGAAGAAAGAGGAATGTCGTATCGTAGTAAATGGTGCAGGTTCTGCCGGAATAGCGATCACAAAACTCCTTCTCTCATACGGATTCAAACACATTACAATGGCTGATCGCAATGGTATTATCCACAAAGATTATGACAATCTTAACTGGATGCAGCAGGAAATGACAAAGGTTACTAACCTTGAAAATAAGACAGGTAGTCTCGCTGATGCTATGGCTGGCGCAGACATCTTCGTCGGTGTATCAGCTCCTAATATAGTTACACAGGATATGGTTCGTTCAATGAATTCCGATGCCATAATCTTCGCTATGGCCAACCCGGTTCCTGAAATCATGCCGGATGAAGCAAAGAAAGCAGGTGCAAGAATTGTTGGTACAGGACGTTCAGACTTCCCTAATCAGGTTAATAACGTTATTGCATTCCCCGGTATCTTTAGAGGTGCATTAGAAGGTCGTGCATCAATCATCACTGAAGAGATGAAGCTTGCCGCTGCAAAAGCACTTGCAGGACTTGTTTCTGATGATGAATTAAATGAAGACTTTATCATGCCTGAAGCATTTGATCCAAGAGTTTCAGATGTAGTAAGTGCCGCTGTTAAAGCTAATATCAAATAATTTATTACGGAGTTTACCATGAAAAACGAAGGATTAGTATTATATAAGTTAATTATCTTATATATGCTCAAACGGTCTAATTACCCACTAACCGTTTCACAGATATCACAATTTATATTAGAATTTAATTCTAGTGCTTTTTTTGATCTGCAGATTGGATTAAATGAACTAGTAGCAAGCGATTTTATTCATCCTAATACAGAAAGAAATCATACTTTTTATGAACTTACAGAGCAGGGGTTAGAAGCTGTTAACCGTTTTGAATTCAAGATCGATGATAAAATTAAGTTAGCAATCCTTAATTATCTCAAGGATCAGAAGATTGAGCTTAGAAACGAGTCAGCTATTTCTTCAGATTACTACCCTTCCGGTAATGAATTCATTGTCAAATGCAGTATTAAAGAGAAAAAGCAGACCTTGCTCGAAATCAAACTTGCCGTTCCTACCAAGGAACAGGCAATTCATATATGTGATACATGGAAAGACAAGAACGAAGAAATATATCAATATTTAATTACAGAAATATGGCAGGAATCCTAACGGACTCCTGCCATTTAATTATTAACTAAAAGAACATTTCAATTATTTATTAATATATTTAATATTAGAGATTCCTCACCGCCTCGTCAAGCACTTTGGCCAACTTTCCATGTCCCTCCGGTGACAAATGCAGTGAATCTACTACTGAAGGTTTTATGTATTCTGATGCATTAACAAACACGCAACCGTTTCGTTCTGCAACTTGCTTATATAATTCCGGTAACTGCTTAGATCTTTCAATTGCATTCTCATAGAAATGTCCGTAAAATGCAGAACTTCTAATATCTTCACCAATCTCAGGCGGTGCCACCAGTATGATTGTAGGAACAAATCCCTGCTTATTTCCGGTAAAATCAATTATATCCTTAACCAAAGTTTCAGCGCCATCAGCTATATCCTTAGGCGTAGCATGAAATGATTCTTTAAGATCATTACTACCTAACATCATTATAACTATATCTACGGGTTTGTGCGAATTAAGACAAGGACGAAGATATATAAGACCATTCTTCCATCCTTCAATCGGATCATCAAACACGGTTGTTCTTCCATTGCACCCTTCTTCAATCACCTTAAAATCCTTGCCCAAAAGATTCTGTAATCTACCCGTCCATCGGACATTTTCCGGATATCTAAAACCATTCGACGGATTATATCCATAAGTATTAGAGTCACCATAACATAGTACTGTTTTCATCTTGTACCTCATCTTCCTCTATCTCATGCCATTATTTAAAAATGGCAGGCATTGATAATATTATTATTCACTCTCCGTTTTCGAAAGAAACTTCCCAACATACTCCCTATATTCATCAGGAGCATGAGCATTTTTGTAGCCTTCTCTTAATACATTGTCTATATCATTTATCAGGAAACAACTCTGTATCAACAACTTCAAAACGATACTTTTGCTTTATATCAGGATACTTATTCCTGTCTACTTCACTTACAAACATGTCATATGGTCTTGCACATGTCTTATATGGCGGATACAGTGCCTGATAAATCACTAGCTTTTCTCCATTCTCAGTATGCTGAGCAAATGCAAGAATCCTGTATAGATATTCTGCAGTATTATCTTTAATGTATTCTCTCTTAAAATGTCTAACCGTATCTCCAATCTTAAATCGCTCCACTTTATTCTCACCTCGTTATCATTTTAAAATCTTCTTTATTTCATTAACGTCTGTATCTTTGAAATGTTGCTTCACATTATCAACAAGCATTTCTATGGATTGCTCACCAATCACTTCCTCATGAATAATACTTGCCATCTCATGAAGTTTCTTATCAAGAATAGGTGTAATATACATCACATAAGGCAGAAAAACTCCGGTTGATAAAAACTCCACATCAATACTGTTTAGTTTTATCATCATATTTTCCTTTAAAACGCACATCATTAATCAAAACGATATTTGTACCATTCGAATTATTAATAACACAAACATTTCTATCCATATAATCATCACTGTTTATATTATCTTTCCCTCTAAATGATCAAGTTGATGTTGTATATTCTGCGCCAGGAAGCCAGTAAATTTTTGTTTCTGCTCCTTGAAATTCCTATCCAAAAACTTAACTTCAATATCTTTGTATCTAGTCGTTTTCCTTACCCCATCAAGGGATAGACATCCTTCCTCAGTCTCATAAACTCCGGATTTTCTGATAATTACCGGATTAATCAATATCATATCCATAAATCCTGTTGTTACTATAATGACTTTTTTCTTGTATCCTATCATGTTCGCCGCCATACCGACACATCTATCCTTATTAGCTGATAATGTATCAGTCAGATCATCAGCAATCGCCATATCATTTTTCGTTGCATCCTCAGATTTCTGTCCTAGAAATAAAACATCTCTTACAATTGGTTTTATCATAACTAATTCGCCTCTTTTAATTAATTCAACTGAAATCACCTATATTATTCCTTTTTTACTCAAGTCACTATTATGAACTATCCTAAAAACTCAACCTCAATATTTGTAACCACAGTCTGATTTCTCCGGTCCATCAACACCCGATATATAACGAGCATTAAACTCCATATTGATATCTCGTATCTCTTTCTTGCCATCAATGTAATCCTGATACATATCAGCTAGTCCTGACATGCAACCATCACACGAACCACTGATATTTCCAATAGATTCCGCAACTATACGTTCACGTTCTTCTTTTGTTGTGTCTTTAATCAAAATGCTCATTCTTGCATTCTCCATTTCTATTGTCTTATCTAAATGTACAAATTATATCAACGAGTACTCTAACATCTCATAAGCGACTCTGCTTCCCTCCGCAATAGTATCCGGAAGCAAGGCTCTTGCCACGCATTTAAGTTCTGCATTTGGCTCTGCATCATTTTTGAGATACGCATAATCTCCATCAATTCTTTCTACTGTATATTCAATTCTTTCAAACATAATTATATCTTCCTTTCCTCACTTAAGCACCCACGTAAATCCTTTTGCCATTCTCACATTATTATATTCATCCTAAAAGAATAGAGCCATTTAAGGCTCTATCTTGTTATATCAATAATAATTTCTTAACTAAGTATATTTTCTGCCATCTCAATTGCTTTTTCTCTAGATAATGAAGCATCTCTTGCCATATAATCTTCTGCCAATTTTCTTATATTATCTGCTCTTTCTTCATTACGTCCTTCATTCAAACCTTCTCGACGTGCTTTAACTATATCCAAATCCAATACTCTGCCGCCCATAATATCACCCACTTTCTTTTGGACACGATCTCTCTTAATTGTCATCTTATATGCAACTTTATGTATTAATCTAATTATAACACCATAGGAAAATGACGACAAGTATCCATTTTCTACAGCATATTCAAGTTCCGTCACTATATCCCTGTATAAATCTGCAAACTTTTCTAGTTGTTGATCATCTCGTTCAATATCATCCAATCTATTCTCTATATTAAATATATAAAATGGTAGTAGCATATATAAATGTTTATTAAAAATATCATCTATATCCAACTCTGACATACGTCTTATTTCTACAGGATATCTAACATCCCCTCCCGGAGTTGTTAATTCTATATATGCTTTACGAAAATCTCCTTTATCTCGTAATAATAACAATCCGCTGTAGGGTATATTGACATGCAAACAATGTTCACCTAACGTATATAAATCCTTTCCTATCTGTGTATCATATTCAAACATTCTAACAAAAAGTTCATTACTGTATCTGCCACTCTCACATTCATAGTGATACATTCTTCTAATATTGTCATCTATAATCTCAAAAGCAGAATCAGTAATACGCTTCTCCTGAGCATGTCCTTCTTTCTCAATGAAATGTTCATTACGCATTCTTATTATCTTTGAAGAACTCCCATAATTCTCATTATGAAAATAATTGACAAAAGGAATTAATAAATCATCACATTCACTTTCCATTGTACGGTATGCATCATCATATGCAAAATCCGAGTATATCGTATCCATAAACATTCCTCCTGACAAACAATTAAACAACTATCGATTAACTCAAATAGCAATCATCTGTTTGATTTACATCATAGAACATATGTTCTATTTTGTCAAGATGTATTTGGCACACAAATATACTTTTTATCATTTTTCTACGCTTATTTAATCACCCACGTAAATCCTTTTGCCATTCTAATATCAGGCTCCGCAAAATGATTCCCTTTATTCCATTCAAAAAACGTATTAATTTGCCGGCTTTTCAACAACTTATAAGCCTCTTCAATTCTGTAAGCAACCTTAGACATGTATTGATTCCTTGTTTTTGCTTCCTTGTCGCCAAGACTTAGATACACATTTTTCGTCTTAATCGTATTATCTTTCATATAATCAAGAAATCCCGGAAACCATATAGATGGTGACACCGCAGCAACTCCTTTGAAAACGTCCGTCTGGTACACCGACCATAGAGCGAACAAGCCTGATAGCGAATATCCGCCTATGTAGTAATCCTTAGATTTATCCGTACACAATCCGATAATCTCTTCAATTGTATCAGAAGCTCCTGCTCCGAAACCTTTATCGCCGAATACAGCGTCTGCTTCCCATGGAGATAGTTCTACATTCCAGTCTTCAACCTTTACAGCAAGTAAATGATAATCAATCGTAGACTGGTTAATTGCCTGCACTTCAGACTCAATGATATTCAACTCATGATTACCAATTGCCTGAATTAATATATTCTTTGAATTCTTATTGCCATACTCATATACAATCATATCATACTCCAATATTAACACTTCATTAATTGCCGATAAATACGCTACTTTTCCTTAGCCTCAAACATAGATAAATAGCTTGTCCTAATAGTATCATCCATACTAAAACCAAGTTCCTCAATCTGTTTCTTTATCATATCAAGTGCACATTCTCTTTTGTCCTCACACTCAACTATTATTTCCAATTCAAGAAACCATCCCAGATCTTTAACAAAGTCAAGACATGCTGTCATTTCCTCACTATAATAGTATTGTCTCTCCTTTATTACAGGAAATACCGGCCTAAAGCCAAGAGACTCAAGAACTGTTTTCATTCCATCAAAATCGTCTATCTTAATTTCCGTCTCCTCTCTGGACATAGAGATATTGTCAAGTTTCTTACCCTTATATGTTAAAACATGCACTTCATTAGACAAATTCTTTGCTAATTCATCACTATCAGAGGTCATAGCACCACCATCAATAGATTCAGTCTTTCTAATTCGCAGAGCCTCGTCACTCTTTCTGAAATCCCTGTCAATTCCGTTAAAATATATATCGGTCTCTCTTACCCTATTACCCTGTTTAAAACCAGATTCAACAAGTTTATTCGCTATGTCACATTTACCAGTCAGTGGCAATTTCACATCTACTTCAACCAATTCTTACATCCTCTCATTTAATAAGTGACCTTAAATAATCCGCATATTCCTCAGGTACAATCTTTGCATCACCGAGATATTCGACGATCATTCCATCATCCGTCTCAATACATTCAAAATCAATACAATAAACATCATCATAAGAATAGAATAAGATATGCTCCAAGGTACTCATATTATCTCTAAGATTTTCTTTCTTAAGCCCTTTAAGATTCTTATATTGTCTTGTCGACATTCCTGACCAGGCTCTGGTTACTTCATCCGTCAAAATCGCAAACTCTTTTCCTTGTTCTACTCCATGGGATTTCCACTGGTCTGTCAATTCTTTTCGTGCACGGATTGTTTGTAATCTTTGATTGATCCAATCTGCATCATATCCTAGTTTTACATAGGTCTCCAATGCTCTATCTATTGACAGTTCCGGATCTATAGTCTCTTCTATCCTTTCTCGTCCAACTTGTGCTAACCACATCTACAATTGAAAAATACCATTCTTCTTCATCTTCAATCCACGCAGTTCTTATGGGCTGTTCTTCATATAGTTGTATTTTATCTGTCATCATACTCAATTATGTACTTCAAGTGAACCGCTATCCGCTATGGGTAACACGAAGAAGCAACTAACGCTTGCTAGGGCGGTTGCTTCTTTTGTTTTGTGTATCTTTCCGCCCTTACATCTCATACACCCAATTTTTCCTTGACAACAATGATATGATGTACTAATATACATTTAAAGATAAGCGGTTTTCTACCGTACGGTCTTCGGGCTAAAGCGGCGTACTCGCTTCTTTTTTTATGTTTATTATATCATACAAATATAGTTTTTCATCTTTAATCCTTACCACTGCCGTAGCAGAATATCTATTCTGTGTCATATTACCATTATGCTCTACAGGAATAATAAACCTCACATCGTATCTATACCAACCCCCGTTTGCTTCTTTGTCATGTTTAAAATCCTTTAAATAATCTTCTACGTCATCCCATGGAATGTTTTGTTTATTCGTAAAAATAATATTTTTCACTACCGCATATGTCATAACTAATTCTCTTCTCTCTATTTATCACACTGCTTGTAAATGAATCAAAAATGCTCTCTACTCTCTTGTTAAATATTCGTATATGGGGAATCTTTCCGCCCATAATCATTATACTAATCGAACATATGTTTCGTCAATATTATTCTTTACAATCTTACCGGTTCCTAACTCCACTTCTTCCACTCATCAGGCTGATATCCAATAGTCGACTGCTTACCATTTCTAACAATCGGAGTCTTTATCACCTGCTGATTTTCCAGAATCTTATCAAGCTTGTCTTCATCCGCAATATACTTTATCAGAGCAAGCGCATCCTTATCTTTAGCATCAGGATCAATCATACTCTCTATACCACCATGCATCTTAGCAACAGAATTAAACTCCCCCTTACTCATGCCGGTTTCCTTCATATCGACAAATTGAAACTTGATACCACGCTCCTTGAAGAAACGTTCTGCTTTTCTTGTATCACTGCACTTCTTTGTACCAAAAATCTGTATATTCATAATAAATGCTCCTAACCTACATATCCAATGCCTTCTGCACCATTTTCTCAAAACTCTCCCGAAAGTGCAAGTCATCCAGTTCGGTACGTTTCTTCGGTCCTTTTAAATGATTCTTCGACTTGCCTCTTCTTGCTTTCTTGTTTAAATGCCGCTCCATCAGCGCCTTCGCGTATATGTTTATTTATAACCTAATTCCTTTTTTATTCATTTAAATGATTCAGAAAATGATTCCATCTCACTTGCAATATATAAACAAATGTGTTATATTCTATTTAGGTGCTACCCGAATAGCGGTTCGCCTAAACTTTAGTTACATCAAAAAGAAGCAACTACATTTAGTCGTGGCGGTTGCTTCTTTTGTTTTGTGTATCTTTGACACCGTGATGCATGGCTATAATCGTTACGATCATTCCAACAACTGTAACCAAAATACTGATTACAGTCACCACGATGTTAATCGTTTCTAACAACGTACTTACCTTTCGTATGTACTTCCCTCATACTAACATCTCCTTTCTAAAGGGAGCATGTATGACTTCGCATACAGTCCAAAAGGCAAACCGCTATCCGCTATCGATAGCACCAGGCTATAAGCCCATAATTATTATATCAATTGAACATACGTTTGTTAATATCATCATGACAATTGCTGATAGCCTTCTGCACCATTTTCTCAAAACTCTCCCGGAAGTGCAAGTCATCCAGTTCGGTACGTTTCTTCGGTCCTTTTAAATGATTCTTCGACTTGCCTCTTCTTGCTTTCTTGTTTAAATGCCGCTCCATCAGCTCCGGATTGATGTATTACAAATGCATTCTTACCAAGAGCCATGGCAGCAACACCGTAATCCTGAGTAACAACAATATCATTAGCATCCTTCTCAAGCATACCAATCAGAGCAAAATCAACCGCATCAGCTCCCGCTCCGATAACCTTTACCTCACTGTAATCAGAACTTATCACATGATTGGTGTCGCACAAAAGCGTTACAGGAATATTATATTGTTTTGCAACCTGCTCCACGATAGAAACTACCGGACAGGCATCGGCATCAACGAATACGTTCATTTATAACCCCAGTCCTTTTTTGGTTAAATGATTCAGAAAAATGATTCCTTCTCACTTGCAATGTATAAATAAATGTGTTATATTTTATGTAGGTGCTACCCGAATAACGGTTCGCCTAGTTTTTAGTTACAAAAAGAAGCAACTCAACTTTGGTCGGAGCGGTTGCTTCTTTTGTTTTGCGTATCTTTGACATCGTGGTGCATGGATATAATCGTTACGATTATTCCAACAACTGTAACCAAAATACTGATTACAGTCACCACGATGTTAATCGTTTCTAACAACGTACTTACCTTTCCTATATTCCTAAAGCTTATTTATTAGAAGTCTACATATTAAACCTGACATTTTCTATAAAACATCTTCCAAATTCTCTTTTTTCTTAAACATAGTTTTATCAATTATATTATATTTAGCCCATACGTTTTCAAAAAATGAATATACAATATAAGTGTTATCATAAGCATCAATCACTGGAACTAATCCCAACTTCACAAAATCTATATTAAGTTCTTCTGACGACGTCACTATTTCGTCAAAATCCATAGCTCTTCTCTCTTCATCAAAAAAATCAACATTTCCAGCAAATGATAATACCTCGCCTAAAACATTTGGAACCTTTTGTGAATATTTTTTTTCTATTTGATTTATTTTTTTTGTACTAAGTTCACATCTTTTCACTTCAAACAAATACTCTTTCTTGTCCATAAATACCTCCTAAATTGTTTTGACTTTTTCGACTAACAATGTACAACTTCCATTTACAGAGTGAATACTCTGATGTTTCTTTAAGTTCAACGGGGTAATATTACTCGCCTCATTTTTCCCTCCTAATTCAAGTGGCTGAATATGGTGTGCATCATAACAATCACCAGCCTTTCTTATAGTTATACCATTTTCATTTTTAATATCTTCGGTATATCTTGGCCACTCTTTACCATTTAGTTTCTCCCACTCTTTACGAAGCTTAGATTTGTTATCATCAAATTCTTCTCTCATAATAGAATTTTTCTCTGCGGATATTTTTTCAAGCTTCGAAATATCTAAACTATCTATTTTAATCGTATCTGGAAATTCTGATTGCTCTTTCAAATCATTAATGTAATGCCTTGCAACTTTCTGTAAGTCTATTTTTTCAATATCACCTATTTTATCATTGAGTCCTTTTTTATTATAATCACTTTCACTATCATTATCCTTTCCGCCCCATTCAGCATTGTCAACCTCATTAGTTTCTTTTCCGAACAACTTATCCCAATAATTCATTGCCTCAGAAACCGTTGTTCCTTTCTCCGGTTGAATATTTTTATAATTTTCAACCTCCGGCTTTTTCGTTTCGCTTACATCACGCGATTTAATTTCCGACATTAGTACACCCCTCCTTCATCCTTATATACTTCTGTAAATCTGCAGAATACAGATCCATAAGAAGCATCTCGTAAAGTTTGCTCATATAATATAAGAGCTAGAGCTAAATCAATCTGTTTATTAGAGTATGATTTGAGAGAAGGTGATAATCTGTCAACAACCGACCTCGTCCACTCAACAATATCATTACAATGTTTAGATTCTATAATTGCATTCTCAGCAGATAACAAATCATATATCAATGTTCGCAATGATTCCATTCCGTTTTCACCATCGCTATCAAGATATTCAACAAAATCAAGTTTTACACATGTTTCAAGTTTTGAACGAATTATCTTTGATTTTATCGTACTTAAATCATTCTTATTTCCTTTACGGAATATCTCATTTTCCATAATACAATCCAAAAGTGTTTTTTCCACCTCTGTCTTGTAATTACTATTCAAATCATTTTCATCAGGTGAAAATGAATACGGAATATCCGAAACCTCAAACAAATCAACCTTACATAATACCGGTTGTATCCATTCATTTTGATATACTGCAGCAACACCACATGGTAATTTCGCTAGTTCTGTAATCTGATCTTCATTCAAATTTGCTGCTTTTCCAACAAGCTCGCGATCGCTTTGGTCCGGTAGCCTTAAAATGATTTTTGTGTTAGTGTTTCTGATAACAGACATATCCATAAGTCCCGGTGCCTGATCAGCAATAATAAATCCCTCTCCATATGTACGCATTTCTGCAATTGCATTTGAAAGCATTTCCACACTCTTGCCAAGTAAATTGCTACCTTCAGAAGAATGGTCAACCGACGTTCTTCTCAATAAATTATGTGCCTCTTCAAGTACGGTAATATGTTTAAGTTCAGCATTAATATCATCAGCATTTGACATACGGTATTCCTGAAGTTTAAGCACCATCATGCCCATAATCAACGACTTTGTTTCGCCAGACCCCACTCTACTCAAATCAACGATAACATTCTCATCAAATAAGTCTTTCTGCGATATTTCATCTGCCGAGAAAATCATACCGTTGATTCCGTTACATAGTGATTGTAATCTTGTGAGTAAAGAACCTTTATATGCACCCTTATTGTCATTGTCATATTCACTTGTATCAATAATCTCTTTTACGTTTCTCGCTACATCTTCAAATGAAGGATATATCTCTTCTCCGTATCTATTAATAGATTTTATAATATCCCAACCACAATCAACATATGCTTTTTCAACTGCATTTTTCAAAACTGCAGGCATAGCTGCATACATAGGCCAACATACATTAAAAATCTCAACCAAACGATCCATATGTTCTAAAACATGAATATTTTTTGGAAAACTAAAAGGATTAATCCTAAGTAATTTGCTAATCAAAGGATTTGTCCCTAAAACCGTAACATCCTTTCTGCTGCCAAACACCTTTTTGTATTCACCCTTTGCAGGTTCAACAACAAGGAATTTTACATCCTTCTCTAGTAAGCTATTTAACATATGATACACGGTATTACTTTTTCCTGAACCGGTACTACCAGTTATAAATGTATGAGAAGCCAGTGATTTTTTTGAAAGATTGACATCCGTATTTTCTTCATGATTCATATGAAAAATATTACCGAGCCAGATTTTTTTACAATCCTGACCTTCGTTCTCATATGTAACAACATTTCTTCCGAACTCAACACATTCAATTACCGGTAAACCCGCTATTGATTTCTGTGGAAAATTTAATGAATACGCAAGTTCTTTTCCTGATAAACTCGTTGTGGCTGTTACAATCGGCGGATATACAATAAATTCTGTTTCTTCGTCCACCTCTACTTTAACTTCTCCGTCTTTAATCTTACCAACCACTGCCGGATTTAATCCAAATACAGGATGTCTAAGCATCTTAATATATTCCATTATCTCTTTTGCCTGTCCGCTCTCTGATTCCACGTTTCCACGCCATGTATTAATTGCAGACTTAGACATGTAAGAACCTTCACCCAACGTTAACGCCAAATAAGAATGAGCAACATTACTTGCAACATTAGGATCCTCACTCACAACATAAGCAGCAAAATCCCACATACCCAAAGCTGTACTTTGCTCAAAACGTTTCATCTGTTCTTTTAACAATTCGAGAGCATGTTGTACATTGAAATTAGTGTAATTCTGAGTAATACCTTCATTCTTTCCAAGCATAGCTGTTGTCGTTGATGACCTAGCAAAGTTAGCGCCTATATTACCGCCAAAATTAACCGCTTTTGATAAACCAGCAGTTTTTGCCATTGAAGAAGTAACTGCTTTTCCCAATGTATTAGCAACAGCAGTTCCTGTCGTCTTGCTTATACTATTTCCTACTGCATTAGTAACACCTTTCGTTATAGTATCTGTTGCGGTCTTGCCTAACGCTTCAGCAGTACTTTTACTCCAAGCATTATTATAAGCAGTATTTATCGAAGTAGACTCAGTTGTTCCAATAGAACCCGAAGCTACAAGTACACTCACACTTCCATTTTTATTTAATCCATTTTGAGTTGAAGTACCACCACCCACAGTATTACTACTTCCCTTCGTATCTGTCTTAGTGGTCGATGTACCATCAGAATGAGACGAATTATCCATTTCTGATTTCGTAGTGCTGTCAGTTACCGCATGACTACTTGATTCTGTATTAGTCTCAGAAGAACTATCCGTGACGCTATCAGTATCTGTCACCGAACTATTAACTCCATTCTGAACTCCCGCGCTTGCTCCAACATTAACACCAACCGTAGCTGACGAACTGAAACTCTCATTCTCAGTTCTTTGAAAATTAGTCGACCATGATGCATACGGTGCCATTCCCGAATAGAATTCACCAAGCTTTAGTTTCCTATCTTCCACATCCAAAATCGGAGTTGCAAGCAAAACAAGAGTATATTCTTTCCTATTTGTGTCAGGTATTATTCCATCTATCAATTTTTCAATTGTCTGACTAACAAATTTCTCTGATTTCTCTGTCGGTATATTAGATGCAGTTGCAATAGAATATTGCTTATCATCTTCAAAACAGGGTAATACACCTATACCTGATTCATTCCATTCTGCACCCGGAAAATTACCTCTTATAGCCTCTATTATTTGATCCTTATAATTATCAACGTCTGTACTGCTCGAAGAATTCTTTGTGTTAACAATAGCCAAATAAACTTGAGTGATATTTTGTTTCCTATTAAATATTAAAGCGATATTGCAATCCTCATCAGATAAAACCGCATATACATTAACCAATTTTTCGAGATTATTTTCTCTCTTATCTGTAACCCACTTCGTAATATTGATATACCGGATATTATGACCATCATCAAAATCTTTATCGTATTCCGCATCATTTTTGATTGGCAAATACAAATCTTTTATCTGAGAAAGATAAGCATTAAAGATTTCAACACTACTAGCAGCCATTAACCTTTCAGTCTGTTTACGTGCTGTGGGATCATTTGGATCAGGCATTTCAAGAAGATATTTTTCTCTCAATAATTGAACATTTTCAACCTGTGCAGGACTTAATGCAGAAAGCTTAGCTACCTTATCGCCTGCTTTACCCCCAATTTTCTTAAAAGCATTTTTTACCCCCATATTTTACTCTCCTTCCACAATTTTCCACGCCATTAAATCCTTAATTGTATCCAAAGAAGACTGTATTAATTTCTGATTATTCTCCAATTCTGTAATCTTATCCGTCTCAATTCTAATAAGTTCTGCAATACTTTTTAATTCTGGATTATATTCTGTAAGATTAGCATTAATCTCTGCCAATAATTTTTCTTCCCATATCTTAAACTGTGTATAACAGTCACCATTCATTTTCTGTGACATCTCATTGACAATCTTATTAATCCTACTATTATAGCTCTTAGCCAATCGTCTGGTATTCAATTTTTCATCATCATTCAAATGAACCATTCTAAGAAGCTGACCCTTTAAAAATCTTTTTCTTACAAAAACCAATTCCGCCTGATTCTTAAAATCGTTAACATCAAATTTCTGAATCATATCTGATAATTCCTCTCGTTGAGATTCAGAAAGTGCATCTGTTTTTGTAATTTCCAATATAATTTTCTTTTTAAAATCAAACTCCTTATCTCGCCAATATTCATCTAAATGAGATGATAATCTTTCTTGAGCATCGTCCAAATTAATTTTGTACGATTTGATGACATAATCAATTATCTGATCAGAACTCAACTTATCCAAATCCTTCTCAGTATTCTCCATTTTTTCTTTCGAATCTTTGACCTCTTTAATATCATTGGATAAGTCATTGGATATTGTCTTTAAAGAAGTAATAATATTCTTCTTAAATAGACCCTGACTACTTTCTTTCAAATGATCCCATAGTTTATCTTTTGCATCTTCAAAATCTTTCTCTTTAGAGGCAAAATTATTTTCATCGAAATTCTCTTTTCTTCTAGTCTCATCCATTTCAGACAATTCCTGAACATCAAATTTGTAATTAAGCTTATCTTCAACGTATTTTTCAACATCTTCCTTAGATTTACGACAATTAGCCTCGTCCATATTCTTTGCCAATCGTCCGATATCGCCTTGAAGTTTAACTGTTTTGCTATCTAATTCTTTGTTACTCTTATCACGCGCATCAATCAATACTTTTGTTGTTTCTTCAATACTGAGATTAGTTTTATCAATCACATCACTAAGAAACGCTAATACCATTTGACACTTGTTATATGCTGAATGTTTACTTCCAAAGTTTTCTATTTCTTTCTCGATACAATAAAGACCACTGTTAGAATAAATCAAATTATCATTTTTCATTGAGTATTCCATAGCATTCTGTTTAATCTGTTCCGGCATGATGTTGTATCTATACAATGACATATAATCTATGTCATCAGGATCAGAAAATGTTGGACTCTGAGTTCTAAATGTTTTCCGGTAGAAACGATCTACAAACTCACCACCATTCTTTCCGCCCAACCCCATAATGGAAGAAACAAAGAATATACCACTAGCATACATCTTCTCTATTGCTCTATATTCAAGTATTTCCTTGACCTGTTTCTCTGAGAATCCGTCTTCCGGGAGATCAGCATCATCTGCCTTATTGAATATAATCATAGTGAAACGCTTGTCCAATGAATCTATCGCCAATACCTTATTACATAATTCTGCATTATCCTTAGTATCATGTGCATCATATTGTGTAACCCAGATTGGTATACCATTAGAAAAACCTTTCATCGCTTCAGCTAATACTTTTGAGTGGTCTTGATTCGAATTAGAATTAGACCCAGGAGTATCAAAAATTACGAATTTATTAGCAGAGTTGCCAATAACACCTTTCACAAGAAATGGTACTTTAATTGTTATTACATTACCTATCTCCGTTGTCTCTTTATCTCGCTTTTCAAAGCTATTAATTATTCCAAGAGATATCCGCACCATCGAATATAAGTTATGAGTTCCATCATTATCAATCTCATCCTTAATATTCTTTAGTATGTCAGCATCTTTATTGCCCCGCAATACTCTATACGTATCACCCTCGATTGATATCTCAATTCTTTCTTCTCGATAATCAAAGATTATTTTAGCCTGATCTGGCTGATCTGAATTTCTTATTTCATAGATTTTAGCTGTGACCGGATCTCCACCACTAGGAAGTATCTCTGCTCCAATCAAAGCATTAATAAATGTCGATTTACCGGCACTATAATTTCCAAAGACACAAAGAGGAATGACATCATCTAAAGCCTTAGATACCTTATCCAATCCAAGAATTACAGAAGAATCATTTTTCATAATACTTTCTATAACCGGATTGACCTTTTCAAATATTTCTTTAATATCACCCTTAATAAAACGTGCATTCTCAAGAATAGTATTGGTTCGATACAGATTAATCTTATCTTTTACATCTTTAGCTTCACATACATTAGCAATTTCGGCATACTCATCCTGAGTACCCTCAAATAACAATTCAATCTTTTCACGACCAACATAGTATTCTTTCAAAATAATATTGATGATTTCTCTTATCTTAAAAGGCAAAAAAGACCTTTCTGAATCAGTCTCTCTAAGTCTGCTTCTTTCATCAATTTCTTTTACGTCAACCCAATTATCCTCATTGTCCCCCATGACAAGATAGGATATTTCTCTCGTATATGGATTGCTTTTTATTTTGATCTTCGTCATTTGTGCACCCCTCTCACTTTACCGATTTCTTCTTAAAAAAACTCATTCCATCCACACTCATTATCATCCATTAATGATTTATTTTTCTATATCTACGATCCTTAGTTGTACCTATACTCTCAACCAATCCGAGTTCAACAAGTTCCTTTATTAATTGTCTAGTTCTTGGACCTTTCAAGCCTATTAGTGTAGCGATAGTCTCAGTAGTATATTCTTTTTCAATTTCCATCAAAGATAATATCTGAGCTTGACGTTTAGTGAGGTTTATTGTTTCACTATTGCTATCATATAACAAATCAACTGATTTATTCGCTGATCCATCATCTAAATCTGCTGATTTATTCGCTGATTTATTCGCTGATTTATTCGCTGATTTATTCGCTGATTCAATGTTAGGCATTAACACCTCGGATATAAGTCTTACAAGATTTCTCGTATTATCACTTACAGGATGCTGCAACTTCCGACTTATTTCAGCAAATTGTAACAGAGTTTCATTTAATCCTGAGAAATCTATGGTGTTTTTCATCAAATTAGAAATAGCTTTAGCAACATCAGTCATATTTGCACGCACCTCAGGCGATATTCCCAAGTTATACACAGATAGTGCATTCCTCATTGCTATTGCATTTTCTTTTGATATACCTGGAATATTTTCGACATTATTCTGTAATTCATCAACCGATTTTGTCCAAGTAGCTAATGTCTTCAGCGTAAGAGTAACCTGATTCAATTTAGTATCTTCATATAATTCTGGTTCTATCCAATCTGCCTGTTTCCATGCACTTAGTATTGTAGGTATGCCAGAACCAGCATTATCACCAAATCCAACCATCCTAAGCATTAACTGCATATTAGGATTTCTTGATTTAGAATTACCTCCCCTATAAATCTCTTCAACCGAAAGCTTCAAGTTACCGGGATTGGTAAAAATATACTCATCATGCTTCTTGATAATCTTAAGTGTCCCCGCATCTAATAAGTAATCTGAATGAATTATCATATTAACAAAAGCTTCTCTAATCGCCTTGTGTATAGGTGTATCGTCTATTCTCTGTTGGTTCTCTAATACAAATGGTCTTTTTAAATCAGATGTTAATTTCGGTGATACTTTCATGAAAAAATTGAAAAGATTATTCTCCCAAGTTCCATCATATGTAACACGATCTGACCACCTCATATCTGATGTTATCTGACTTTCATCTCGATAATCCATCATCAAATTAGAGAATCTATCTCTTATAGAAAGGCCTTTTCCAAACATAAGTAAGCCAGCAATAGTAAGTCCTTCAGTCCCTTTGTTTCGATCCTTTTTATATCCTCCAAGCATCAATAAAAATTTTTTGTTGTTATATTGATTCCATACATGATCGGGGTTATTGTTCTGAAACATAGTTCTATAATGACTAAGTGTATCTGCGTCAATATCATCCATATCGTAATGTTCCAAGACAAGTCCATCATTTCCTTCAGCTTTTTGGTCACGCAACATAGCATTAACTTCATCCTCAGTAGCATGATAATCACCTTCATGATTTCTCTTATAAGTTCCGTTGTAAGGATTTCCATTTAAAAATATTGGTCTAGTATTATAATCAGCACGAGGTACATATATAACGATTACTGCTAACTCTGAATCCGGAATTTTAACAACTTGAACATCGTCATCTGTGAGAATGTTTTTATTAACTTTGTTGCTATTGATAGTGTCCCAAAATGATTTAATTTGGACATCATAGTTTTTTATCCCTTGAATTTCAAATTTTTCTCCAGCTAATTTCTTTTTCTTATTCTCTTTAACACCTAATAATATATAGCCCCCATTGGTGTTTGCAAAAGATGAATAGGTGTCCCATAGAGATTTAGCAAGTTTGCTATCAGATTCCTTACACTCAACATCTATTTTTTCACCCTTATTAAGAAGCTCTTTAACATCTGATATCTCCATATCAATCTCCTTTTCTTTATGAAAAACACAATAGATTTTTAACATAACTGTAAATATTCAACCCTTCAGCTTGTCCATATTTTGAAATTATATTTCTATGTGTCGGTTTTACCAGTTTAACTTCCATAACCAATTCCCAGCCAAAACAAGCATCATAAATCCATAAACTAATTTCCACCGGACACAACAAGCTATATTGTTTCAACATCTCCATCAATTTTTACAAGAATATAATATATGCTAATCTTACATTTATTAATCAAATGGTAACTCGTTATAAGTTTCTTCTACCATTTTAATTTCCATTTTCGTTTTTAAATTATTCAATATTAATTTTTTTGTTTCTTCATCATATAGATTAAACCAATCTAAAAAATTACTAACCGTTTCTCTCGAAATCAATATATTAGGATTATATTTATATCCACTTAATATTAAAGAATCAAGGATAAGACTATTATTTTGTATTTCATTTTCAAAAATACTATTATTCAAAGCATTTTCTAATGTCTCCGAAAATTTATTAATATCTAAATTAAATTTTTTGTAATCTTCAAAAACTAATAATGTCTTAAACATAGAATTGGAAAATTCTCGATATATTTCTTTATCTTTTTCTGTAAATGATTCCTCATTAAATTTAAATGATCCTATTTCAGATTTTATTTGTCCAAAATTTTCAAACCTATCTTTTGGATTTTTGCTCATCATTTTTTCAATAATATTTTGATACGAAAAATCATTATCCTCATCCTCTATTTTGGTACGAATCAATCTATTTATTAATTCTCCAATATAAAACATATCTGTCTTAGAAGTATACTTTCCTTCAAAATACTCTTGAGGTAATGTATCCGAGTTTTCTCGATTAATATCTGAAAACAAGCTATCATTTTCAGAAGCAGTGTTTTCAAATATTTTCCCTATACCAAAATCAATAATTTTTACAACTCCATTATTGTCAATTAAAATATTTCCTTCTCTTATATCTCTATGAATAATTTTATTTTCCTCCATGTATGTAAAACCATCAATTAATTGCAAAAATACATTATTCAAATCCGGAAATCCGAAAGGTCGCAAATTATAGTTTTCAAAAAACTGATCAATTCTTTCCCCGTCTATATATTCCATAAATATGTATCCAGTATATTGATTTGGATATGAATAATAATTATAAATACGAACAATGTTCTGATGATTTAATCTATACATTATTTTTATTTCATCCAAAAAGTTTTTATAAAATCTTTCCTTGTCAGCCTCTTCATCGGGTGAATATTTTTTCACAACAAACAACTCGTCTATATACGGATCTTTAACCAATACCGTTTTTCCAAATGACCCCTTTCCCAAATTGTCATTAACCATTATATAATCTTTATTTTTTGTAAAAGTAACTATCTCTCCTATATTCATATTTGTCCAGCACCTCTTCAATATATATTTTTATTTTCCTTATATAACATTTATTATTCACCGTATTATCTCACCTTATACTTCACACCCCATACTTCCTCATCTCATCCAAAACCTTAGCAACCTGCTTACCAATTATTTTATTATCCTCATAACCTTTTGCCACTCCGCACCGTCCTTGATAATAAGCGGTTTGCCATAAACTCAAAATCGGAACTGATTTCCCATCAATTACAAAATAATCCTTATCTCCATCTTTGATTGCACCCAAATATTTACCATGCAAATCCATATTATATAAATTCGTTCCAATTATAGCCACTATATCCAGATTGATTATCTCAATTTTATTCCTAATAAATGAAGCATATTGTTTGCAGTAGTTTTCGATATGATTATCATTAGCCACTAAAGCTCCGCCACCTCGTTTATTTATATCCATGACTGCAAAATGAAGTGCAGCATCCGGATTATCCATACTATTTCTTTCTGTATGACTTAATACTTTATATAATTCAGAAAGACGTTCTCTCATCTTGCCTTTCCAATCATCATGTCGACTTAAATGATAACTTATATAATCATCTACCGTACTTGGAGAATCATTATACTTAGCACTGTATTCATCATCATTTGCCTCAGAAGATATAAAAAGAATTTTAGTTTTTTCTCTTCTGAATATTTCTTCATCAATGATTCCATCCCTACGAAAATGATCCTTAGAAATATTAACAGCTGTTCCTTTTGTTAATTTCCATATGTCATCCGGTTCTTCAGATTGAGCTTTTCTCCACTCTTTAAATAATTGCTCTAAATCCTTACAATCATGTTTTTCAAATGTATGAACCGGTATAATCTTCTGTGGTCCATTTGCCTTTTGAGCACTCTGACGACTACCTACATTACACTTATTTTGCTTGTCTTCATAGATATTAATATGATTTGCTACGAGATAATCATTCACATACGCAATTGTTTTATCTTTGTCTGCTTCAACTGAAATTGCCTCAACAAATGTTATTCTATTACGATGTAGTTTACCCAAATCATCACGAAACTGTGTCCAGATCTCGTATCTATCAGCAGAACTTCTGTAAATAACTTTATACCGTATTTTCGTTACATAGTCTGTTATATTACATATCTTTTGAGTTTCGTATTCATCTTTCATATACGTGTCCTCCTGATATGATTGGCATTTTCTTTGATGAGAATAGAATATTAACTATATTGCTTCATAAATTCAACAACACTCTTTATCTCATTTTCTGAAACATAAGCTGTTTGAACATGTTCTGTCTCAATAGATACATTCAGAGAAAACAACATATCTCCTGCTCCACACAAACGCTGAAATCCTGCCTTATTCAAAATTGCATTGCTTTCCCTTGAATCTACTACTGTAAATGACGCTCTGCATGGTAAATTGGCTTTAATCGAGCTTATAACCACGTCAACTGTTGGTCGTTGAGTAGCAATAATCAAATGAATTCCTGCAGCTCTACCCAAACGACTAATTCTATCAAGTACCGACTCAAATTCCGATTTATAATCAATCATAAATTCTGAGTATTCAACAATAATGACAAGTATTCTAGGCAATAACTCTCCACTATACTTTTTATTATACGAATTAATATTCTAAACTTTCAACGATGCGAAGTTCTCTTATCGTCTCATCATCTCTGTTTCCACCCAATCAAGCATTCCAAACAATCGGTGGCTATCAAACACAACAGGTGCAAGCAAATGCGGAATACCATTATAATACATTTACATTACCAAATCATAATAATCCTGATTTATATATGGTCCTGAACCCACCATTTCTTGCAGTTGTTCTGGATATATCACCCCAAGACATTTCCAATCCTTAGTTAATTCCTGACCCTTGAATCTGATACTACCTCAAAGTGTGATCACTTTATATTTTCCTATCATAATAACACCAATTCATTCTTCTTCTGAAATATCATTTTCATTTTGCTCATCAGCACTATAGTCAGGTAGCTCAACTAGCTTCTCATTGATTTTTGTCATGAGCTGAATAATGCATTCATATATGTGCTTCGCATTCTTATCATCAGGAATGCAGTTCTCTATCTCAATGTCTTCAAAGTCCTTGTCCTCGCTATAAAATGCCTTATAGAACGCCTTAACATCAAACTGAAGATTGGATTTCGATATCTCAAAGACATTCTCATTATTTTCAAAACAGGCATAACCCGCATCCGTTTTCTTAAACTGAAGCATTCTTTTCATAACGTTTCCATCTCCTTCTCAATGTATCCAGGCCGCCCTCGATGTGATTTGATATAATATCCAAGATGTTGTAATTCGCATCCTTATATTCAAGAGCTCCCGACTGAATGAAAATCCTATCTTTTTCTTTGCCGATAAAAATGACATTATCTACATCAAGATTTACTATAAACTGCGGGTTATGAGTCACAATTATGACCTGTCTGTTTTCACCCATAACCTTAAATCTATCCAGTAGATATTCTCGTATTGCCTTCTGAGAAATATTATCCTCTGGCTGATCAATTAAATAAGTACCATCATGACTAGTTTCATAAGATAAAATATCAAAATATATCTGTGAATTAAATCCGGATGATAATTCTTGTGTCCGATCATTGCCAGCCTGAGTAATCGTGAACTTATTAGCAAGATCATCATCCATACGTGCCTGGATTCTATTTTTCAGTTCTTCCAGTGCATCTGCCGGAGTCCCGTTATAATATGAAAGTCTTTTTGCCAGTTCTTCTTGCGACAGTTCAAGAATAGTCTTCTTTCCTTTGTTTAATTCTGCCTCGAAAAGATTTTTTACATAATCCTCATCAATTTCTGTAATTCCAAGCCTGCTATTAAATTCATAATCGTGAACTCTTTCGGTCTGGATTTGCACCGTTTCCTTTTCAATGGCAAAGTCAGGCATCTCCAATTTCTGTCTTCGTTTGATAATATCAGCAATCGCCTCTGCCGCAGAATCAATGTTCTCATTATACGTTGATAACTTCTTTTGTGTATCTGAAACAGATGATTTGTACTTCTGCTTAAATTTGCTGACAGCATCTTGGAATAATGCAATTTTGGTATTTTCTCTCTCCGCCCTTCTCTTTTTCTTTTCGTAGCGCATCGACATACCATCCAGCTGTTCTATTATATACTCCAGCTGGTTCTTATCATCCTGATCTATCCAATTATTATTTCGTAAAGTGTCTATCTGTTCAACAATGCTATCCAGATCTTCACTAATACTCTGATACCCAGCAACTCTCTTGTTGTTTTTGGTAACTGATCCAACGAACGTGATACTTTCAGCCTTTTTTATAACCTCGTCAATTACCTTAAACCTCCCAAGCTGAGACTCCATTATCTCTATAGAATATTTTTCTTCCAGATAATCGAATATCACTTTTAGCTTCCGCTGTATTTTCTCTCGATATGCCCCTGGTTTAATGGGTGCCGGATAATACCTTTTCAAAAAATCATCCGACTTGATTTTTTCCTGTTCGAATTTGTCTCTGATTTCGCCTTGCATATCAAACGCAAAAACTTCAGCAGGCGGAATGATTGTGTCTATTTCAATTTTATGCTTCTTTAAGTATTTCTCGTACCCCTGTACAACTCGGCTTCCCAGTAAATTATCTTTTCGTTTTCTGAATTCTGTCAATTTATGTAGAAGCAATGACTTTCCAATCGAATTATCCCCTATAATTACATTGATTCCCCTCGATAGAGGTATCTCATAAGCCTCACCATCAATCGTAATCTGCAGGTTCTTCGTGTAAGTCTCCGTAGGATTAAAGAAGCTGTTGACAGTCTTTATTCTTCTATGATCTGTTATCGCCATAACCAGCCCTCTGAAGCAAGGAAGGCATTTCACATAAGTATAAACGAAATCTGTATTATCTTTTTCCGTCTCTTTTGGATAATGCTGCCAATCATGACAATCGGACCCCGTAATGAACCGAATATCCTCAGTCAGATCCTGTGCATTCAGAAAATTCTTATTGAACACCTCATTCTTACGGTTTTTGAATTCAAAAGCCTCAAAATAATCAGTGTACACAAACTCTTGGAATTTCTCTTCTCCAACAGTCTTCGCATCATTTTTATACGGATGAGATGATGTCAAAGAGCTCTTCTGATGAACAATAAGGACTGTATCCAAATCAATGCTTCTCAGAATGGAAAGGAACTTTTCTTCCGAAAAAGCTTCATTCTTGTCATATGCAGTTTTTCCCTTATTATCTAACAAACAATCGGCGATCTTCGCCACTTTTGCTTCATCCTCATCATTAAATACAGCAATTACATGTAGCACGGTTGGACCGTCTTCTCCCATAAACTCAACCGTAAATTCGATACCGGGAAACACTTTTATAACAGAACACTGCACATCATTTTCGTAGGTTTTCAGTGCCTTGTACATATCGAATCCGAATGCGTCATGATCCGTAATTGCGCACATTTGAACACCATTGGCGTTCAGCTTCTCTGCCAGAACGCCAATGTTATCTATCGTATTGAAGGCCACCTTTCCCCTATCCTTAGAACGAGAATATACAGAATGTATATGTAAATCTATCTTGTACCCTGAGTCAACCACCTTCATAAATAAATAATTCACCCCTCTAAATTACTTTACCGATCTCCTAATTATAAAATATACTCAATATATCCCTTTTACCCTTTTCTATCTCCTCTGAAACAGAAGAAATAAGCAATTCTCGATTGCTTTCATCAGATTTAAGCAGGTTATTAATTTTTCTCTTATGTTCCTGCAAGTATTCCTTCACTTCAACAGGATTAATTGATGCGCATATCCCTATAAGCATAATTGCATACTTATCACTTTTATAAGTATTATTCAGAATTATATCCATTATTTCGTCATCAGCTTTTTCTGACTTATAATGCGAATACCATCCCAATACTGCTTCACGAATATCATCTTTTATATTTACACTTTCATCATTATCCCATAGTTTGAAGACATCTCTTTGTTCGAGATGCATCAAACCATACGGTTCACCATCTTTCAGGTATTTAAGAGCATCTTTTTTTATCTTGCTATAAGTGTATGTATAATCACTCCTGTTACCAATTATATAGCTTTTGACTGAACCTTCCCAACTAGTGTATCTTACCATTCCATTCTCTATTGTAACGACACCTTCATATTCCAATTTGCTATATAATTTCATCATTTTTTTCATTGTAACTTCAACACAATCATAGTTGAATGGGGCTATTTCATAACTATCATAATTATCAACCCTTCTTACCAACGGTGTAGGCTTTATAATCTCTTTACAATATTCATCATCTACATATCCGAACCACTCCATGCATATTGCTCCGATATCAAAAACCACTCCATCCGCGTCACAAGAACAGTTTTTCTTTGTTATATGAGTCGGATATTCCTCGAACTGTTCAGTATCAATAAGCGGACTCATATACTTATCATTCAATTCATTATAGATTTTAACAAAATCCTTAATAATATCATCCTTATTATCAGTACAATAGATTTTTATAAATGTACCGACAAACCAGTCAGAATCGTTAGATATTAGTTTAGCTACCTTAGCTTTACTTACACCAGACATATAATCCCCCATTTTCATCAAGTCATACACTGTATTTTTCTGCGCCATATCAACCAATCTTTCAGGTGATGCTTTATCAATATAAATGGTAATAGTATCATCCCTATTTGTCCATCCCATCCATAGGTACAATGTTGCAAAAATTCAAATATTTTTAACCCACATAGCAGGTCTAACATAACTGTATCCACTATGATCACCCGTCATTGCACAGTAGTCTCCAGAGTCATCAGAAACAGCTACTGAACCAAAATAACTTTTCCCAGGTGTACGAAGTTGCCAGTATCCCCAATCTCTTTTGGTTGGTCGCTGTTTGTATGCATACTCTGTCGGCTTCGATTTTCTACTTTCTTGATTTGGCAAATACTTTTCAACCTCTTCAACACTAAGGAGAAAAATCTTGTCCTTAGTATCCGGACCTCCATCTATTTCATTTTTTTTATTCTTAGGTGTGTTGACAGTGACAGTAACTATCTGTTTACGTTCTTTTTCGGTAAAAGCAACATTTATAAAACCATTATTAAGCATTTTCCTGACATAACTATCTGCCCAAACACCTTCTTGCTTAACACAACGATCAAGACTAATTATATCGTTGGTTGACACAAGAAGTACTTTCTCGTCTTCTTTTGCCAAAACCATCCATTTGATAGGGTTCATTTTGTAAGTATTGTCTATTGGAAATCTTCCAAACTCAACACTATCTCCAACAGCTATTGAATCTATACTAATTGTGTTCCCTTCACCATCGTACTCTCTACATACTATCTGAGGCAACTTATATATAGGAACAGACACCTTTTTGATATTTTCTCCTATAATAACCGGTTTTATCTGCAATTTCGGTGACAGTTCCCCATAACCGTTGGGATTTAAGATGCCATAAAAAATATTTCCAACCACAATGATTCCATCTTTATCTGCTAGTGCATCACAATCAGAAAATGCAGATTCCCCTATAACAGCATCTTTAGGTATTTTTATTTTTTCAAGTTTCCTACACCCGGAAAATGCTCCATCTCCTATTGTCTTTATACCATCAGGAATTTCGACTTTTTTTAGTCCACTATCTGCAAATGCATATCTTCCTATAGAAGTAACGCTTGCAGGAAAATCAAAATTCTGTAATGCCACGCATCCTTTAAACATACTCGACGGTATCTCAGTCATAAAGCTCGGAAGTTTAATTGATTTCAATTTTTTACATCCATAAAAAATTCCTTCTCCGATGGTTGTAAATTGATCCTCTACTACAAAGTTCTCAAAACCAGTATTATCAAAAAGACCTTGTGGCATTATGGTAATATGACTTGGGATAGTTATTTTCTTCAACTTCGTACAGCCCTCAAAAGCATATGTTCCAATCTCTCTCACACTTTCTGGAATAGAAATTTCCTCAATGCCGTTACAACCATAAAACGCACGATCACATATTTTTGAGATTCCTTCTCCAAGAACTATTCTCTTCAATGCAGGTCGTCCTGTAGACGAGTAATCTCTCGTAAACATATTTTCGGGTATTTCGCGAATAGAACCTGGGAAACTAATTGAAGCTATTTCAGTACGAATTTTCTGTTGAATATCATTTAGCCTTGGCACAAATGGACTAAATGTTTCGGGATCAATTGCTGTAACTTCAACTTTTCCAAACGACGATGGAATTACAACATCTTTATCCTCACCCTTATAAGATGTGATTATTAATGTTCCATCATCCTGTTTCTTGGTGCCCCATATTTTTTTCAGCTCGGTTATCGATAACGTTTTCTCATCGAAAGAAATCGCTTTATCAGCGGGTCGATTCTTTTTTCCCACAATTTCCTTTCCCTTTCATTTTTAAATATAGTTATCATTTATTACTATCTAATTTCATATTTTCTCAATCCCCTCGCTCAACCACCTCTATAAGCATTACCAAACAACACTGAATTTCAATCATATCCCTCAAATATTATGTTGTATTAATCAAATACCACTATAGTTTCTTTAGTTCAAAATATACCTGAGCATTTACCTCTGCGTCACTCCACGCACGATGAGCCTCTTTGTGTTCAAATCCATAGTATTTTGCCAGGTATCCCAGATTAACCTTTTCCCAGCCCTTTTCTTCCTTGTATTTCTTTGATAATATATATGTATCGAGGAAGGCATTATCAAAATGTATCCCCGCTTTATCTGCTGCTTTAACAATATACCGTAGATCACTGCTTTTTATGTTGTGCCCCACTAATATGTCATCACCGACAAACTCTTTGAATTTTTTAATAACCTCATCAACTGGCGGTTTATCAGCAACCATCTCATTTGTAATATGAGTTAAGCGCGCAATTCTTGGAACAATGTTTCTACCTGGATTTGCTAATTCGTCAAATTTATCTGTCACTTTTCCGTTCACAACCCTAACTGCACCTATCTCAGTGATTTTTGCTTCCTCGTCACCATTTGCAGCACCATTACTTCCTGTTGTTTCTATATCAAAAGCAATAAATGAATCAAATGTCGGTTCTGTCAATTCTTCCATAGCTTTAGGCATTCCATCCTCTAGTTCTTCCACCTCTATTCCCATAAGTTCCATCTGATCCATCAATATAGCCATCTGATCTTCAGTAGCAGTAATCTTTAACACTTTGTAACCCAGTACATTTTTTTCAGATGGAATTGCAGATACATCCGAAAATGTATCATCATCTTCTAATGAAGCCATAAAACTCTTAACACCATCCATTGATAGTGTTTCAAAATACCTTGCAGTTAAAATATTTACTTGTTCACCACCAGATGCATTAATTGAAGCCAAATCCCTCGAAGCCCTTGCGATAATTTCATCAATTTCATCCTGATACGTTTTTGCCTTACATGTCTTGTTCAACCACTTCGTATTAAAGAAAGCATCACTCTGAATTATTTTTTCGCCGACAGGACCTAACGCCTTTGCCTTCTCTATGGCATAATCCATTATTGTTTTTTCTTTCTCAATTTTCTCCTGCTCATCAACAAAAGCCTTTGCAATCTTGAAAGGTACATCTATTAACTTCTCCAACTCCTCCAATTTTTTCTCAACTTCAATATATGGAGCTGAATACGCTTCTTTCAAACCTTTTTTTGCCTTTGTTATTGCATCTTTATGATGTTTCAGTTCATCTCTATCTTTTTCTGCTACCTTAATCCCTCGTTCATTGTAATTGACTTCAGAATAATTATTTTCAATGTATTTTTGTAATTCACTCTTCATGTCATGCGTCAGAATATATTTCTCACCTGCTGTAATTCTACCGCAGATTAAATCCGGCATTTCATTTCTTATATCTATCTTAGTGTGCAGTTTCTTA